>PLWX01000080.1 GCA_003151155.1 Acidobacteriaceae bacterium
TTCACCGACCGTTGGAAGACTGGGGGAGAGCTTCTGCTATGCCCGTGGCGATTGGGATGTTTTTCGGAATCCCGCTAGTCGCAGTAGCTGCGGTGATTGGGTTACTCGTGGCCCTAAGCGACCGTATCTCGCCGAAAATAAAGTCTGCGCACCTCATCATCGTTGGTCTCGGCGCGATTGCCACCATCTCATTGTTGTTCCGATTTCGAACCTGAGTCGATCCCCTGAAACGTGATGCGCTTCGCGCCTTCGCAGGCGGTCGCCGTTCAACTTCTGGCCACTCCGAGGCGTGGCGAATCGGGATCACTTCTGTGACATCATCGTGCCCGGACTTTGCGTTCCCGTGCGATTGAGACACTTCACGCGGCTGGCTTTGTCACAACGATGCTTGGTTTGCAGTGACGCTAGTTCTGACAATGTGTTTGCTGTCGCTGCGTTGGCGTAACAATGCAGGCATATCGCGGCGATGCTTCCGTCTGAATGCTGACGGTACGCAAAAATTCCGGTGGGAACAGCATTATCTTCACTCATGTCTACCTCCCCAATACGAACCTCGGGATTGTAGGTTCGTGTGGTGCCCTGAAGAAAGGTTTGGGATATCCGAGAGGGATAGTGACATGTTCGGGAACTCACGTCTGGTCAAAGTTGCACACGTCCCAAAAGTCAGTTCGGCTTTACAGTCGGAACTCCGCCAAGAGGTCTTGAAGACGTACATCGGTCGTATGATCTCGTCATGCCAGACCTCAAGAATCGAGTTGCGCTCGTGACGGGCGGCAGTAGGGGAATCGGAGCCGGAATCGCCGTGGCGCTGGCTAGGGCTGGTGCCGAAGTGGCCATCAACTATCGCAAGAGAGCGGATTCCGCCGAGGCGGTATGCGCGGAGATCGTGGAGCTCGGCAGGAAATCGTTTCATGTGAAGGCCGACGTGTCCGTCGCTGCTGAGGTAGAGAGAATGGTCGCGGAGGTGGAGGCGAACCTCGGCCCGGTCGATATTCTCATCAACAATGCTGGAATCGCGCAGCCCCGGAAGCTAGAAGAGATCACAGAACTGGAGTGGGACGAGGTGCTAACCGTGAATCTGAAGTCCGTTTTCTTGGTGACTCAAGCGGTGATCGGAGGCATGCGGAAGCGCGGATGGGGCCGGATCATCAACATTTCGTCGGTAGCTGCCCAGACGGGCGGTGCTGTGGGGCCGCATTACGCGGCGTCGAAGGCCGGGATGATCGGGCTAACGCACTCGTGCGCGTTGAACTACGTTCGTGACGGGATCACGGTGAACGCAATCGCCCCTGCATTAATCGAAACCGAGATGGTTACGAGCAACATGAATGCGGAGCCGAGCCTGATCCCGATGGGCCATTTCGGTTCGGTGGACGATGTGGCATCTGTCGCCGTCATGCTCGCGATGAACGATTACATGACGGGGCAGACAGTATCGGTCAACGGCGGTTGGTATATGACGTAAGCGCCACGAGAATCATGGCGACGTTATCGACAATTGCGCTCAGTCTTATCTTTCGCTTTCCCATCCGCCACCGTCTGCCATTGCATGTTGGACGAAGTATCCGGGCCACCACACTCCAAGGCGCGAACATGATCGATGACGTAGCCCGGACATGCTCCGCTGCTGCGTCCGGTGGACGGACATTGGTGTTGCCGTTTGAAATCATTCTTGGCGGCGGCACTGCGCTTGATCCTGCCGTGACCGTCCCGTTGAACCCCGTAAGCGGAAGTGCGCGGCGATCTCGTCCCGTAGCTGCGATGGCCGCTGTACGCGGAGCCTGATCGGTGGGTGCGTCCGGTGGAGGAATGGGTTCGATGAGAGACCGAGGAGTGCGAGTGATAAGAGTGGCTGCTGCTGTGAGAGTGGGAACTGGAGGAATGGGAGCTACTGCTTCGGGTCGCGTAGGCTGGGGTGATCGAGATCAAGAGAGCGAGAAGCAAAGCGCGGATGCGCATCGTCAGCACCTGAGGCCGGAAGTCTGACACTCGGGGATAAGGTTGTCCAGTTACTCGCCGTTAACTGTTCGCTCTCGGCTCACTCTCAAACGCCGCTCGCCTGAGCGGTGATCGAAACTCGTTCCTTCCGCTACTCGAAGCGTTGTCTCCCCCGCCAATAGCCGGGAACTGGCGCCACCCTCTGTAATGCGTATGGCCTCGGCGTAATTCGAGGATGGTAGATTCGTAGGTGTTCGAGGTCGAGAAGCCGCAAGTCGCGATGATTAGGTAGCGGTCGGAGTTAAGCGCAATTGATTGGTTCTCACATCATTCCTAAGTTCTATCTGGAACAGTTTGCCACTCCATCAACCCGAGGCAAGAAGAATCCCGGTCGCATTTGGGTGTACGAAAGGGAGCAGCCAGCCAGCGAACGTGCCACCTCGGTTCAGGGTGTCGAGAACGGCTACTTCGGTTTTCTCCGACCAGATGGCATCTTCGATGAATCGTTCGAGAGTGTCTTGGCGAAAATTGAGAATGACTGCAACGACGTCTTGGTTAGCGCGAAAAGCGACTTATTTCATTGGCCGCACGGTTCACGCGAGAAACTCGCGTTGTACGCTGCCCTGCTTTACTCCCGAGCAACGCAACGCAGAACATTCTCCGCTAACAACTGGTCGAACATTGTGGGAGAGATACTGGAGCTACTTAAAGATGAGGAGTTCATTGGGGAACTCGCATCTGGATTTGCGTCAAGACTTGGACGTCCCGTGTCGGAACGACAGATGCACGACGGAATCCAACAATGGCTTCGGACTGCCCAAAATGCTGAATCTCCACGACAGTCTTTCTTGTCGGACTTGTTGGAGAATGCGCATTTCATCGCCGAAGTGCTGCTGCGCAAGGAGCCTTGGCGTGTATTAAGGCCAGCAGACGAACTTGAATTTGTGACCTCCGATAATCCTTTAATCACGTTCGTTCCACTAACCCATGGCAAATTGCATCCCGGCTACGGATTTCGTCGAGTGGAGGCAGTAGCCGCATTTCCTTTGTCTCCGAACGCGTGTCTTCTCATGGGAGATGCGTGGCCTATCGCTCGTAATTTGGACGCGGCAGGTGTTCGAGAACTTAATGAAGCTTTCATCAGCCTTAGCGATGCCTACGTGTACTCGAAAACGTACTTCAAAGACGTTGAGGAAGCGACCAAGTTGTACGGTGGATCGTTCCGGTATGGGGTGAATGCGCTCGTGCCCATCGGAGTGAAGATGCCTACTGCACGTCAATACCTGCGCTTACATTTTGGGCTGGATGCGCCAGAGTAGGGGTTGAAGGTCTCGCTCGGGGTGCGCGACAAAGGCACGGTGTTCCACATCTTCAATGAGAAGGCCAGATCGGAGGCGTCTGGCGGCTTTGATTCGTCAGTATGTCGATGCCTATCTGTTGCGGCTACTGTCAGGCGTGATCTCATCAACCCCGAGAGCGTTGCCGGGAATGGGGGGGTGGGCGAAGGAACTGGCCGACAGACTCGACCCGTTAACGCCCAGCCCTCCCCTTCGATAGTTGATCGGAAGCAGGGGTTGCGAGAGTGGTATTAGCAGTCAGTCGATTGGATCGGTGTACCAATGGCGTACCAAACAAACCCAGATCGTGCGATTTCCGCGATTTTGGCGACCTGTATTTTCTTCAACTTACTGATTCTGGGCAACTACTTGGAAAACGACCCCCCTCCCGGCACCAAGCTAACTCTAGCCTGCTCAACCGATTCACTGCACCTTTGCGCTGTGCGCAGGCGTAGTCGGCAACGCTGACTTCGTCGAATAGGGGCCGAAATCGGGGCTGTTCTCGATTCTCGCACGCTCTAGTTTCACAACCGCTGCACGTTGATCCGCGGTGCTGACAATCGCGTATCGCCGGAACATCGCAGGGGTTTTCCAGCCGCCAATCGCCATTACCACGCTTTCCGGAACACCTGCGGCACGTAAAGCCTTCGCCGCTGAGCGACGCAGATCATGAACAATCAGATTGGGCAGCCCAGCGCGCGCTGTCAGATTGTCCCAGGTCTGCCGAAAATCCTTAATGGGCTTTCCGCCCGCGCGCGTGAATACAAAGTCCTCCGCCGTTTTGTTCGCCGTAGCCTGCTGTAGAAGTTCAGCGACCCTTGTCGTCATTGCAACCTCGCGGCCTTCGCCGTTCTTGGTAGAGCCCACGTCCAGCCGAATCGTGTGCGCCCGCAGATCGACCTGTCGGACTCGCATGCTGAGCAGTTCTGAGCGGCGCCAGCCATAGCTGTACGACAATTCCAGAAACGTGCGCAGCCAGAGTTCTGAAGCTTCCGCAGAGAGTCGCGAGAAAGCCTCGTCATCCACGAACCCGGTGCGGACGTTAGGTTTGCGTTCAAAGCGCCATCAGTTGGACGGTATAGCGTCGGCGTTACCGCCAAACCGACTGGCGACTTTAGGTCGGGTGATGTCACCCTGTTGGAGCACGATGGCTTTCTCGTCTTGTTCGATCTGGCCGTCGGGAAATCGATTAACCTGGGCAGGGTGTCGCGCACCAAGTCGAAGAAATAGTCGTAACCGTATTTGACTTGCCCTGGCGATTGCCGGACACGGGAGCGGAGTCCACAACCGACTTTGGGAACAGCAGACCGTCCTCACACCGCCCATGCAAAGAAGCCCCTGCGGTCGGTCTGTCGGTTACTGGTGGTAAGGAGAATTTATCGCCAGCTGTCGGGCAATAACAGCACACCGGCGTTGCGAGGATTCGCGCTGAACCACGACATCTCTCAAATTCTTGCGCTGGGAGAATTTTGACTTCAGGAACTCGGCAGCGGGTTCCCAATTCGGCATAGCTCAATCGATAGTTGCGCCACAGCACTTATTTCCCTTCTAACGTGGATTAATAAGTGGGCATCCCCTGGGACGCCCTTCGATCAATTTCTTCCCCTTATCGAGGTGAATCATGTTCGTGAAGTGGGTACGTCTCGTCATGCTCTTCGGAGCATGCAGTCTCCCCATGTTTTCGGCCGTTCCCCCATCCAATCATGTGGTCCTGTTAGTTGAAGAAAATCACAGCTATTCCAGCGTAATCAACAACTCGGCAATGCCCTATTTCAACTCGCTCGCCAAGTCGTATTCCCTTCTTACCAACTATTACGCCAACACACACCCCTCGATCGGCAACTACCTGGAGATGACCACCGGTCAGATCATCACGAATAACGATAGCTATTCCGGAACGGTCAACGTGGACAACTTGGTTCGCCAACTGCTGCTCGGCGGCAAAACCTGGAAGTCCTATGCCGAAGGTCTGCCCTACGTCGGCTACACCGGTGGCCCCACCGGCTACTACGTGAAGCGCCACAACCCGTTCCCCTATTTCACGGATGTCGCGAACAGCTCCGTTCAGAAACAGAACCTTGTTCCCTTCACGCAGTTCTCGAAAGATCTTGCCAACGGGTCTCTGCCGATGTTTTCGTTCGTGGTGCCGAACGTCATCCATGATGGCCATAGCGCCGGCCTGCAGGCGGCCGATGCGTGGCTCAAAACCAACATCGCACCGCTGTTGAACAATGCCCAGTTCAAGAAGGACGGCATCCTGATCATCGTATTCGATGAGGCGTTCGACACGGACAAGACGCATGGGGGTGGGCACGTGGCCGCTATCGTCGTGGGTCCCGGCGTAAAGCGTGGATTCCGATCCACCGCCCTCTTCCAGCATCAGTCGACGTTGAGAACCGTGTTGAATGCCCTACGAGCGAACCCCTCTCCGGGAGCCGCTCCCAGCGCACCGGCCTTTGACGTGTTCTAAGGCAACGAAGCGGGGCTGCGGGTGCAGCCCCGCATTTTGGAATCGGATTGAGAAACTCGATTTTGTTGTTTTTCGGCGCTGAAATCGATGACCAGAAATGTATCCGAAGGCAGACAAATTTGTAGGGCATTCTGGCGCGAAGTGATTTTCGCTTATTCCTTTGAGAAGGAGTTTATCAAGAGGCACTGACCACCATCAATCTGGTCACAGGTGGTAAGCACTGGCGATAACCCTGATCAAAGAATGCGGTCCAACCTACAAAGGTTCCACGGGGTCAGGTTACGGCAGTGCAACTCCACAATCCCTGTCTCACGACCGACTCCCAGAACGGTCCACTCCTTTTCTACTTAATACCCATAATCACTGAACATTAATCAACCGCGGGCTACTCTCTTCCCGCATACCCAGGTCGGACTGCTCGCGCTCGTGTGTCCAGCACCTCCTCGTGACTCTGCACGCCAAGATCCGCACTGGTCGATCCACTGATCCCCGTTCGCGCAAACGTGGATCACTCCACTGCGCAATCATTCTCGTTAATGGGAGCTCCCCGATGTCACGCTTCTCTTATCCGCGATGCACAGGCATGTCTCATCGCGCGATGCAACTATTGCTGCTCACCCTCGTCTTCCTGTTCGCATTCGGCACGGCTGCCCAAACCGCGCCCTTCACCGTTTCTGTAACTCCGGCGTCGCTCACGGCCTATCCCGGCACGTCGCATGACATCAAAGTCCAGGTCTCTTCGTCCAGCGGCTACCAGGGGACGGTGAATGTCACGCTCAGCGGATTGCCCGGCGGCGTTACCGCGAACCCTGCCACCCTCAGCCTAGCCCCCGGCGCCTCCGGCACCATCACGTTGAACTCTTCGCTTTATGCCGATGCTGCCGCCTTCACCGGCATCACCAACGGTTCCGCGAACACCTCGACCCGCCCCGTGACCTTCGTCGGGAACTCCGGCGGTTCAAGTGCCAGCACCATTCTCACCTTCACCACCTCGCTCTCGAACTCCGGCTTCAACCCTGACCCGGGATCCAGCGGACTTCCCGTTGTCCAGGTCACTACTACCGGCGGAGCTCCGATCACTGCGGTTTCAGCGCGGCAACCGCTGGCGCTCTACATCACTTGCACTTCGTCGGTACGACAGAAGCGACCTTCGTAGGTGGTCTCGTCGGTTCTATGACGCATGCTGCATTCGGAGAGATCGCGTTAGATTTCGTTCACGACCTAGGCCACCATTTCTCCGAGCGTCATAACGCACGAACACGTGAGAATCACGATCTGCATCGGCTCATCGGGGAGACCATTGCTCAGCCTTCGGTGCCGACTTCTTTTCCCGCTCGGCTTTCTCGGCTTCCGCGTCAAGCACGTATATCCTGCTGTCACTCTGTGTCGCTTTCAGGATGCCTTGCTGAATTAGCGCGAGCACGCGACGCTTGCTGGTCGGATTTTGCGTGCCCTCAGCAGCGACGACACGATACAAGCCACTGGTCGTGTGAATCAAGCGCGCACCCGCGCGGAGCGCCGTGAGGATTTCATCTTTCCGGCGCAACTTGCGCTCTAGCTTTTCGCTGGGCATGCCGGCGTCTGCGGGCTGGGGCCCAATAGAGGGCGCGGGCTCGCTGGTGATCGAAACGGATGTGGGTTGCTTGTCGCCAGCGGCAGCGGCTTTGAAATCGGCTTTCTGGGCGGGGTTCGACAAGGGAACGCCCGGTCTGGTTGCGCTTACAACTTTTGCGGTAGGCTTTGGATCGGAGTCACTCTTCTTTGCTGGCACCATTTGTGAATTCTCCTAGCGAGCTGTCGCCAATTGAGTTCTACCGGGCACTCAGAGAAGTCGCTAAATACCGTTCGAGTTCGCGCGCGAAATCGTGCGCAACGTCCAAAGTCGCACCGGAAGCCTGTTCCTAGCAGGAGGCGTGTGGCAGAATATCTGGTCTCAGAAGGTGTTCAGCAGGTCTTACCATTCGAGCGACAAATGTTCAAAAGCGCGGCAGGATTGCCATACATCCAGTTCCTGTGGCCAGTCTCGGGATTATAGGATACGACTGGCACAAAAAGCCTGGGCCGGTCAACGAGGCGCTACACTAACAAACTACTTGGTACAAAATCCCGGTCAGCTCAGCATCTGATGGAAAGTCGCCAATAGTTTTATCCTTGTAAATGTGGCAATGAGGTGAGCAGATGAAAAGTCCCAGCACTACTGGAAACCCGCCCAAGGCATCGCAGGGGCTGGCGACGAAGCCAGTCGAAGAGAGATTGCAGAAGCTGGTAGATAGCGCTCTCTACTGCGGCGGAAGTGCAACCGCACAAAAGATCAGAAATTTCTTGAACGGCACGTGGCTCGGCGAGCCGCTGCACGTCGTCCTTACGGATGTGCCAGTCGGTGCCTGGACGGTGGCCATGGTGTTTGACGGTCTAGACTTCATTCGTAGCCGTCGTGAGTTCGAGCTTGCGGCCGATACGTCCATTGCAATAGGGCTGGCCGGTGCGATCGGCGCGGCAGCGACCGGCGTGACAGATTGGTCGGACGTTGATCCGCCAGCCCGCCGCATCGGATTGATTCACGGTCTGCTGAACATCGGAGCTACCGCGCTGTTCACCACCTCGCTCCTCTTACGAGCAAAAAAGTCGCGCACAGCCGGCCGAATCTCCGCCGCTCTCGGTTATGCGGTCATGTCTTATGCGGCGCATCTCGGCGGCACGATGGTCTATGAACACAGAGTGGGCGTAGATCAAACAGATGGTGAACTATTCCCGGAAGAGTTTGCGGCGGTTTTGCCTGAATCAGAATTGCTGGAGGGCAAACCAACCCGTGCGACGCATAACGGCGTGCCCTTTCTGATTGTTCGTCGCGGGAACCGTCTCTTTGCCATGGCTGGGACGTGTTCCCACTTTAGCGGGCCGCTCTCAGAAGGCAAACTGGTGGGTGACAGTATTGTCTGTCCTTATCATTCCTCCCGTTTTGCTCTGGAGGACGGCCATGTGCTAGACGGTCCGGCAGTGCATCCGCAGCCCTGTATGGAAGTTCGAGCACGAAATGGGCAGATTGAAATACGTGAACCTCGGACTGGAAAGACACCCGCATCGTCGAATTCGACTGTGAGTTAAATTACGGCTCAGTCTAGGAAAACGCGTCCTAGTGAAATGATTACTACGAGCGGGCCAGTTTAGCCGGAGAACTCTCATTCACGCTGGTTCATTTTCTGGGGAGCACATCGCCTCCTTCTCAAGCAACCTGATCGGGATGCCGATCTCGTCGCTTAATTGGACGAGGTTCTCTTCCTGCGCGAGCCAGTTCGAGAAATCGTACTCCTCGTTCTTCCAGATCTCCCTCAGGTCCGTCTTGATAAGTCTTCCGA
>PLWX01000237.1 GCA_003151155.1 Acidobacteriaceae bacterium
GAAAGCTGTGATCTGTGAAATCGGGAGCAGGATGACAAATCGCGCAATTTCCCGTGTGCGTAACCGCCGCTTTCGTCACGGTCTGCGTGACAGTGGAAGAACCTCCTCCACAACCCCACACAAAACAGAAAGCGAGTGCGGCAATGCTGATAACGGCAGCAGCCGTCTTGCGGCGTCGAATTCCGCCTCCAGCGAGAAGCACGACGCCGGCAAACATCGATGTCAGCAGCAGGCTTAGATGTCCTTTGGTCCGAGATAACCTGGTCTGCGACGAATTGCTGGCGGTCGTCTGCTTAAGAAAAACCTTCATTCCCTTCAGTTCCTGCGCTCCGAAGACCCACTGCTGCTTCTGGTAAACGAAGTTCCCCATTCCCGACGTCACGTAAATCGGATTCTGCAGCGCCTCGACCGCAGCCAACAGGCGTTTCGAGTAGTCCGCGTCGCTCTCCCCATAATCTGGCAACTGCGGCAAATTGTTAATAGACAGGAACATGTCATACGGCGACCCGTTGTGCTGCCCGTAGAGGTCGCGCGAGAAGACAAAGCTGTCCAGATAGGTTGAGATCATTTGCGCCAGATCGTTCAAAATCTCTTCATCGGTCGCGGTCGTGACATCCAGCCGATACGGCGGGGATAACTGAAATTGCGGCGGGATCGTCGGGTCGGTTCCCAAAAGAATCCGCGCGTACGATCCTCCGTATTGCTGGGCGAGGCTCCCGGTTCCGTCATCTTCTCGGACTACCTTTGCAACTTGCGCCACTGCCTGGTTGTACTCCGACGGCAACCAGCCGAAACCTCTCCCCGTCAGTCCGGCGAGCGCGGCGCTATATCCACTGGCGAACTGACCGTCGGCGTGCAGGAAAATGCCGTGGGTGCCCGAAATCATCGAATCGGCCATCGCGTGCACATTGCGCAACGTTGTTCCGCCCATGCCCCCGCGTGCCGGGATCGGAGCGCGCTGCAGGTAGCCGTTGTAAGCCCGCGTTGATAAGGCCGTGCCAGCCAATTCGTTGTCGATGTGGCAAAAACGGCAGCTGATGGATTGACCGGCGATCGGGCTTGGATAATTGCCGCCGGGCGTTTGGATCGTCGCCACCACAGGATCGCCGGAGGCCAGCGATGCGTTTACATTTCCATTGCAATTCACCGCAAAGAACTGCGCGAACCTAGTCTCGAGAAATAGTCGCTTGCCGATCTGTCCCTCCGGCGGAAGCGGTTCCACCACTCCTGCCGCTTGCGCAGCTTTGCGGTTGTAGCTTGGATGTTGTGCTGCCATGGAAAATGAAGCCAGACCGACACACGCGATGAACACCCCCGTCGCGCGCCGGAGCACACCGGATACTTGAAGAACGCTTCTTCGCTGCCGCATAACGTTGATCCCGCCTTCCAGATTTCTAGCCGTGAGTAAACGGCGAGCCGGCCAGGTTCGACCGGTATGTAAGCGAACTCTCCGTTACGGCAAGTTCGGATAGGTCTCGAGCTTCTGGTTGCAACGAGAGCTATTGGTGAGGCACTCGTTCGGTTGTGCCGGCAATGGCGGCGGCGTGAGCCAGTACGGAGTGCTGAAGTCGAAGAACTCCGTCATATCCGGTGCGTTAGCATCGCGCTGGGTCAATGCAGGCAGGTTGAACCGCGTCTCGATCAGTTTCAGGATGGAAGTGTTCTCCATCGGTGTGTGCGAGACATAGTGCGGCTTCGAATAGGGCGAAATGGCGATCATCGGCACGCGGAAGCCACTGAGGTTATAGAGACCCTTGGTGAGGTTGCTCGGGCAATTCGGATCCATATCGCCCGGAGGCGTAACCATGAACGGCGGCACGTGATCGAAGACACCTCCGCCCTCATCGAACATGAGGACAAAGATCGAATCCTTCCACGCACTGCTGGCCATCAAGGCGTCAATCACCGATTTCACTACGGTTGCGCCCGCCTGGATATTGTTGTCGGGATGTTCATCGGTCTTCTTCCCACGCTCGATGAAGATCACTGCCGGAAGCTGCGAATCGGCATTGGGCTGCGAGAGTAGCGTGAACAAATTGTTGATGTTCCACACGTTGCTTTGGATCTTTGGATTACTCCAATCCGCGAACTGCGCCAGAAAGACGCCATCCTGGTAGTAGTAGCGCCAGCTCACACCCGCGTTGACGAGTTCGTCGAAGATGGTTGTCGTTTGCCACGGCGCATGGCCGGTCGGATCGGCATTGCAACGGCCAAGCGACGTCGCCCCGAACAGGTACATGCGGTTGGGATTGGTTTGCGAGAGCAGCGAAGAGTGGAAGTGATCACTGGTGGCAAATTGCGTCGCCAACTCGTAGTAATACGGCAAGTCGGTCTGGTCGTAGTAGCCCATCGGGCGCGTTCCGTCCGGATCGTAGAGGTCCGGCGAAACCGAGTGCGTGGTCTGCAGGAAGTAGTCCATCTTGAACGTGGAACTCGACGTGACATTCAGGTAGTTCATGCCGACGAGATGAGCGTCGTAGTGGCTCTCATTCCACGATGGCGAGAGATCTTCGGTTTGCAGAGTGCGCTCGTGGAACGGCGGAATCAGCATGCTGGGATGCGGCGCATCGGTGCGCGTCTTGATTCCATTCGCCAGGGCGGTCGGCAACTGGTCGAGATCGTTGACGTCGCTCGGCGAAGCTCCGCTTACCTTGGAAGCACGATAAGCGCCCAGCTTCCCGAAGTAATTATCGAAGCTGCGGTTCTCCTGCATCATGAAGATGATGTGCTTGATGGCTGAGAGACTTCCGGTGCCGGTGAACACGGTGACCGTCGCGGCTGAGATTGCAGTGTTGCCGTTGCCGTCGCTCGCGGTTGCCGTGTAAGTCGTGGTCTGGGCCGGAGTCACCGCTACCGAGCCGTTTGGGCTCTGGATGCCGGTCACGCCGTTGATGGTGACCGAGGTCGCTCCCACGGAGGTCCAAGTCAACGTCGAACTGCCGCCGGGTGCGATGGTCGCCGGTGCCGCGCTCAGGGTGATCGAGACCGGGCTCACGTTGACCGCGACTGTCTGGGTCGCGGTTCCGCCAGGACCTGTTGCCGTAGCGGTGTAGGTCGTGGTGGTAGTCGGCGATACCGACACCTGGTCACTCGGCTGGAACTGCTGAGAAATACCGTTGATGGTGACGTACTGCGCGTTGTTCGTGGACCACTGCAGCGTGGAGCTTTGCCCCGCGGCGATCGAGGATGGCGTGGCTGTCAATGTGGTAAAGGTTGGCGCAGGCGCCGTTACGGTGACGATTGCTGACTGCGTCACCGTGCCACCGGGCCCAATGGCGGTTGCCACATAGGTCTGCGTTGAACTGGCGACGATGGTTGTGGTGCCGGAGAGCGCCATACCGTTATCGTCTTCGGCCTGGATGCTGGGCACCACCCTGAAGGTCGTGGTATCCGTCGTGGACCAGCTGAAAGTAACGAGCGCACCTAACGTCACGGAGGTTGGCGTTACAGTGAAACTCACCGTAGGCAGCACAGGCGCCGGTGCCGTCACGGTCACCGTGGCCGATTTTTGTGCGCTTCCGCCCACACCGGTTGCCACGGCAGTATAGGTCGCGGTCGCCGTCGGCGAAAGAGTGACCGACCCCGACAGCGGCAGTGGACTCTGTCCCACCGAAGGCGTGATCGTGATCGAAGTTGCGTTCGTCGACGTCCAGGTCAGGGTCACAGACTGCCCGGCGGTGATGCTAGAGTTGTTAACCGTAAACGTCACGGTTGGTATCTGCGGAGGGGGAGTTGTACTTGAGGAGTTTCCGCCACATGCAACGAAG
Source organism: Acidobacteriaceae bacterium (assembly GCA_003151155.1). GTDB lineage: Bacteria > Acidobacteriota > Terriglobia > Terriglobales > Acidobacteriaceae > Korobacter. The sequence goes on from PLWX01000237.1 coordinate 3,768, forward strand.
CTCATTAGAACAACTGAGATACCCAGGAAGCAAAGATGACGCGAGAGCCAAGAATTCACGGTGATACCTCGGGAAAGAGGTGAGACTCTGGATAGGATTTCACTATTCAAACGAGAGTTGCCCCTCTTTTTCGAACACTCCCATAGAGGGAATTTGTTTTCCATAATGAAACTCAAGAGTCGAAACAAAGAGCCGGCACATCGCGGGCTCTTGTTCTCCGCAATTGGACAGGTGAGCGACACAGTGAGAATCCAGAGTCATTCGCCAACCGGAATCTCGGTCGCAGCAGAACGGGATAAGTGCTTATAACGGTCTCAGCAATCACAGCCGTAGAGTGCGCGAAAGGCGAGCGGGCCCACACCTCAATCGCAAGATGTGCTGCGGTAAACAAGCGCGTGGTGGCGGGACTTCGCGTCACTGACGCGGATAACGGAGTGTATGCTGGTGAGCACAAAGTTGGGCGCGAGATGGAATCATGCTGATTCATCCAGAGCGTTTATTTCCCGCAGATCCAGCAACTCGGAAGATAGCCAAGGGCCTGTACGAGCAGGTGCGAAGCCTGCCGCTGATCAGTCCCCACGGGCATACGCACGCGGCGTGGTTTGCGCGGAATGATCCCTTCCCTGACCCGGCAAAACTATTTGTGCAGCCAGACCACTACGTTTTCCGCATGCTCTACAGCCAGGGAGTATCGCTGGAGGAGTTGGAGATAGGGCAAGAAAATTTATCGGAGTCGAGGAAGGTCTGGGGAATCTTCGCGAAACATTACTACCTGTTTCGTGGCACGCCGACGCGCATGTGGCTGGATTTCGCTTTCCAGGAACTCTTCGGTCTAGAAGAGCGGCTGCGCGAAAGAACCGCCGATCTCTATTTCGATACCATCTCGGAAAAATTGAGCACCCCAGAGTTCCTGCCGCGTGCGCTGTACGAACGTTTCCATTTAGAGGTGCTGGCAACTACGGATTCGCCGCTTGACTCGCTGGACCACCACAAGGCAATACGAGATTCGGATTGGAAGGCGCGAATTATCCCAACCTTCCGGCCCGATCCGGTCGTGGATCCGGACTTCGACGGATTTGCGGAGAACGTTGCAAGGCTCGGCGAAAAGGCGGGAGAAGACACGTCGAGCTGGAATGGCTATTTGAAAGCGCTGCGTTTCGCGCGCGACCGTTTCCGCGAACTTGGCTGCACGGCAACCGACCACGGACACCCAACGGCACGAACCGCGGATCTCTCGGACGGAGAGTATGCTGCGTTATTTCGCCGCATCGTTGCAGGTACGGCCGACGCGCAGGGGAAGGAATTATTTCGCGCGCAGATGCTTACCGAGATGGCGCGGATGAGCCTCGAAGACGGGCTAGTGATGCAGATTCATCCGGGGAGCGCGCGAAACCACAATCGGAAGCTCCACGAAAAATATGGACGCGATGTCGGAGCAGACATTCCAACTAGAACGGGGTATGTGGATGCGCTTCGGCCTTTGCTGGATCGATACGGAAATGAGCGAGATCTCACCATCATTCTTTTTACACTGGATGAATCGACCTACAGTCGGGAACTTGCGCCGCTCGCGGGCCATTATCCATGCTTGCGGCTTGGCCCTCCGTGGTGGTTTCACGACAGCCCGGAAGGCATGCTTCGTTTTCGCGAGCACGTGACTGAGACCGCGGGCTTTTACAATACGGTGGGCTTCAACGACGACACCAGGGCGTTTCTCTCGATTCCTGCACGGCATGATATGGCGCGGCGCATGGATTGTTCGTTCCTTGCAAAACTTGTCGTCGAGCATCGTTTAGAAGAAGACGAAGCCGTCGAGGTAGCGCGCGATCTGGCTTACAACCTTGTAAAGAAGGCGTACCGACTCTAGGAGCGGAATGGGAGCGTTCGATCGCGAAGCAGAACTCGACGCAAGGCCTGCCGGGAAGCTAGGACGGGTACGCTGGACGATCTGCGCCATGCTGTTTGTCGCGACCTCGATCAACTACATCGACCGGCAGACGATCGCCATCCTGAAGCCAACGCTTGAACACAGCATTGGGATGTCGGAAGTCGATTACGGCTACATCGTGGACGCGTTCCAGATCGCGTATGCGATTGGCCTGCTCGGAGTGGGACGGTTCATCGACCGGGTCGGCACGCGCATCGGCTACATGGTGGTGATGGCTTTCTGGAGCCTCTCCGCGATGGGACATGCGCTGGCTAGCACGGCGCTGGAATTCGGGATGGCCCGGTTCTTTCTCGGACTGGGAGAATCCGGCAACTTCCCCGCTGCGATCAAGACGGTTGCAGAATGGTTTCCGCAGAAGGAACGCTCCCTCGCCACCGGCATTTTCAATTCCGGCGCGAATGTTGGTGCGATCGTCGCGCCGCTGATCGTGCCGTTCGTGACGATTCGATACGGATGGCACGTCGCGTTTCTAACTACGGGCCTGTTTAGCGCTGTGTGGATCATATGGTGGTATCTGCGGTTTCGACAGCCGAGCGATCATCCTCGAATGACGAGCGATGAGCTTCGCCATATCTACCAGGAAGCGGCTATCGAGATGGGGCCGGCGATGCCCTGGCGTAGATTGTGGGGGCTGCGACAGACGTGGGGATTCTCGCTGGCTAAATTTTTCACCGACCCTATCTGGTACTTCTATTTATTCTGGCTACCGTCGTACTTCAGCGCCAAGTTCCATCTAAACCTCTCGCATCTTGGGCTGCCGCTGATCATCATCTATAACGTGTCGGCGGTTGGCAGCATTGGGGGTGGTTGGTTGCCCGCGACATTTCAGCGGCTGGGGCTTTCAGCGAATCATGCGCGACTCGGGGCGATGCTGGTGTGCGCCGTATTGGTGGTGCCGATTTTTACTGCGAGCAGTGTGAAGTCCGTATGGACCGCGATTGCGCTGATCAGCATTGCCGCTGGTGCGCACCAGGGCTGGTCGGCTAATCTCTTCACGACCCCATCGGATATGTTTCCGCGCAGCGCAGTCGGATCGGTGGTCGGCATCGGCAACATGGCAGGATCTGTTGGAAGTGCGCTCTTCGCCTTCTACGCAGGACACGTGCTGCAACTTACGCATAGCTACGCAAGCTTGTTCGCGATTGCTTCGAGTGCTTACCTGCTCGGGCTGGGTATTCTCTGCCTGCTTGCCCCCGGCCTGAGAAAAGTGGAGGCCCTTGCATGAGCCTGTATTGCGCGGCGGGCGGCATCGATAGTGATCTATCTTCGCAACTGAAAGAGTTGTTCGTCGAGAGCCTGGCAAAGCTGGGAGAACGCAAGCGCGTGCTCGCGATTCCACCTGACATCAGCAGGCTGCATTCACGGGCCGGCGATCTCACTCGCTTCGCCTGGGAGTATTACGGAGATCGTCTGAAAGACGTTCTGCCAGCGCTTGGGACACATACCCCAATGCGTCCTGAGCAGATTGCGCGGATGTTCGGAGCGACGCCGGCAGGGTTATTTCGCGTTCACAACTGGCGAACCGATGTCGAGACTCTCGGCGAAGTGCCGGCGGAGTTTGTCTTCGAGCAATCTGAGGGCCAGCTGAATTATGCGTGGCCGGCACAGGTGAATCGTCTCGTGTCGCGCGGTGAGTTCGATCTTATTCTTTCCATCGGACAAGTGGTGCCGCACGAAGTGATCGGCATGGCAAATTACAACAAGAACATCCTGGTGGGAACGGGCGGACGCGAGAGTATCAACCGCAGCCATTATCTCGGGGCCGTGTATGGGATGGAACGCATCATGGGTCGGGCCGAGAACCCGGTGCGCAGCGTGCTGAATTATGCTGCGGATCGTTTCCTGAAACACTTGCCGATTGTTTATGTGCTCACGGTTGTGGGGCGCAAGTCTGATGGCCAGCTCGCGGTGCGCGGTCTGTTTATTGGCGATGACGCCGAGTGCTTTCATCGGGCAGCGGCGCTCAGCCTGAAGGTGAACTTCGAAACGCTCGATGCGCCGATCCGAAAAGCCGTGGTGTATCTCGATCCGCATGAGTTCCACAGCACGTGGCTGGGCAATAAGGCGATCTACCGCACACGCATGGCGCTAGCCGATGATGCGGAACTGATCGTGCTCGCGCCGGGCGTAAATCGATTCGGCGAAGACGCAGGCATCGATGTGCTAATTCGTAAGTACGGTTATCGCGGAACTCCAGCAACATTGGAGGCGGTGAGTGCCCACGCGGATCTCGCAGCAGACTTGAGCGCGGCCGCCCACTTGATTCACGGATCATCCGAGGGACGCTTCACGATTCGGTATTGCCCCGGTCACCTCAGCAAAGAAGAAATAGAAAGCGTGGGCTACGCGTTCGGCAGCCTGCAAGCGATGCTCGCACGCTACAACCCACAGCAACTTCGGGAAGGCTATAGCCGGGTAAATGGAGAAGATGTCTTCTTCATTGGGAATCCAGGGTTGGGACTGTGGGCGTATCGCGATAGATTGGAACACGACAAATGACGAACCTCTTCAGTCTTGCAGGAAAGACCGCGGTGGTGCTTGGTGGGACTTCCGGGATCGGACGAGTGCTGAGTCTTGGGCTCGCGGATGCCGGCGCAGAAGTGATCGCTTCCGCACGCCGCGCGGATCGGGTCAAGGAAACTGCGACGGAGATCGAACGACGTGGCCGTAAGACTTTACGTGCATGCTCCGATGTTCGCGATCGCGCTTCGCTGGAAAGCTTGCTGGGGGCTGTGGTCGGGGAATTTGGAAGAGTCGATATCCTTATCAACTGCGCGGGAATGATCAAGCGTGCGCCGACTCTTACCCTGCCGGAAGAAGACTGGAGCGAGATTCTCGACACGAACTTGACTGGCACCCTGCGCGCGTGCCAGATATTCGGCCGGAGCATGCTGGAACGCGGCTATGGGCGGATCATCAATATTGCTTCGCTGAATAGCTTCGTGGCACTGAGCGAAGTGGCCGCTTATGCGGCGAGCAAGGCGGGCGTAGTTTCGTTGACGCGTTCGTTAGCAGTGGAATGGTCGAAGCGAGGAGTGACGGTGAATGCGATTGCACCCGGAGTATTCCACACCGAGATGAACGCCAACCTGCTCGACAACACTCCGCGCGGACGTGAGTTGCTGCTACGAACGCCGATGGGGCGATTCGGCAGGAACGAAGAACTCGTGGGAGCCGCGGTTTACCTGGCCTCCGACGCAGCATCGTTTGTGACCGGAGAGACGCTCGTGGTGGACGGAGGATTTCTCGCCAGCGGCGTCAACCAATGATGCATGGATCGCAACTGAGTATTTAGGAGGTATGGGACATGGATTTCACGCGGCGCCAGGTGCTCGCGGGTTTAGGAGCTGCTGCAGTGGGGACGATCTTGCCATCAATGTCGTTCGGAAAGAGCTCTGGGGCTGATGCGGGCAAATGTCCGTTTCGACTCGCAGTAATCAACGATGAGATCACGCAGGATTTTGAAAAGGGCTGTCAGGTTGTGGCCGTCGACTTTGGGTTGAGTTGGATCGAGCTGCGTTCGATGTGGAGCAAGAACGTGACCGAGCTCAACCCGAAAGAGCTTGGCGATGCGAAGAAGATTCTCGACGAACATAAGCTTCGGGTGACCGATATAGCGAGCCCGCTGTTCAAAACGGATTGGCCGGGGGCGCCGCGATCTCCTCAAAGTGAGACGCGTGATCAGTTCCACGCGAACTTCGACGCCAATGCACAGGACAAGCTGTTGGAGAAATGCATCGAACTCACGAAGACTTTCAACTCCGACCGTATTCGCTGCTTCGATTTCTGGCGATTGGATGATCCGAGACCGTACCGTGCGGCGATCAACGCGAAACTCCAGACGGCCGCGGAACGGTGCGCCAAAGACGGCGTGATCCTGGTGCTCGAGAACGAGATGTCGTGCAACACGGCAACCGGCGAGGAAGCAGCGGCGGTGCTGAAGGCCATCCCGAACAAGAACTTCATGCTCAACTGGGATCCCGGCAACGCCGCTGCGCTGGGCAGCACGCCTTATCCGAATGGCTACGATTTGATTCCGAAAGATCGTATCGGTCATTGCCACTGTAAGGACGTCGTGCCCAAGGCCGATCACAAGTACGATTGGGCGCCGGTCGGTGGCGGGGTTGTCGATTGGGTGGGACAGCTCAAGGCGTTGCAGCGCGATGGTTTTCATTTCGGCTTGAGTCTGGAAACGCATTGGCGCGGCGCGGGAACACCTGAGGCGTCCACGCGTGCAAGCATGGATGGTTTGAAGAAAGCGCTGGCGAAGGCCGGGATTTCCTGCTGAGGAAATGAGGATGGAAGATGGTTACACGACGTGAGTTTCTCGATACTCTGGCCGTCGCAACGGCGGGGTTGGCGGTGGCCACTACCGCGAAAAGCTATGCCCAGATCCTCGGTTCCAACGATCGCCTGAACTTTGCGGTGATCGGTTTGAATAGCCGGGCCTACGCACATCTCTCCTCATTAAAAGCGAACAAGAACTCGGCACGCGTGACGCACGCTTGCGATGTGGATAGCAATATCCTGCGAAAGTTTGCGGGAACGGCAGAGAAGGAAATGGGCGAGGCTCCCGCGACTGCGAAGGACTTCCGTAAGATTTTAGAGCTGAAGGATGTGGATGCAATTACGATCGCGTCACCCGATCACTGGCATACACCGATGGCGATCGCGGGATTACAGGCGGGCAAGCACGTGTATGTGGAGAAGCCGTGCAGTCATAATCCAGCAGAAGGAGCCCTGCTGGTGGAAGCACAGAGAAAGTACGGCAAGCTGGTGCAGTTGGGTACGCAGCAACGATCTTCGCCGCACACCATCGAGATCATCCGAAAAATTCATGACGGCGCGATCGGCCGCGCATACTTTGCGCGATGCTGGTATGCGAATATCCGAAAATCGATCGGGATCGGCAAAGAGATCCCCGTTCCCGCGGAATTGGATTGGGATCTTTGGCAGGGGCCAGCGCCGAGACAGGCTTATAAAAATAACTACCATCCTTACAATTGGCACTTCTTCCGGACGTGGGGCACAGGCGAAACGCTCAACAACGGAACTCACGAAGTAGATGTTTGCCGTTGGGCGCTGGACGTCGATTATCCAAAGCGAGTAGTGTCATCGGGTGGTCGCTATCAGTTCAAGGATGACTACCAGTTCTACGACACACTGGTAACGAGCTTCGATTACGACGACAAGATGATTACGTGGGAGGGAAAAAGCTGCAACGGGATGAAGGACTACGGACGCGACCGCGGCTCTGCGATCCTAGGCACGAATGGAACGGTCGTTGTGGATCGCGATGGGTACGAAATCTACGATCTGAAAGGCAAGAAGACCGATGAGTTCAAAGTCGGCAGCCAAACGAAGAGCGCTGATCTCGTCGGGGCGGATTCCATGACGGACGCGCACTTTGCAAACTTCATCGCCGGGATTCAGAAAGGCGAGAAACTGAATGCGCCGATCGCGGTCGGCAACGTTGCGGTGACCATGCTCCAGCTTTCGAACGTCGCGTGGGAAGTGAAACGGGAGCTGCATCTCGACACAAGGGATGGAAAAATCCAGAACGATGCGGAAGCAATGAAGATGTGGACGCGCGAATACGAAAAAGGCTGGGAGCCGCATGTATAAAGCCACTTTCTCTCGCCGTGATTTCGTTCGCACCGGCGCTCTGGGAGCGGCCGCGTTGGCTGTTTCTGGCGGCGTATCGGCATCGGCTCACACTACAACAGCTTCGGATGAGTCCTCGCCGATTCGCTTGGGCCTCGCGAGCTACACCTTCAGGAACTTCACGCGTGCCCAGATGATCGGGTGCATGAAACAGCTCAACGTATCGGATCTGAATGCGAAGGATGTGAAAGATCATCTCCCCGCAGATTCAAAGGAAGAGCAGGCTGCACTCGCCGACTATGCCGCGGCCGGGATCAAATTGCATGCCGCGGGGGCGATTTACTTCCCCAAGAACGAAGACGACGACATCCGTGCGAAGTTCGAATATTGCAAGCGGGCAGGCATCAAGGTCATCGTTGCCGGTGATCCTTCAGTGGAAACGCTGCCGCGCATCGAGAAGTTTGTGAAGGAATACGACATCCGCCTGGCGATCCACAATCACGGCCCCGAGGACAAGATCTGGCATTCGCCGCTCGACGTGCTCAAAGCCGTGAAGGACATGGATCCGCGTATTGGGTGCTGCATCGATGTGGGTCATGCGGCGCGGGCGGGAACTGACGTCGTGAAGGCGATCCACGAAGTCGGGCC
>PLWX01000240.1 GCA_003151155.1 Acidobacteriaceae bacterium
CCCCAGTCTTCCAACGGTCGGTGAAGCAGAAGATTTGCCAGCAACACCGACGCGCCCATCAGACTCGGGAGGCAGAGAACCATCGTCGCAGTGAGGCTTAGGACGATTTTCGACTGCATAAGAAGTTTGCCTCTCTTCAGCGAAAACCTCCGCTCTGAGCGGGAGAATTACTGGTGCGTTTGTGGAAGCAGACTGTCAGCGCGTGGCGTTTGCGGGCGCTGCCGAGTTGTGGGATGCTAGCCGTCTGAAGTTAAGGGCGGCGGACATCGACTTGCTCTCTCAGTAAGGAGCGGCGACGACTGCTGTGCGTATCGTGACACTCCACACATTGTCCTTTCACGACTGGCGAATGCTCGCGCTGTGCCGCGGACTCCTCATGGCAGGCGAAACAAATCTTTTCTTTCGGCATGAACAGGTTCATCGTCGTCATATCGCCTTCGGTCTGCGTCATGTGGCAAATGGTGCATGAAAGCGCCATGGCGGAATGCACTGACACGCCATTGGTTTTGTTTGCGTGGCAGGAAGAACAGTTGACATCTCCCGGGATGCTAACCGGATGTTCAACCGAAGAAGCTTGCATCGATGCTAGACGGCATCTGCGAAACTTCGGTGCAAAGAATGTTGAGCACGATCATCCACATATCGGTGCGCTGCCGCAGGAAATTCAATACCTTTTCGCCTTCTACGAATATCAGCCGGGAGTCCTGATCAATGGTGGCGGTTAACTGATAGATGCTACGCAAAAAGGTTCCGGGCAAACCAATCAGGCTGCCGGGGCCGGAGCTACGTACCACAACCGTGTCGCCCTTTTCCGTGATCATCGTGAGGAAGGCGTGACCCTCAAGCACAATGTACAGGCCTTGTGCCGGGTCCCCCTCGTGGAACAAAACCGTGCCCTTGGCGCACGTAATCTCATGTCCGAGCGGCTTCAGTCCTTCAACGAGTTCCGGCGGCGAGACAATCCTTCGATACGGGATTCCCATTGGTTTTGGCAAAAGAAAAGACCCCCACAATGCAGTGCCACTATTAGCGGAGGATGCCCCAGTCTGCTGTGACGTTCATTACAAGTGCATGTGATTGGAAGCCAATAGGAATTGACCTGCACAGGTCGAGCTGGGCCGCATCCACCTCGATGTGCCGGAAGATCGGTTGTATCTGTTGCGAATGCGAGATTCGAACATTAAATAAAATACCCCGCTTTGGGGCGACGGCAGCAATCCTAAGCTCCAGCCGCACTCCAAACGCGAAATTCTTGCGAAGCAGAAGACGTAAATTCAGGATTGGACACCCGTGCCGTGCCTATGCGCTACGCCGCTTCCATCTTCTTCTTCGCGGCCCACCGCTGCTTCATCAACTCCGAAATACGTTTGCGGCCAGCCGCACTGATTCCACTCTTGCGGGCGTTCTTCGGAGTGCTGGTAACTTTCTTTCCTTTGCGTTTTGCCCAACGCTTCCTCATCCCCGCCGAAATCCGCGCACGTGCCGCTGCCGACATGTGACGACCCGGTTTAGGGCCTCGACGCTTGCCAGTAGCAGTGGTGTGAGTAGTCCGTTCGAGGGCGTCGATGGCCTGTTGGATTCGGTCACGGTCTTCTCGAAGTTCGTTGACGATTGCTTGCAGATTCATGAACGGCATTGTAGCGCAGCAAGTGGTTTACCCTATGTGCGTGAACGATGCCGCCACGATTTACCGCTCGATCTTGAACCCAATTTTCAACCTGACCTGAAACTCTTCGACCTTGCCGTCCTTAATCCTGCCACTCTCTTCCGCGACCTCAAACCACTCCATGTGGCGGATTGTCTTCGCCGCTTCGGCAACAGCGTCCTTCACCGCTTCCGTAAAGCTTACGGGCGATGTTCCGACCAACTCGGTGATTTTGTGTATTCCGGCCATATCTCAGACTCTCCTCGCATTTGAAATTCTCAACAATGTGGGATAGTTTACGCTTGACAGCTCCAACGGCCCATAAATCCAAATTGACCCGCTACGCGAGTTTCCCGTTACGATTAGGCATGATCGGAAAACATCCAGAATTCCCCGACTCAGCCCCTTCTGATGAGTTCCCTGCCGATGTCCTCTTTCGACAAGAGCCAGACGAGGAAGAGGACGAGGATGAAGACGAAGGTGACGGCAAGAAAGAACCCGACGACGACGAAGAAGAAGAAGACGGAGAGGACGACGGCTACTCGGAGTGAGGATTCAGTCGGTGAAAGATGAAGCGTGAAGACTTTGCCAAGGTAGTCGAGGCAGCGCTTGACTCGCTACCACGAGAATTTCGCAATCGTATCCGCAACGTTGCTGTTCTGGTAGAAGATATGCCGCGGCACCAACCATCACCAAAGTCGGGGCAGCAAAGGCGGCTGATTCTGGGTCTCTTCCATGGGGTGCCCACGACCAAGAAGAGTGTCTTTGACCTACCGACGGGGCCTGATCACATCGTGCTTTATCAGAAGAATATTGAAGCGGTCTGCTCCAGCGAGGCCGAAATTCGCGAACAAATTCGTCTGACGGTCATCCATGAACTGGGACACTATTTCGGCATGGATGAGAACCAACTGAAGGATGTTTAGTGATGCCAAAGTCTCTGCGAATCGGCATTCTGCTGTTCGCTTTTCTGATAGCGATTGCCCCAGCATTCGCCACCGCAGTTGTGCACTTTTTCCAAGATTTCGAGGCCGCTTACGTTCGTCGCGTAGCCCAGAATCCGATGACAGCCAAAGCATATAGTCTCGTACACCCGTGGCCGAATCTCGAACCGGGTGAATGCTTCTTCAGAGCATACGGCAGGCATAGACGTTCTCCTT
>PLWX01000310.1 GCA_003151155.1 Acidobacteriaceae bacterium
GGCTCAAAATTCCCGGGGCCGACCAACGGAGTTGCCGGATTCCAAATGTCGTGGTGCGACGGGTAAGGAAACTTGCTCTCGGCAACTCCGTCAGCCTGGCATAACCATGAGGCAATCTGCTTATTCTGGCAAGCCCTAAGTGTGTCTTTTATGCGAAAAACGTGGTTTTTGTTCCACGTGGAACAACCCAAGGTGAACGTGGGCGCATCACGCGTTTTGGCTTCCGGGACGGTCACAGGACCGGGTACACGTAACCCCAACGATTGCCCTCAACCTTGACTTCAAACTCGGCACGCAGGCGCTCCAAGGCGTGGGACCGTCTTGTGCATGTCACGAGGCGTCGATTCTCTCACTCGTCAGCTCATCGAAGGTTTACAAATAGATTCGACGGGGGCATAGGTGGTGTCAATCCAGTGTTCTCCAACAGGATCGGCGCTTTGCCAATACTCACCGTACCGCCGACCGACGTTGTAGCACCTGTCAGATCACGGTACTGCTTGTACTGCGTCGGAACGGTGAACGTGCTTGTACCCGACGTATTCCACACAGCCAATCCCTGATACCCGCCACTACGCATCAGCACACACTGGTAAACGGTGCCGGAGTTCGTACAAGCACCCAAAGCCATTGTGGCTCCAACCATCCAGTTGTAGACCTGCTGGTAAGCAATGCCTGCATCATTAAGACCGCCGCTTGTCGTCCAAAGATCACCCCAGCACCCGCTACATGAGCCCGCATCATAACCGTACCAATAAGCGCGCTGCACCCCCGAAGGCCATTGCAATAGGTACGTGCGAGCTAGGAAGTTAGCTTGGTCGCTGGTACTCGACATATTCGTGCTCGTGCCCCAGCTCCACTCTGTATCCCACATTGAAATGCTAAGACTATGCGCCGCCAGCAAATTCTGATACGCGGCTGCCCGAGTCGTGATGTGCTCTGGCGTATCCGTTGGCAAATAGTAGCCGTGGAACGCTAACACATTCATATACGCACCGCCACCAGCCGTTAGATAGTCGCTCATCCATAGCACACCGCGATCATCTGTAGCAGCTGGCGATAACACAACCGCAGACGGATCGATGGACTTAATAATCGCATAGGCCTGCGATGCCATCGTCACCATCTGTGTCGTAGTGCCCCTCCAGAAACCTCCAACGTTCGGCTCGTTCCATATTTCCCAATAATGAATTTTCCCAGCGACGTGGGTAACAATGGAGGTCACGAAGTGCTGCCAATAAATATTCGAGCTTGGGGAATCGCAGGCACCTAGCCCCTCCGAACAGCTCAAGTCAGTGGGGTTAGAGGAAGCCCAAGTGGGAGTATTGCCGAAGGTGTAGATCAAATCGACACCTTTGACTTGCGCGTCGTTGATCGCCGCGTCAAGGTTTGTGTAATAGTAGACACCACTCGAGGTATTAATATTAAACCACGAAACACCCATATCCCATGTACGCAACGCGCCCAGACCGATTGTCGGCCATGGTGTCAATGCAACTCCACTGCTCGTGGGCCGTGTCAGGTGGAGAAGGTGCTGACCGAAATACGAAGGAGGCACAGTCTGTGCCTGAGCAAAGAAAGCACACAGCAGCAGAAATAGAATGAGTTTTTTCATAGTTAAGTCATAATGTATCCAACCCGCAACCAACGTCAAGTTACAAAGGATACGCTTGTCTCCGGCTTCTGATCCGGTTCTCCGCATTGACCGGGATACTCTTCCATTGGCATTAGTTCGTCTCCTCACCAAAAACATGAGCCATACCCGCTCCACACTTTCTGCAGTGAGAGTCATTGAGGTTCACCTACATCTGGTGGCAACTTGGACAGAACTGCTGACTCGTGATACCGAGAACTTTCATAGCTGCCCCAATCTCCTGACTTTCTGTGCTCACGGCTGTCTCGCTTGGCTGGGACCTCAATGCTTGCCAGTCTCCGCCATAGTTCGATGTCTGCTTGCTCATGGCTTCTCCGTGAACTGAATCGCCCGCCAACATCGATCGCCTCAGATAGATCCGAGCGACCCGTTGCGCGAGCAGCTTGCAGCGCCTTTAATCCGCCAATCTGGCCCACATTTCGAGGTTCGAGAAACCTTTTAGACACTCCAATGCTCGCGTCGTCGAATCCACCGTTTGACGGAGGCGATAGGAGTGCAGGTTCGATTCAGCTTGTGAAGCGTGCTGTCTCCGAAGAAGAACCAGCTCAATATCGTGTGCTCATCAATAGCAATCACTCGGCGCCGGTGAAAAATCCCGGTCAGCTCAGAATGTGTACCTTGATCTGCTTCGACCCATGGGTGCTCGCGATTTTGTGGATGTTCAGTCGTTCATCTATGTTTCGTGTCACGAAGACAAAAGCAAGCTGAAAAAGACGTGAAAGAACCACAGACCCGCATGCTCCTTAGGAGGCAGCGCTAAGCCCACGTCGCCGCCGAATACAACGCAGACCCTCGCATGGTAGGCTCTCAATTCATGTCGGACACCGAATTTGATCTTTTCGCCTCGGCCCGCCAGGAGATGATCGATGAGGGATTCCATCCCGATTTTCCTCTGGGCGTTCAAGAGCAATTGAAGATACTTCAGTCGCGTGCAGCGCTGCCTGCGGGCGGTGGATTGCGTGATCTGCGCTCTCTGCTTTGGTCTTCCATTGATAACGATTCATCGCGTGATTTGGACCAAGCCGAATTCGCCGAGCGTGTAAGTGGCGGAATTCGAGTCATGATCGCGATCGCCGATGTCGATTCCGATGTAACCATCGGCTCACCCATCGACCAGCACGCGTCTGAAGAAACGACCTCGGTGTACACCGGCATAAAAACCTTTCCGATGTTGCCGGAATTACTCTCGACCGATATTACGTCGCTCAATGAGGCCGCCGATCGGCTGGCGGTCGTGATCGAGATGGTCGTTGGCGGTGACGGCGCGATTTCCTCGACCGGCATCTATCGCGCCCTGGTACGCAATCAGGCGCAGTTAACCTATAGCGCAGTCGGCTCATGGCTGGAAGGAAGCTCCGCCGCGCCAGCGAAAGTTGCCGCCTCTGCTGCTTTACAGGCACAGCTCAAGTTGCAGGATGAAGCGGCCCAGAGCCTGCTCGACGAGCGGTACAGACTGGGCGCATTGAACATTGATCGGGTGGAAGCAGAGGCAGTCATTACCGACGGCCAGGTGCAGGGAATCAATGCGCACAAGAAGAATCGAGCCAGCGATCTGATTGAAAATTTCATGGTCGCGGCGAATGGAGTTATGGCGCGAAAGCTCACGGAAGCCGGGGTGTGCTCCATTCGACGAGTGGTAAGAACGCCGGAGCGCTGGCCGCGCATTGTTGAACTGGCCGCTCGCTACGGCGAATCCCTGCCCATTCAGCCAGATTCTGGGGCGCTCAACGCGTTCTTGCAGAAGAGAAAAGCCGCCGATGCGGTCCACTATGCCGACGTCTCACTAGCCGTGGTTAAGCTCAAGGGGCCGGGTGAGTATGTTCTGTCACGACCCGATGGGGATCAGCCGGGACATTTCGCGCTGGCGGCCCATGATTACACTCATTCGACCGCGCCGAACCGCCGATTCGCAGATACCGTAACGCAGCGACTCATCAAGGCGGTCCTCTCCCAATCGCAACCGCCTTACTCCGACCCGCAATTAGACTCCATCGCACGAAACTGCACTCTAAAGGAAGATGCCGCACGCAAAGTGGAACGCGTCATGAACAAACGTATCGCGGCGGTCGCGCTCCGGTCCCAGATCGGCCAAACCTTCATGGCTGTGGTGACGGGGGTCACGCCGAAGGGCGTTTTCGTGCGGGTAGCGTAGCGGACCCGCCGGCAGAAGGGCTTCTGATTAGCGGCCAGAAGGGTGTCGATGTCGGCGACCAGGTGCGTGTAAGGCTGGTGAGCACGGACCCGAGGCGTGGGTTCATTGATTTTGCGAGTGAGGGTCCCGGCCAGCCGAAGTGAAACTGGTAACCGTCATCTCACTTTGCGGATAGCAAACTGAGGGAGGTTCAGCTCCCGCCGTAATGGGACAGACATCGAGGAGTCTGAAATTCCCGTAATTTCCTGTTTTTCCCTGTTCCGATTGCAAAGAAACGCGCCCGAGTTTGCTTGGAAAGGCTCTCCGGTGCGGGTTTCACTGGAATCAGCGGGCGAAAAATGGCGAAATTCCCTGTAAACTTCCCTGTTAGCAGGGAGAGGAGTTCGCACCAGACTGCACCATCCGCCAGCAAGTCCTTATTCTCCAGTCATTTACGAGTTGAATGCGAACTTCTCGCAATTGTGCGGGCTTTCGCGCCTCCGCTCGACTGAACTCGGACCAGAGAGCTACCCGCGTCAGCCGGTGCGTCGCGAACGGGGGGCACCAGGACGCGCGCGCCCGATGAAGGTCTCCTCCTCCCGGCTAATGCGCATCATCACGGGAGCATTTGTCTTTTTGGACAGAAGCGCGGGGATGATCATCGTCACCCCGCCGGTGATCTTGCTCCCAAACCCGCCTCCGGTGTATTCGCTGATGAAAACAACTTTCTC
>PLWX01000304.1 GCA_003151155.1 Acidobacteriaceae bacterium
AGCGTAATCGAGACCTCGCTCACGATCGTGATCATCTTCACGGTGGTGTTCTGGATGTTTGAAGTCGGGTGGCTGGTATACACGTATTCCGTGATGGCAGATGCCGCCAACGAGGGGGTTCGTCACGCGATCGTGCGCAGCGGGGGCGACGCGGGCGGTGGCACGCAAACGACGGTGAAGAATTTTGCCAGCGCATCTTTGCATGATACGAGTTCGATTCTGGTCGACGTCACCCCTCCGGATGGCGATTACATTCCGCCGCACCGGGTCAGGGTGAAGGTCAGTTATGCCTATGTTCCGTGGCTCTCGGTTTTCATGAACGATCCTCCGGCGATGAGTACCTACTCCGAAGGAAGAATGGTGGTGCAATAGGATGAATCGTCACGGCGCCTGTTCGCATAAAAAGGCCTCGCAGCGAGGACAATCGTTCTTAATCGTAGTGATCTTTGTGGCCCTGATTCTGATGGCCATGCTGGGAATCGCCGCGGATTACACGCAAGTGTGGGCACACCGTCAAATGGCGCAGGGAGCGGCTGATGCTGCGTGCCAGGCTGCGGCCGCGGATCTTTATATCAAAGCGATCGATTCCAATGCATTGCCATCGTTGAATTGGATCGGTACCGGGTTCAACTGCGCGGGCAACACGACGCCGCCATGTAGTTACGCGGCGATCAACGGCTACAGCGGATCAGGAATCAGCATCAGCTTTCCGAGCTCTCTCCCGGGAGTCCCCGCTCTTACTGGAGCCTTTACCAGCATCAAGAATCCGTACGTTCTGGTGACGATCAGCGACCCGGTGGCGATGTCATTTACGAAACTGGCAGGCGCTCCGAGCACGGTGACAATTACGGCAAAAGCGGGGTGCGGTCTTGCCCCGGTGAATCTGCCGGCGCCGCTGGTGGTGTTGAATCAGACGGGGGCCGGTGCGCTATCTTTGCGCAATCGATCAATTACAGTCACGGGCGGACCGCAACGCTCGATCGAAGTCAATTCCAACAATACAGGTGCCGTAGATGTGGGCGGCTCTACCATTGACCTTTCGCACGCAGGTCCAAGCGGGACGGGAGGAGACTTTGGTGTGGTCGGATCGGAAACGATGCCTGGAGGCGTGACCCTGGGAAGTACCGGGAGTTGGCTCAGTCCGAACATGCCGTACGGGGACCCGTTCGGAGGCTACATTGAGCCGGCAAGGCCGGCCGCGCTTGGTGCCGCGTTTCCGGTCGCGTTCGGAGTGAATGGGTGTCCGGATACAACGGGCTGCACAGAATTTACTGCGGGAGACTACAGCGCATGTTCGCGTGGCAGCGTGACGGGAGGCGGAAACGCCTGCCAGTTTAAACCGACTTTTATCGCGCCATACGGAAGCCCGTGGTCGGCGGCGACCGGTTACGCCAATGGCGCTATCATTGTGCCTCCGCTCGCAAACAATCCCAGCAACTTCATGTTTCAGGCGACCCAGGCCGCCACTGCAACATCCGGCAGTCTTGAGCCGGTTTGGAGCACTTCTACACTCAACAATAGCAGTGGTCCGCGTATTCTCACCGACGGTGGCGTGACCTGGACGAACATGGGCCCCATCAACACTAGTTCGGCGACCGCGATTTTTGATCCCGGTGTTTATTTCCTCGGTGATAACGGACTGCCATTCAACCAAAACACCGCCCGGATGAGCACGGCAACGGGTGATGGGTCCGGTGGGGCGACGTTTTTCTTCAGCTCCAGTGGTACGAGCACGTTTTTGGGTAGTTCTGGCAATGAGACTGTTTGCGGGGCGGTCTCGGCGGGAAGTGCGAGTTGGATTCCAAGCTGCGTGGTCCAATATGACATCAACGGCGGACCCACGACGGGTGCTGCTGGCTGGAGCGTCAGTAATCCTCCGTTGTCCTGTCCTGGCGGCACCAATCCTGCGTCCGTTCCCAGCACACTTCGAGGCAACATCCTGCTTGGCCCCTGTACGGGAGCCTACGGAGACTCCGCCGGCAAGACTCGCGGTTTTCTTTTCTGGCAGGGACGCGCAACGTCGGCAAATGCGCAACTGGGGCGGTTCAGCTCCAACATCACGCTCTCAGGCTTCATTTACGTGCATAACAACGTCTCTTATGGGGATACGTTACGTCTCCAAAGTGGCTCCACTGCCCCCACATTCATTATTGGAGGTATCGTTGCCGATCAACTCTCTCTCGGTGGACGACAGCCCCTCAATATGATCCTTAATCCGAATTTCATGACACAGCAATTGCGACCATCACTACTTGAGTAAACGGGCGGCGTGCTGATTGACTCAGACTTTAGGACTCGCGACTAGAACGGCACGGGAAGAAGAGATTTCTGAGCCGGGCATTCACTGCGTCCTCCCGGCGCCGACCTTTGCCGAGGTGCGGAAGCTGGAGCCTGAGCGCGGGCTTTTCTTTTCGACCCTGCTGCACGTTTGTGCAGTGGCGGCGCTGGTATGGTTGCCGCTGTTTGCTCCGGTGAAGGCGGTGCCGCTGTATGTGCGGTCGATTGAGCCTGCGGACCTCGTGTCCATTCCATATCCGGACCTGAAGCCGCTGCCGGCATTAGGGGACCAGGGCGCAAAGGCAGGATCTTCTCCGAGCCCTAAAGCTTCTCCTGGTCCGGAGGCAAAAGCCAGCGCAGCGGCGTCACAGCCGGGGCGCACGCTTGCGCCGTACGCCGGGCCGCAGGAGATCATCTCGGACCCTCCGGATGCGACCAACAACGTCCAGACGATTCGCCGGCCTGACATCATCGAGCCGATGAAGATCAAGAACCCGGTGCGCTTGCGGAGCAGGGTAGAAATCCCTACGCCACCCGTGGTAGCAGTAAAGGCTGCGGTTCCCGATTGGATCACGCATCCGACGACGCAACCGGTGAAACCCGAACCGGCGGAGATTACGAGTAACGCGCCTCCGGTGGAACGCGCGGTGCTGGTAGTGCGAAAGTCCGAGCGGCCGCCGCGAATTGTGGATGTGGCGCCACCGAGCGTGGTGCCGGACGCCAAGAATGCGGCTCCGGTTTTAAGCGCAGCGCCGGGGAATGCTCCGACCCTGGCGAAGGCTGTCCTGGTGATCAATGCCGTCGAGGTGCCTCCGGATCCGACCGTGTCGATCCCTGATGGCGAGATATCCGGTCGCTTCGCGGTTACGCCGTTGGTCGCTTCTGTCCGCGCGCCTGATCCGAACGGAACCGGAGCGGGGGATTCTGCTGCGGCGAACGGTGCGGGTGCTAAAAGCGGGAGCGGGACGGCTGGAACGAGTGGCCAAGGCAACGCCGTGGCGACTGGAACGGGATCTGCGTCCGGAACTAGCGGTGACGGCAAGGCCGGCAGTGGCAAAGGTGGAACGTCGGCGGGCACGGGCAGTGGAACGAGCGCCGGTACTGGCACGGGAACTGGCAGCGGAACCGGATCTGGGAATGCGCCGGGCACCGGGAGCGGGACGGGAACGCGCGCTGGGAATGGTTCTGCGGGTGGTGGTGGGGTAGGCAACGGAAGAGGAACTGGGTTTTCAGGGATTTCGATTGCCGGGGGAACCAGCGGACGCGGAAGCACACATACGGCTGCGGGTGGATCGCGATCGTATGGACTGACGGTGATTTCGGCAGGAAACAACGGCGGCCCGAGCCGCGACTTAGGAGCTTTCAGTCGCGATGAGACGGTCTACACCGTTTATGTGCCAATGCGCGACGTGGGTGGCGGGGCTGATTGGTCGATGCAGTATGCCTTGCCTGGAGCAGCGAACACTAAAGGATTACTGACTCCGCCGTTTCCGACGAAGAAGGTGAAGGCGGAGCGCAGTGCAAGCGACTCGGGATTGGATCCGAGCCCGGTCTTCATTGCAGGAACGATCGATGCTGAGGGAAACCTGCAAAAGTTGCGTCCGTCGCGGGTGAGTGACCAAAGGTCGCAGACGGCGATAGCCGTATTGGAACAATGGAAATTTACCCCGGCAAAGCTGGATGGCAAGGCGGTCGAGGCGAAAGTGTTGATCGGCGTGATGCTGACGACGGCCGTCACGAGCACGCGTGGCACGCAGTAGTCAGGTAGTGAAGGAGTGCCGAGTTGGAGATGCAGCGAGCGGTTTTTGCTTGGCAATGCAGTCTTTTCGCTGTAGGTTTTGGCTTCATGACAGCCGCAAGATTCCGGGGCCAGCGATTTGTCAGCAGAAGCAGATTGGAAGTTAGAAAGCTAAAGGAGAAATAAGGCATGGATGCGACCACAGTTCCTCTACTGGCGGCAGTCATTGATCCAACCACAGTTCGTATCGTCGCGGCAGTCATCTTCGTGGTTTTAGTGGTGATCATCGTCTCACGCCGCAAGCGCATGGCCACGAAACGCAAGCCTCTTCCATAAGGCTTTTCTTTCTTCGAAGGCTGCTCTGCCAGAGGTATCGCGGATGAGAATATCGACCGGCAGCTCTCGTGCGAGAAGCGCGCCTGACGACCTGCCGGTCAACTTGCGCGCGCGTGTTTAACCGACAGAGTGCGTAGCCTACGAGGCTGGGTGCTCGGAAGTTTTCGCTTCGTTGGTCAGCGCCGCCAATCTTAAGTGATGACCAGGCACTGAAGTGCGAGAATCTTTCAGAGCTCTGCAGGTTTCGATGAGGCCGCGAACCGCGTCCTTCATCTCGCGCTGTAATTGCAGGTTGTGCTCTTTCAACTGCTGAAAAGTCTTGAGGCGATTCTGGAATTCCTCTACCTTCCGCTTGATCAATTCAGGCGGAGGAGCTTCATCGCGTGCAGCAGCCTTCCATTGAGTTTCTAACCATGCGTCCAGTTCGCTGCGGGTAGCCATCACGATATTCCGCGAAGCGGACCCTTGGGGGCGTCGCACTGGCAGTCCGAGAGTCACTTCCCAACGTTGAACAGTTCGGACCCCTTTGCCAAAATAGGCAGCAATCTCTTTCCAAGAAGTAAGGACGGGTGGTTTCATCGACTCACCATCAGAAGCCACGTCAATGCGCGCTGTTTTGCGATCATCTTGCTCGGAAAGCAGAGATGCTTGTGGATGCATCATGGTTATCTCACTTATCTCCCAGCATATCCTTTTTCCTGCGGAATAAGTAGTGGAGACCAAAGGTGAGTTTCTCGAACCGTTGGAGTTATCAGGTGCACCCAGACGTTCGGAATTGCTACACACCGCTCGCGGCAATGGAATCAGTGAAGGCCGAGATGCACCGCAAACAGACGGAGCCCGGTTCAGCGAAGAAGTAAGCCCGCGAATCTGTCTCGATAGGGTCCTCAGGTGGGGACCCTGTTTTTGTGTCTGACATCACCCTTTTCGGGCCCTTTTCGAATGACATTACACCCTTTGGTAACAGGCGCTGGACGGACAGTTCGGCATACGATAGTGACGGGTTGAACTCGGATCTGAGAACTGCGTGAGCTCTAAAACGTCGCACCTGAAAAGACTGCTGCGCCTGCTGCCCTGGGTGATTGCCGTGGTGTATGCGGCGGTGTCTGGGGTGTCTCACCCCTCGTTTCGGCTCACGTTTTTTGGCGACACTGCGCAACTCTCACTGATTACGTTGTTGGTGGCATCGTTCGCGGCGAATGCACTTGCAACCGAGGAACGTGCCCGCTGGTTCTGGTACTGGATGACAGTGGGCTGCGGTTTCTGGATGGCATCCCAGGCAGTTTGGTCGTACTACGAACTGTGGCGTCATCTACCCCCTCCCGATCCGAGCCTGGGCGGAGTTCTGCTGTTCCTGCACCTCGCACCGATGACCGCGGCGCTGGTGGTCATGCCGCATAAGCGCAGCGGAATTCCGCCGCTCACCGCGCTCTCCATGGGAATGATTTTTACCTGGTGGCTGTTCATCTATGCCTACCTGGTTTTGCCGTGGCAGTACGTGATTCCCGCGCCGGAGCTCTACAGCCAGGCCTTCAATAGTCTCTACACGATCGAGGATGTTGTATTCATCGGTTTGCTGGCTTTACTCGCGAATAACTCGCGTGGAGCCTGGCGCAAGTTGTACGTAGGGTTGCTGGGTGGGTCGGTGCTTTATGCCGTGGGGACAGTCGCGGTGAACCATGTGATCACTCAAAAGCGTTACTACACCGGTAGCCTGTATGACATGTTTTTCCTGCTCCCGGTGGCGTGGCTAGCCTTTGTTGCCGCGGATTTCCGGGCAGATGACTCGGCAGATCTGCAGGAAAGCACGCCGCGCAATCATGGTCGCGAAGGGTGGCTCACATTTTTGGCGCTGCTTTCTGTGCCGTGCCTGCTGGTGTTGAACGCGCTATCAGACGTCCCTTCCAGCGTACAAAGATTCCGATCGATTGCAGGGCTGGGCGCTATCGTTGTGTTGTCGCTGCTGGTATTCGCCAAGCAATACGTGCTTGCCGGTCGTCTGGCCGAATCGCTCGCAATCTCGGAGTGGAACGTCTCTGAACTCTTGCAACTGCGCGAGCAGTTAGAACAAAAAGCTACCCATGACTCGATGACGGGGCTGTTGAATCGAAGCACGACAATTTTGAGCCTGGAACGAGAACTGGCCCGCAGCCTTCGCGAGGGCGGTAGGGTTGCGGCGTTGCTGCTTGACCTGGATCACTTCAAGGCGATCAATGACCGCTATGGCCACCACGCCGGCGATACGGCTATCGCTTTCGCCGCCACTTGCATGGAACAGTCCGTACGCCAGCATGATTACGTGGGACGCTACGGGGGCGAGGAGTTCCTGATCGTCATTTCGGATTGCGATCAGGATCTAGCGATGGAGATTGCAGAGCGGATTCGAACTCGCATGGANNGGTGAGTCCTCGGAATCGTTACTGCGCCGCGCGGATGGTGCGCTCTATGCCGGCAAACAGCGCGGTCGAAATGTTGTGGTGTGTGCCTCGGAAGTTCTGCAGTCCTTCGACTAAAGTGACAGCTTGCGCCACTCGCATCGAACAACCCTCGCCGAACCGCCTCCAACTGCTGTACGATGACGAAAAATGGCGCGCCGTACAGATCCCAAGAAATCGTCGAAGTGTGTCTTGGCTGCGAGAGCTAAGGCACATCCTGCAGAACTGGTGATCATCACCGGGATGAGTGGTTCGGGCAAGGCCTCCGTGCTGAAAGCCTTTGAAGATCTAGGCTATTACTGCGTCGACAATCTTCCGGTCGCGCTGGTTCCGCAATTCGCCGACCTGGTTGCGGATTCCCCGGAAATTACCCGTGCGGCGCTGGTGCTGGATATCCGTGAGGGCGTCGGTCTCGACCGCTTGCCCGCGACGCTTCGATCGGTAAGGAACATCGTAAAGTCGGTTGTGCTCTATCTTGAGGCGGACGACGAAATCCTGATGCGTCGCTTCAGTGAGACGCGACGGCCTCATCCACTCGGGACGTCGCGGCCAGTTAAAACTTCGATCGAGAGCGAACGCCGTCGACTAACTCCCATCCGTGAATCCGCCGACATGATGATCGACACTTCGAAGTTCAACGTGCACGAATTGCGCGCGCTGATCTTCGATCGCTTTGGGCACGCCAAGATGCAAGATCATAAGAAGATTCTTGTGTCGTGCGTCAGCTTCGGTTTTCGCAAGGGCGTGCCTGACGATTCGGACCTGGTGTTCGATGTCCGATTCCTGCCGAATCCCCATTTTGTGCCGGAATTCCGTCCCCTGACTGGCAGACATCCAAAGGTCGCGAAATACATTCGATCGTTTCCGCAGACGCAGGAATTTATCAATCGGATCTCGGAGCTGCTGGTTTATCTTCTGCCGCACTACATCACGGAAGGGAAGAGCTACCTCACGATCGCCTTCGGCTGTACTGGCGGGCAGCATCGTTCGGTGATGATTGCCGAGGATGTAAAGAAGCGTCTTGCGAAGGCCGGATACAACGTAAAAGTGGTGCATCGCGATTCGCCGAAGTAAGCGTTTCAGCTAAGGAAGGTCTGCACAAGTTAGCGAAT
>PLWX01000065.1 GCA_003151155.1 Acidobacteriaceae bacterium
TCGGCTCTCAACCATCCCAACATCTGCACGATTCACGACATCGGCGAAGAAAACGGACAGGCGTACATCGCCATGGAATTTCTCGATGGCATGACGCTGAAGCATCTGATCGGCCAAAATCCCGTCGAAACGGATGTCTTAGTGGGACTCGCCATTGAGATCGCCGACGCGCTCGATGCGGCCCATGCGGAAGGTATCGTCCACCGCGACATCAAGCCCGCAAATCTCTTCGTCACCAAGCGCGGCCACGCCAAGATCCTCGACTTCGGATTAGCGAAAATAACCTACGCGAGCGGTTCTTCGAGCAAGATCGCCTCCACTGATACGATGACCGCCGCCGCGGTCGCAGACGAGCACCTCACCAGTCCCGGCTCTACGCTCGGCACCGTCGCCTACATGTCTCCGGAGCAGGCCAAGGGCAAAGAACTGGATGCCCGCACCGATCTCTTTTCCTTTGGTGCCGTGCTGTATGAAATGGCAACCGGCACACTACCCTTCCGCGGCGAAACCTCTGCGCTGATCTTCGAAGCAATCCTAAACCGCGCACCGGTTCCTGCCGTGCGCTTCAACCCCGATCTGCCTCCGAAACTGGAAGACATCATCAATAAGGCCCTGGAGAAAGACCGCAATCTGCGCTACCAGCACGCCTCCGATATGCGGACGGATTTGCAACGCCTCAAGCGCGACACCGAGACCGGCCGCTCCGTAGCTGCAAGTTCCGGCACCGTAGCCGCCCACGAAAGCGGCTCTCACGCCACGCAACTGCCGCCATCCGGTTCCTCTCCTGCGCTGGCGCCATCCCCGTCATCGAGCGCCGTAAAAGCTGCCGAAGCGCCGGTCATGGGACGAAAGCTCTGGAAAATTCTGCTTCCGGCTGCGGTGGTGGTTGTCGCAGTTGCCATCGCGGGGACGTTCTATCTCCGCTCCCGTCGGTCGGCACATCAATTGACCGAGAAGGACACCATCGTTCTCTCCGATTTCACCAACACTACAGGCGAGAGCGTGTTTGACGGAACCCTGAAACAGGCGCTCTCCATTCAGTTGGAGCAGTCACCGTTCTTGAATGTCCTGCCCGATTTCCGCGTAAACGCGATCTTGAAGTTGATGAATCGCCAGCCTGACGAGCGTCTGACGACCGAGCTTGCCCGGGAAGTATGCCTGCGCAGCAACAGCAAGGCCCTGCTCGAAGGTTCGATCGGCCGTGTGGGAAGCCACTACTTGATTAGTCTGAAAGCGGTGAAATGCGAGACCGGCGACACCCTGGCCAGCACGCAGACGGAAGCCCCAAACCGCGACAACGTGCTCAAGCAACTGGGCGAGGCCGGCAACGAGCTGCGCGAGAAGCTGGGCGAATCGCTGACCTCGGTCAAACGTTTCAATAAGCCGCTGGATGAGGTAACGACGTCGTCGCTGGAGGCTCTGAAGGCCTATTCCATTGGCCGATCGATGCAGGCGGTGAAGGGCGATGCAGAGTCGGTGCCGTACCATCAGCGGGCGATTGCGCTGGACCCGAACTTCGCCCGCGCCTATGCCTCGCTGGGCATGGCGCAGTACAACCTGCGGGAGACCACGGCAGCCAGCGACAACTTCCGCAAGGCATTCGAATTGCGCGACCGGGTAAGCGAGCGCGAGCGCTTCTACATCGAGGCGGCGTACTACAGTTTCGCAACCGGAGAACTGGAAAAGGCCAACCAGGTATACAAGCAGTGGGCGCAGGAATACCCAGCCGACGTGGCCCCGCACGCTAACCTGTCGTTGAACTACTCGGCGATGGGCGATTTCGAAAAGGCCGCTGAGGAATCGCGCGCCGCCATGGAAGTTGCGCCCACCAGGGTCTCGGGCTACGCCGACCTGATCAGCGCCTACCTGGCGCTGGATCGGGTGGACGAAGCCAAGGCCATCTACGACCTGTCGATGCAGCACAAGTTCGATAACGAATACCTGCGTGAGATGCGCTACGGCATTGCCTTTTTGCAGAACGACGAAGCGGAGATGCAGCGGCAAATCGAGTCCGCAGCGGGCAACCTCAGCGCCGAGGCACCGTTGCTTCAGCAGCAGGCCGACACCGATGCGTATTATGGACGGCTAGAACGAGCGCGGCAAGCGACGCAGCGCGCGGTGGTGGCGGCCAAGCGCAACGGAGCCATCGAAAGCGCCGCCCTGTGGCTGGCCAGCGGAGCCTACCGGGAGGCATTGTTCGGCAACGCCGCCGAGGCACGCCAACTGGCGAACGAAGCACTCGCCCTTTCGCCCGGTCGGGACGTTCGCATTGCGGCGGCGCTGACTCTGGCGGAGCTGGGAGAGGCCGCGATGGCGAAGAAGATCGCCGACCAGTTGAATGCGGAGTTGCCGCTGGACACGATCACCCAGAGCTATTGGCTGCCATCGATTCGGGCTACGCTGGCCCTCCACCGGGGCGATGCCAAGCAGGCTATCGCGCTGCTGGACGCAGCCACTCCCTACGAGATGGGCGTCGAAAACGTGAGTGTGATGGTGCCAGTCTATCTCCGCGGCATGGCCTATTTGAAAGCAGGCCAAGGGGAAGACGCTGCCGCGCAGTTCAAGAAGATGTTGGGGCATCGCGGGCTGGGGCAAAATGCTCCCATCGAGGCGCTGGCGCAGTTGCAGTTGGCCCGTTCTCAAGCCATGAGCGGAGACAAGCCGACGTCGCGGCGAACGTACCAGGACTTCCTGTCGATTTGGAAACAGGCAGACCCCGACCTCTCTTTGCTCAGGCTGGCGCAAGCAGAGAACGAGAAACTGAAGGACTGACGCGGACACGCGATACGCGCTTGGATTCTTCCATATCCAGCGCACATCGCGCGCAGTCGTCTCCAGCACAACGGTGACGGTGCGTAATACGGCGACTGAACTGGAACACACGACGCAGACCTAGGTGACCAGC
>PLWX01000163.1 GCA_003151155.1 Acidobacteriaceae bacterium
AGAGATCTATCTGAATGTGACGAGGCCGAATGAGGTGTTGCAAACTGCTGGTCACTTGACGCCATGACGCCATCCCGATGGTCGACCGTTCTTCGTAGGGTCACGACCGAAGGCCCCTACATCGATGAACGGATGAGCGTTCTCGTTCTCACCGTTGTGGTCGTGGCGGGGATCTCGGCCGTAGCCTACGCGGACAAATCCGTGGCCTCGGTTTCGCTCGCTCCTCTGTATTTCCTGCCATTAGCTCTGAGCGCGCTAGTACATCCGCTTCGCATCAGTCTTGCGCTTTCGATTGTCTGCGTTGTTCTGCATGATCTTGTTGGCCCAATGCATGATCTTGGAACCCGACACTTAGCAAGGGATGTGACTACGCTTCTTGGATATGTTTTCGTTGTCATCGTCGTGCATCAACTGGGCAGGCAGCGACAGCGACTGGCGGATCTGGCTGCAAGAGAACGCGACGAGCTTGCGAACGAAATTCACTTGGCTGCAGAAGTGCTGAGTTCCCATTTGATGATCTTCAAGTCCTTTACCGCAATTGAAAACAGAACGGGCACCAAAATCAAGGTTATGAAAGTAGCCACCGTAAGCCCTCCGATTTGCGCATAGCAGAGCGGCTGCCAAAGCGGGCCACCATGAATCGCCAGTGGGAACAAGGCCAATACCGTTGCGCCGACGGTGATCAGGACTGGGCGAAGACGGTGAATTCCGGCATCCAGCAGCGCTTGTTCAAGCGGTTCACCTTTTTCATGTGCTTCTTCGATGAAATCGAACAACACGATGACGTGACTTACGATCACTCCCACGAGACTTGCGATACCGAGGAACGCCATGAATCCAAACGGAACGCCGGTGAAATACAACGCTACTACGGCTCCTACGACTCCGTAAGGCACTGCGGCAAAGACCAGCAGCGGCTTAAATGCGTTCTTGAATTGCAGTACTAATGCAAGAAAAATCGAAATCACAGAAATCGCTATGACCCCGGCCAGATTGGAGAAACTTTCGTCCTGCTTGGCCTTTTCGCCGCCAATGAGCAGCGAATAGCCGGCGGGGAGTGAATTTTGAATCTTGCGGATCGCCGGCATGGCCTTCGATAGCACGTCGGATGGGAGGGCTCCTGGACCCGCGAAACACTGAACGGTGATGGTTCGGAAGTGGTCCTGTCGGATGATGCGTTGCGTTTCGAGATCGACATGCACGCTCGCGACCTGGGTCAACGGAACGTGCAGCGGTTCCTGCATGGAGAACACGCTCAGATTGTTCAGATCGGATAGCTGGCCGCGTTCGTCGACGCGCAGACGGGCGACCACAGGAATTTCTTTGTTTCCAACCCGCAACGTTGTCACTGGGAGGCCACTCACGGCTGTCGTGGATGAGAGAGCGACATCCATGTTGGTTACGCCAGCCAGGTTGGCACGATCGGTGTCAATATTTAGCCTGATCGCCCCTCCCGCACTGCCCCAATCGTCGCGCACGCGAGCCGAGTGCGGTGTGGCGCGGAAGACCTCTTCTATGCTGTCCGCGAATTGATGCAGCTTCTGGATGTTCTGGCTGTCTTCCGCGGTTGTGACGTCCGTCTGGTTTGAGATCATCACCTGGATCGGAACTCCCACAGGATTCAACTCCAACTGTCTGACATCGATCTGTGCTCCGGGTACGGCGGATGTCAATGCCGCCTGAAGTGGCACTGCCAGCTCCGGTGTAGATTCCTTGTCCGTAAGTTCGATGATGGTTTGCGCATAGTTCAACTGCTGTAACTCCGGTGAAACCGAGAACCAGAAGCGTGGTGCGCTACCACCGACAAAGGTAGTCATCGACTTAAGCAGCGGTCTGAACTTGTTCCCGGGGTGTGATTGTTCGTAATCGCCGACTACTTTTCTAATGATCGTCTCAATGCGCTCGGTGGTGTCATTCGTCGTGGATAGCGGCGTGTCATTAGGCAGCCAGATATCGAGATATGACCAGTACTGTACGTCTTCGGGGAAGAACTTCGTCTGCAGGTGCAGCACCATGAACACACCCGCCGCGAGGAAGATGAACGACGTCAATAGGACTTTCCAGCGATGCTCGATCGCCCCCCCTGCGACCTTGTAGTAGAGGTCGGCGAATCCGGTCCTGCGCTTCGCTCCGCTTGAGACTTCAGCCTTCGTGCCTGGGCGGAGAAGGACGTATCCAAGAAGAGGTACGAACGTCATCGACACCAGCCGTGAGGCGACGAGTGCCGCCGCGAGCACAATCGGCAGGCTATGGAGGAAGGAACCGACGTCTCCTGTCAGCAATAAGAAAGGTAGATACGCTGCAATGTTGGTGATCGTGGCAAACATGATGGCTTTGGCCAGCTTGGTTGGCCCTAACCATGCAGCGACGATGGGAGGATGTCCTTCGGCCAGGCTGCGCTTGATCGCATCCCCGGCAACCACAGGATCATCGACCAGCAGGCCGAGCGCGATAATTAAAGAGGCGATCGAGACCTGTTGTACATCGATGCCTAGCATATAGATCATGCCACACGTCATCGCCAGCGTGATCGGAACGGACAACGCCATCAACAGCGCGGAGCGCCACTCCCAAAAGCCAATGAGCGAAACGAGGACTACGAGTACGATGGCCTCGTAAAGCGCATCCATGAAGAGGTCGATGCTCTCCTTCACTTGGCGGGGCTGGTCGGAGGTTCGAGCGAGAATCAGGTCTTTGGGCAAAACCTGATGAAGCGCTACCAGTTTTGCGTCGACCGCCTTCCCGAATTGTTCCACCTGCTCGCCGGCCCGCATCTGTACTGCCAGGGTTATGGACCGGCTGCGATGCCAGTTGCCCTTGTTGTCGTGCCAGCTGTAAAAGTTCAGAAAACGTGGCGGGCTCTCGTAGGCGGGGAAAATATCGACCAGGTCGCGGAGATAGACAGGGCTGCCGGTGGGCGATGAAGCGACGCCAACATTTCCAATGTCCTGCGGAGTTTTGAGTTGGCCCGAAGGTTCGATGAGGAAATTCCGCTGGCCGACCTCGAAGGTACCGCCCGGTAGCGTGATGTTGCGTGCCGAGAGGATGTCCCTTAACTTTGAGGGCGCGAGCCCGTAAGCGGCGAGGCGTTCCTGCGAGTAATCCAGATAAATACGCTCAGGCAGCACACCGGAACGGTCGACTTTCGATACTTGCGGGGAGCCGAGCAAGCTGCGGGCTATCAGATCGGTGAAGTCATCCAACTCGCGGTAGCTGAATTTTGGGCCCGCGATGGCAGCTAGCTTTGTTGGGACCTCCGCCGGGTCACGCACGACGACGAGCGGCCACATGTCTGGATGAATTTCCGAGCGGTGGCTCCGGGTCTCTATAAGCTGCTGCGCTAGTTGCAGCAACTGCACGGGATCAAGGTCGGTAGCCGCATCGACAGCCAAGTAGCCCGTATCCTGCAGGTATCGCACGTCGCGCAAGGCACCTCGCGACTGTGCTACACCGACCAACATCAGCATCGACGCGCGTGGCATCTCCAGTGGAACGCTGTACGGGAAGTTCAACACGAGGGTCAGCCGCGGGCCGGTTGTGCCCTTGCGTGCTTCTTTAATCGCTCGCTGAATGACGTGCGCGCGCACCGCAACCTCAACCTCGTCAGATGAAGGGCTTGCAACGGTAAGCATGAGCGCGGCTGTGTCGCCGAAATCGCTGACGAATTGAATGGGGCCAGCTCCATCAGGCAACTGCGAATTCAGAGCGTCGAGCTTGAGGTTGATTTCGCTGAAGACCTTTTTCGTATCCTGAACGTTCTCGGCGAGCTTGAGGTGGACCAAAGCTACGCTGGGGAGGGTGGTCGACTTGATGCCAAAATCTGAACCGGTCGGCGGGTGCAGGAACGGACTCTGCGCGAGTGTACCCTCGATCTTGCGGGTGACCAGTTGCTCGATCTGCTCCGCAGGAACGCCCGGCCACGGACAAACAACCACCGCTTCTCGCACCGGGATGTTCGGATCCTTGCGTTTCGGCATTTGTTGATAGCCGTAGATGCCCCAAATAACCGTCGCCAACAGGACCACGTAAGACACGTGACGGTTCTCGGTGAAGAATCGCGCGGTGTTGTGCGTGTGCTGTACGAATTCTTCGTCGGTTTTACGTGGCATTCCTTCTCCAGGTGCAGAAGAGACTTCCCCGCTCAGGGTTAATGAATGATTTCGACTTGTTCTCCGTCGCGCGGGACGGTCGCCCCGGTTTCAACGACACGGTCGCCCACCTCTAACCCGTGCGTAATAGCAATGGAATTTCCGTATAGGTTCCCCAGTTCTACTCGCCTCGCGTGTGCGACCGTCTTGCCTTGCTCTGTCTGCAGGGTGTAAACCGCAAATCCATTTGGATCGTTCGGAGGGCGCACGATCGCACTCAGAGGAATTACGGGAACAGGCAGATTTGGCGCACCATCATTGAGATTGAGGGCAGCAATCATGCCTGGCCGCAAGGCGCCTCTTTTGTTGTCGATGGTGATCTCGATGGTGTAAACACGGGTGCGAGGATCGGCCGAAGCGGAGATCGAGGTGATCCGACCTTCGATGGCCCCTACAGCGTCCGTGTTCAACACTTGGCGGGAACCCAGTCTTACGCGTGGAAGGAAGAGGTCAGGAACTCCAAACGTGGCCTTTACGAGGTGCGTGTCGGCAATCGTGAACGCGGTGATGCTCGGCCCAACGATACCCCCAATCTCTATGTTGCGCTTCAAAACCCAGCCGTGAAATGGTGCGTGTAGAGTGCAATCCTGTAGCGCTGCCGTTGCCTGATGCAGGCCCGCTTCAGCTTGTTTGACCGATGCGTTGGCGGCTTCGAGTTGGGCCTTGGCAGCCTCGAAATCCGGTTGCGTGACACTCCCTTTTGCAAGCAGTCGAGTGGCACGGCCGAAATCTTCGCTAGCCTTTGCCTGAGCGGAACTGGCCTTCGCTACCTCTTGCTCAATCTGATGAACCGCGTCACGGTAGTCGTCGGGACGCACCCGACCAAGAACCGCTCCTTCTTGCACAGAATCTCCATCGCCGACCGAGCGGATGCGCCTATCCGCACTCTTTACCTGCATGAGGGATGCGAGGATTCCGCTCGATTTGAACGCGAGATCCACCTGGGCAAAGGGCACGATAGTCGCTGAGTAGCGCTGCCCCTCACTGGGAGCGTAGGCACTCACGGTGCACAGGCGAACGGTGCTTACGGGCGGGGTGGCCGTCTCGGTGCGGTTACATGCTGCTTGCACCAGTAATACCAACGTAAGACCGAGGCAAACGCCGGCGTGTTTATCCGGTTTACGCGTCATCGATCCTCTCCCAGGGCTCTTTCCAATTCAGCCTTGGCGGACCAGAACGATGCGAGCGCCTGCTGATATGCGCTACCGGCTTGTGAATAGGCCGCCTGCGACTCCAGCACGTCTCTCAGCAGGGAGGCATTCTCCGAATACCGATCAGTGATGACTCGTAGCTTCTCGCCAGCCGCTTCACGGATTAAGTTGGTCAACGCCATCAAGGCGCGAGCTTCCGAGAGTCTCCGAAAATGATCGTTGACTTCGATCACGATTTTGGCCTGAGTCTCGGTTAACGCACGCTGACTTTGCTGCATGGAAAGTTTTTTTTGTTCGATCTCGTGCTTGCGTCTGCCCCAATCGAGCGGCTCCCATTGGATTTGCACTCCCAATGACGCTACGTTGTGGGGCAAGAAGTCTGTACCGAATGGCGATGCATAATAGAAGAGAAGATTGACGTCAGGGATGTAGTCTGCCTTAGCGAGACGCCGGTCGTACTCGGACTGCTGGGCCGTCACTTGTGCCTGTCGAAGTTCCGGACGATTCGCCAGGGCGAGTGCCTGGGCGGCGGGCAGGTTCTGTTCAATCTCTGTAGCTGCCGGTATGGTCTGTATGTCGAAATCGGTTCGAATGTCGCGTCCAAGCAGGAGATTCAGTTGCTCCTTCGTGGTCGACACTGTATTGGTCAGCCTCAGCGCGGCATACTCTTCCTGCGCGACGCGAGCCTTCACGTCAAGGCTGTCGCTTTTAAGCGCAGTTTTTTCGAGCACGTAGCTGTCAGTCACGCGATCCAATTCGTGGTAGTAACGGAGGCTCTCCTGGCTGGCATGGAGTGCCGCTTCGGTCTGCACCAGTTTGTAGTAGACCTCCTTGGTCTGGCTGACAATTGCCTGGCGCTGCCCCCTCAGCTTCTCGGATTCGATGTCAGTTGTCAGTTGCTTCAACCTGAGACCGAGGCCCAGCTTGTATTGCTGCGAGATAGGCTGCGCGACCTGAGCTACGGTGAAGGCAAAAGGGCGCTTCCCTGTTTCGATACTGATATTCTTCGACGGAATCGGGCCCGTGCCCGGAAAAGTGCCGAACTGCCCCTCCTGAAAACGGAAATCGACATCAGTCAGGAGTTCTCCAACCACCAAGTTGGTAGAAACATTCGGGAGACGCTTCGTGCGAAACGCAGCTGCGTCCTGTTTTGACTTTTCAACTTCCAGTGCTGCAATTTGCAGAGTGCGGTTGTTATGTACCGCGAGGGTGACAGCTTCATCGAGGGTGAGAGTGTCGAGCGCGTTGCTGTCCTGACAGTGAAGCGAGGGTACTAGCCCGAAGCACAAGATGATGCTGCAAGCGGCTGCTTGCGCATCCAAAAAGAAACTTGTTTTCACGGAATGCAGCCGTCCGCCTCGCACGGGAGACACGGTGATTCCATCCAACGAACGAGTTCGCATATTCTAGGTTGAGACCCCTTGCCGAAGCGGACCGCTACCCACTGTCTTTTCCGGTTGAGTCTGAGGATCGCCGGCAACGTCAACATGAGGTTTGATCTTCTCCTCGAACGTGTGTAGTGACTTCGGAATGAGTTCATCGGGGATCGTCGCAATTTGCATCAATTCGTCGACGCCGTTGGTAAGTAGGCTCAAGAATGCACGAGGACGGTTTGCGCCCCAAGGGAATCGACACCAGCTTCCGAGGATGGCCATAGGGCTTTCCCCATAGCCGATATTGGTGTTTTTAGGGACCTCCAAGACACCTCCTCTCGAGGTTTGGCCTGCAGAAGGTTGGGGCTGATAAAGCCGCTAGCAGTCGTACGAATTAGGGGAGAACGCGGGCTGAATACTGCTGACCTATTTTCCCAACCTGTCGATGGCTTGGGAATCGCTTATCGATATCTGGTCAATAGGCGGATGAAGATACCAGTTTGCGGGACTCCCATCAAGTCTTGACTCGCGCTACGTGCAAAAGTGAGGCATCACTTTCTCCGCAAAGATACGGAGAGATTGTAGGATCAGGTCTTGCGGGATCGTCGCCATCTGCGTAACGAGAATGAGCTCGTCAACCCCCGCCGCACAGAATCGAGTTATGGTTTCAATCGCTGAATTCGGGTCTCCGATAATAGAAGTAAGAGCGGACCCCGGCATATTTCGATCTCGCATCACCTTCGTCAGCTCCGACGCGGAGAGCGCTTCGCGCGAAACTTCCAATGGTCCGACGAGGCGCTCCGGCGACAGAAAGTACGTGGAGAGCGCTTCCTGGAAGAACCGCGCTCCTCGAAAGCCAACTTCGCAAGCTTGCCGATCATCCTCCAGTACCAGGAAGGTCGGAGTGCAGCAGAAGCGATTGTTCACGCGGCGAAGCGGGCCTTGCTCGCTGTCCAACGCGGATCGGTAGGATTGCACCTTTCGGGCTAGGTACTCATCGTTGCCGGCGGTGAAATTCAGCGAACCCACACCGAGCTTGCCTGCGAGTTCCACTGTTTCGGGACGCGAGCAAGCTATGAACATCGGCGGATGAGGCTGTTGCACCGGCTTTGGAATGATGGGCGTAGGCGGAATGTGAAAATATTTTCCCTTCCATTCGAAAATATCGGAGCGCCACATGCGCGGAATCATTTCGAATGCTTCGCGCCACTGCCCATCCAGTTCATCGCGACTGACCTCAAAAGCTTCCTGTTCCACCCGGGACGAACTCTTTCCCGATCCCCAATCCACCCGGCCATCGGAGAGAATGTCCAACACCGCGATGCGTTCGGCTACGCGGATGGGATGGTTGTAGCGATAGGGCGTGAGTGTGACGCCATGGCCCAGGCGAATCCGGCGCGTGCGTCCGGCGATGAAGGCGAGCAGCACCTCGGGCGCGGAACTGTGGGAATACTCGCGGAGACCATGATGTTCGACGGCCCAGACTTCGTGGTACCCAAGTTCGTCTGCCAGCACAGCCTGCTCCACGCACTCGGCGAAGGCGCGCCTCTCTGCGGGAGCGCTTGCATCATCCGGTTGCACTTCAATCAGCAAAGAAAATTTCATGCAGTCGATGACACCTCTCGTGAATCGCTCTCAGCTAAGTCCGCGTAGAAGCCGCGATATTCTATGGGCAGGAGACGGGCTAACGCGATCATGACGTCGTCGGTGTACTGCCGCAACGCTGCCGCGGACGCTGGTCCGGCAGGAAACCGTATGGGCTCTCCGACGCGCACGTGCACGTGGAACCTTCGAACTCGCTTGAGGCGGTTGATCCATTGCTCATGGCCCCATAAGGCCAACGGGACTACCGGGACATTCGCGCGAACCGCGAGATATGCAACACCGGTGCGTGCCTGTTGCAAAACGCCGGTGCGACTGCGCGTGCCTTCTGGAGCCAGCGACAGGATGCCGCCTGCTTCGAGAACGGCGAGGGCTGGTTGCAGGGATTCGTCGCGAGGCTCACCTGGCGTAACGTAGATCGCTTGCCCCAAGCCGGATACCAGCCAGTCGATGGCTCGAACTTTTTTCCATTTCTGATTCACCAGGACGATGGCACGCCGTGGCAATAGATTGAGCAGCAATGGAACTTCAGTCATGCTGAGATGGTTGATTGCCAGCACGCAAGGACCGCGCGTGGGAATGTTTTCGAGTCCTGCGGTTTCCACGTCCGAGGTGACACCAAAGGCAGTTTTGGAAATAGCTCGCACCATCCGTTGCGAAAGCGACCAACTCGAATAGTCGAGCTTGCGATAGTCCACGGTGACACGGTGGGTGGAATCGGAGGAAGCTGCCGGAGCAAAGTCCAATCTGGGCGACTGTTTCGAGGAAGCCACCGGTGGAGCAACCACTCCGGCGACACTGCTACCGGTAATAGCGATCGGCACGTGTGGTGGAGCGCTCTTCTCTGCGCGGCCCGCATTGCTTGAAAGAACTGGATGATCTATCGCCGCAGCATTCACTTGCGGTCGTTCTGTGGACTGAGATGTCGCTCCCGACACAGGCTCGGTTGTAACTTCACCAAGGCGGAGCCGCTGAAGTATCTGTTGGCCGAGGCCACGTAAATTCAGGCCTCCGAGCAGCTGACCGCCATCCACCTGCACACCGAGATCTCGCTCCAGAAGCACGGTTAATTCGGCGGCAATCAGCGAATCCATGCCCAATTCCGTAATCGGGCGTTCGATGTCCAATCCCGATCCCGAAGAACCCAGAAGCTTTCCGACTTGCTGACGAAGATAGTCTTCGAGGCGCTGTTTGCGAGCGGACGAGGTGGCGTGCTCCAGCGATGAGCGAATCGAACCGGCGCTGGCCGTGCGCGTGTCGCCGTCGTTTGTCGGAATGAGGTGGCGAATGCGGCTGGAGGCCGCTGCTCTCGGAGCAAATTCCCGCAGCTTCTTCCAGTCAATGCGCGCCGCCATCGCCTGTGTGGCCTCGTGCTTTAGCAGTTCACCAAGGACTTCGAGGATCTGCTCCGGTGTGAAGCTCAGGTAGCCTTGTTTAGCGAGGAACTCAGCGACCTCCGGGTGACGCGACACATACCCGGTCTCAGAAATTACGCCCCAATTGATGGTGGTGGCTGGCAAACCGAGTTCACGGCGATAGTGAGCAAACGCATCGAGAAAGGTGTTGGCGGCGGCATAATTCGCCTGGTGCGGGTTTCCCATCAGCGAAGTGATGGAGGAAAACGAAACAAAGAAATCGAGAGGGAGCTTACTGGTTAAGGTATGAAGATTCCATGCTCCCAAAATCTTCGGAGCCATCACGCGATCAAGGCTCCCACGGGTTAGTTCAGCGATAGGCGTATCGTCAAGGACCATCGCGCCATGGACGATGCCCCGCAGTGGCGACATGCTGGTGGCGATGAAATCAGTAATTCGTGCCACATCTTCGTAGCTAGAGACGTCCGCCTTTGCGATTTCAATCCTCACGCCACGTCCACGCAATTCATTCAGAGTTATTTCGGCCTCGGTTGAGGGCGCACTTCGTCCGCAGAGCAGAATTGAGCCCGCTCCCTGATCGGCCAGCCAGCGCGCCACCGAAAGACCTACACCACCCAGACCTCCGCTAATGAGGTAGGTTGAGTTTTCACGGACCGAAACCCTTTGTTCGACGGACGATCGCACTCCAACTGGCCCCTGATTCTCTACCACTACCTTCCCGATGTGTTTGGCTTGTGCCATGAGGCGCATAGCCTGCGGAAGTTGGTTCATGGAGTACCGATTGCACGGAAGCGGGGTGAACGTGCCTGAATTGAACTGCTCCACCACTTCGCGTAACATTTCGCCAACGAGTTCCGGCTTCTCCATCGACATGCGATCGAGATCAACTGCGAACAAACTCAAGTTCTTGCGAAATGGACCCAAGCCGATTGGCTGATTCTGATAGATATCGGCTTTGCCTAATTCCACGAACCTGCCATAAGGCGCGAGGCTGGCGATACCAGCCGCCAGGGCTTCTCCGGCTAGCGAGTTGAGAACGACATCTACTCCACGACCGGATGTATACTCGCGAACCTCGTCCGCAAACGCGAGACTGCGTGAGTCCATCACGTGTTCGATGCCGAAGGAACGCAGATACGCCCGCTTCGCATCGCTGCCGGCCGTGGCAAACACCGTCGCTCCGAGTAGCTTTGCAATCTGAATTGCCGCCAGTCCTACGCCACCGGACGCTGCATGAATCAGTATGGTTTCCCCCGCAGACAGCCGAGCTAAATGTTTGAGGCCATACCAGGCTGTCACAAACGCGACCGGGATGTTTGCCGCATCCGCGTTGGTGAGGGATAGTGGACGACGTACTACGAGAGCCGAATTCGTAATTGTGTAGGAAGAGAAACTAGAGGGTGCTATGCCAAGAACCTCGTCCCCAACCTTCAAATTCGTCACGTCTTCGCCGCAACGGATGACCGTGCCAGCAAAATCAGAACCCAACATCTTCTTGCCGAAAGTATTGTCCGTTTCCAATCCACTCACGATTCCCGTTGCCAAGACGATGTCACGGAAATTCAGGCTTGCACTCTGGATGGCGACTTCAACCTCGTGCGCTGCCGGCGTCCTGCGCTCGTTGCGTCGGAAGACGACACTATCCAGTGATCCAGTGGTCCCAATTTCAGCGCGCCAACCCTGCTCCACCGTTGAGTCCACCACCGGCAGCGCATCCGCGAGTCGCGCCAGCGAAGTCGCGCGTAGCCGGTGAACGAATCGTTCGTCGTGACAAAGAGCGATCTCTTCTTCCGCGCCGTCGGCGGCGTCGCTGAGAATGGCCTCGGCCAGCGACAAGATTTCGCTTTGCTCACAGTCCATGCTGAGGTCGACTATGCGACACCGTAGGGCTGGCATCTCTTTCATCATCACTCGTCCGTAGCCCCAAAGCGGTGATTGCAATAGCGAGGGTGCGACGCCGGATTTCAGCGGTTGCGCTCCCGCCGTAACGAGCGCAAGAGTTGGGGCATCGGGCATAGCGTCAAGAAGGTGCTGCACAATATGGGTAACACTGCCACAGCCGAGGTCTTGCGCGCGCTTGAACGATGCATCCATGTTCGAAGTTGGATTGTCGAGGTCGAGACTCCAGAGATGAACAATACCTGCGGCGCGAGAAAGAACGGACTTCAACTCGTCGCGCATCCGGACCACATCTTCAGCCGCCTCCGGACGCAATTCGAAGCGACCGCCGGTTTGTCGGTATTCCCCACCGGCATAGATCAACGTACTGGAGCACCCCATGGCGGAGAGGGTCGTCGCGAGACGTTCGCCCACGCCGCGCTGATCGGCGTAAATGAGCCAATGTTTCGGAGATTCAAACTCGGCAACGCGCGCGATTTCGGCGGCAGGGGCATGGGCGATGAGTATTGATTGCGCGGGCTCCGTCTCGACCCTGTCGGACAGAACAGTGGCGTCTTCGAATCCGCATTGTTGGAGCAGCAACTGCCACTTGCGGCCCGTCAGCAAAGGATGATCTGGCCGTAACTCGCGATCTTCGAATGACCACCATGCGTCCATTAGACCGAATGCAATGTCGAGCCAATACGGATGGCTGGTGATTTCGAGCAGAAGAAGAACCCCGCCAGGCGCAAGCAAGCCTCGCAGATTACGAAGTGTCGTTTCTAGCTCCGGGGTCGCATGCACGACGTTAGCGCCGATAATTAGGTCGAACGAGCATGGTTGAAGCCCCTGAGGTCCGGGTTCCTCTGTGGCATCGAAGGTTTGCGTGCCAAAGAACGGACAATCGGAAAACTTCGCCTGTGCGCGCTCAAGGAACGCCGGCGAGACATCGCTGAAGATGTAATTCACCGGGCCGTCGAGCATAGGCAGCAGATGCGCTGTCGTGCCTCCGGTGCCAGCCCCAACTTCAAGAATGTACAGGGGGCGGGTTTGTCCGCGGCTGGCAGTCAATTCCGACAAAACATCCGCGAGCATTGCGTTATAAAACGCGGACGCCGGCGATTCACGATAGAACGACTCGAGGAAAGTGAAACCCGCTGGTGTGAAGAGAACATCGCGACCATCGCACTTGGCGGTCAGAACATCCGCCAACTTTGGACCGCATCGGGCGAGCAACTCGACATCGAGGCGGTGTTTGGGAAACTCCGCCAGAATTGCATCTGTCATGCTTTGAGGCGAAGCCATCCTCTTCCCAGTTGCTTTCAAACCATCGCTGTGCAACCGCAGCATGTCGGCCCGTTGCAGCATCACGCACAGTTGCTGAAACAAGGACTGTCGCCACCCGCTGTTGCTGGAACCGGCAAGGACATCGAATGAGACGGACGCATCTTGCTGGAACTCAAATCCAAGATCAACGAAGGCCGCCGCAGCATACGCCGTGGCTAGTTCATTCAGACGCTGCTCAACCTGCTCGTAATAGGTGGTCCAACCAGTTTGGATGGCGGCAGTCGTAGCGCGGGCGCTCAGGGCTTGCAATGCGTTCGGATGGAGTGCGCCGGCAAATAGAGAAGCTGGAAGGGGAACGGCCGCGCCGGCAGGTGGGCGCAACTTCGATTCCCACTGATATTCGTAGAGCCATTGGTCAATCGTGTCGCGAGTGCTTGCACCGGACGCTTCCACAAGACGAGCGAACAAGCCGTGAATTTCGGCGCACACTCTGCCATTCAGATCGACAAGCTGCACGTCGCCAGTAACATGGGAATCTGAAATTTCGGTGACTTTTGCGAATGCCCAAAAGCTGCCGCCCGGTTTTAAATTCAGTGTTACTTCGCGGATTTGGGTGGGAAGGAAGAGGCGCTTGTCCGACTTTAGATTTTCATCGGTCTCGGCCGCGCTCACGAGCAATTGAAATGCTGCGTCGAGCAGTGCCGGATGAATCTGATAACCCTCGATCCCAGCCAACTCCGGAACCGAGATCATGCCCATCGCGCGATGATTGGCGGTCGCCAAGCTGCTGACTCCGCGAAATGCTGGGCCGTATGCCAATCCCCGGGCCGCCATACGATCGTAAAACTCCACCGGGCCCATACCGCTGAGAAACTGACTTTTCTCCGCCTCAATATCCAGCGACAACTCTTCGGATCGCTTCAATGGGCTGATGGTGCCGCGCGCGTGACAGATCCACGATTTGCGGTCACCCGGTGCCGACGAGAAGACCTCGAAATGACGGCCGTCAGCATCGAGGGCCAGTTGTAGCTCGGTTGGGTCAACGCTGTTCAGTACCAGCGGCTTCAGCAACTCAATGTTTCGCAGCAGGACGCCATTCTGGATGTCCATACCTGCGCGCGCAGCGAGGGCGAGCTCTACGTAAGCGGCGCCCGGGAAGACCGCTGCGCCTTGCACTACGTGATCTTGCAAATATGCAGTCTCGCCTAGGCCAACATGGCTTTCCCAGGTCGGACGCGCCGACCGGGTGCGAGCACCCAGCAAAGGATGATCTCCCGGTTTACGCTCGGCCAGGAAGTTTGCGCCGTTCGACTTTGTCGTTGGTTCATACCACAATCGCTCGCGTTGCCACGGATAACCGGGTAGCTCTACCAACTTCGTCGGACCACGCTGCAGCGCCTCCCAATTCGGCGAAAAGCCAGCGCAATATAGCGCTCCGAGCGAACGCAGCATGATTTCGCGCTCATCTTCTTTCCGACGTATTGACGGCACAACAATGCCGGTCGCGTTTTGATCTTTCAGACACTCGACGATGGAAGGTGCTAGCACCGGGTGAGGGCTGATCTCAACAAAAGTGTGGATGCCCTCCGCAACCATGCTTTTCA
Source organism: Acidobacteriaceae bacterium (assembly GCA_003151155.1). Taxonomy (GTDB): domain Bacteria; phylum Acidobacteriota; class Terriglobia; order Terriglobales; family Acidobacteriaceae; genus Korobacter. Next base: position 14,420 of record PLWX01000163.1, read on the forward strand.
TTCCTTCCGAGAACAGCACCGGTTGGCGAATCGCGGTCCACCAGTATTCGTTGTTGAAATCAGCGCCATCGGCCCACGTTCCCGTTGTATCCGACAGCAGCCGAAGCCTAGCGGTCTGGCCCCTCAAGTCGTTGACCGCGGACAGGAACTCATCCTTTATCTTGTCCATGGCTGGACTGTGATACGCGATCGTCACCGGCAACATCCGTGCGAAGATCTGGCGTTCCTGTAAATTCGTGGCGATGCGCTCCAACGTTTCAGGATCTCCCGCCAGCGTAATGGCGGAAGGCCCGTTCACCGCGGCGAGAGAGATTCGATCCTCGTGGCCCTGCACCAGTTCCGCGATCTGTGTGTAAGGGGCACCGACGGCCAACATCTTTCCCGCATTGGAGGGTCGTCCTTGCAAACGGCTGCGGTGATAGCAAAGACGGATGGCATCTTCCAGGTTGTAGACACCGGCGACGTATGCCGCAGCCATCGCGCCTCCGCTGTGCCCGATGACGGCCTGAGGGGTGATGCCAAACGATGCCCACAGTTCGGTCAGTGCAACCTGAATCGCGAAGTTGGTCACCTGCGCTAACTCGGGCGACGCAACCCGCGACTCGTCTTCTCCCTTTGACAGTTCCTCCAGGAGAGACCAGTCGGCATGGCGCCGGAGCGCTTCGTCGCAACGTTCAAGAACCGAGCGGAATACTGGTTCCTGTGCACGCAACTGTCTGCCCATGCCCCACCATTGCGGGCCCATGCCCGAGAACACGAATCCTAATTCCGGTGGGCCTCCCGTCGCGATCTTTCCTGACATCACATTGAGTCGCATCTCGCCGTTGGCAAAAGCGGAGAGACCTTCCGTGAAATCGCTGTTCTTGCGAGCGACAATGGCTAAACGATGCTCATGATGGGAACGATGTCGGGCCGCTGTAGAGCAGATGTCGCTGATGTGCTGACAATTCGGTTCGCCGACGGCAACACAATACGAAACAGCGAGTGCATTGAGCGCCTCAGGAGCGCGGGCCGAAACCACGAGTAGGTGGGGCAGTTCCTGTTCCTCCGTTCGCGCCACCGCCGCAGGTTCAGGTCCCTCCTGAAGGATGGCGTGTGCGTTCGCGCCTCCGAACCCGAATGAGTTCACTCCAGCGACCGCGAGTTTTTCTGAATTCGGCCACGGTTCCAGCACCGTCACAACGCGGAGATGCAATGCCTCAAGATCGATAGCGTGATTCGCTTTGCTGAAGTTAAGTGATGGAGGAATTTGGCGATGTTTAAGCGCCAGTGCAACTTTAATCAGGCCAGCGATTCCCGACGCTGCTTCAAGATGACCGATATTGGTCTTCACGGATCCGATAGCACAGTAGTCGCCTTTGTTCCTCCCTTTCGCCATTACATTGCCCAAGGCGTTCGCTTCAATCGGGTCGCCTACTGCCGTGCCGGGCCCATGTGCCTCGATGTATTGAATGTCGGCGGGAGCCAGTTCGGCCTTCGCAATCGCTATTTCGAGCATCGCCTGCTGGGCTGCTCGGCTCGGAACCGTCATGCCCTGGGTGCGTCCGTCTTCGTTGATCGCGGTGGCGCGTATCACGGAGTAGATCGGATCTCCACAGGCAAGTGCCGAGCGCAGCGATTTGAGAAGGACTACCCCGCCGCCTTCGCCACGTACGTAGCCATTGGCATCGTCGTCAAAGGCCTTGCATCGGCCATCACGAGACAGCATTGACGCCTTGCAGAAACCGATCGTCAATTCCGGAGTAAGCACTAACTGAACTCCGCCTGCAATGGCCAGGTCGCAATCTCTGTTTCGCAGACTCTGGCAAGACAGGTGCACAGCGGTCAGTGCCGAAGAGCATGCGGTGTCCACAGCCATGCTCGGACCGCGAAGATCGTAAATGTAGGAAATCCGGTTCGCGGCAATACTTGTTGCGGTTCCACTATTCGAATAAAGGTCTATGTCCGCCCGGTTCGTCGGATACATCTGCATGTCGCCGTAATCGTGGGTCGAGATTCCGATGAACACTCCCGTCCGGGATCCGGCCAGCTGGTGCGGCTGAATGCCCGCATCCTCGCAGGCTTCCCACACCAGCTCGAGCAGCAATCGATGTTGTGGATCGATGCGTATCGCTTCTCGCGGAGAAATCCCGAAGAAGTTGGCATCGAACGACTCCACGTCTTGCAGGAAACCGCCCCAATATGAGTAAAGATGTCCTGGTCTGCGCGGATCGGGATCATACAGGTCGCGAAACCCAGGACGGCTCGCCGGCGCTTCCTTAATTGCGTCGACTCCCTCCGACAGCAACCTCCAGAATTGTTGCGGACCGTGGACACCGCCCGGAAATCTGCACCCGATCCCCACGATGGCAACATCGCCGTCACGATATGTGTTCGGGCTCTCGATCGCTCGCCTCGTCCCCACTTGTGTCACCTCGATGTTGTTTGCAGGAGCCAACGCCGCCGTGGGCCTCATCAATCTCACACCACAGCACGAACGGTCTGACGGGTCTTCCAATCTTGCAATCGAGCGGATGCATACTCATAGCCGATCTGCACAATGCGGTCAATGGACTGGAAATCCGTCATCGAGATTTCGTCGACCGGGGGGTGCATGTACAAGTCGGCTGGACTTCCCGCGATTTTAGAATCGCGAACGCTGCTGATCTCCGCACTTCGCATCAGCAAATGAGCGATGTGCGGCGGACGGGCCTTCTTGGCAAACTTACGCAGCAACTGGGCCGTGCCTGACCAGTAGGGTTGCATCTCCAGCCCTTGTCCCATGTGCAGATCGACGGCGACACTCACGTCCGATGCTACAACGAATCCGCGACAGCGGGTTCGCATGGTACTCACCGGAAGGTTGTCGAGAAATCCGCCGTCAATTAGGAGCTTGCCCTGATATGCGACCGGAGGCAGCAGCCCAGGAACGGAACAACTCACGCGCGTCCAAAGCCAAACCGGACCTCGATCATGTACCACCGATTCAGCCCGCACTAGATCGCATGACACGCAGAAGTAGCTCATTGGAAGATCCTCAATGTTGCGTTCTCCGAAAATGAGCTGAAGCCCTCGCACAGAACTGCGGCCGCTTCGGACCGAGACAAAAGGAAGAGTCAGGTCTAATCGCGATCGATCCACATAGGTTTTCCGAGCGGCCGCAAGCACTTCGCTGTAATCGAATCCTGCAGCATAGAGGGCCGCAATCACGGCACCCATACTCGTGCCGCCGATCATGTCGATGGGCACCTTGTTTTCCCGTAGAGCCTTGACCACCCCAATGTGTGCCAGCCCGCGCGCACCGCCACCTCCCAGAATCAGTCCCCACGCGTGGCCCGTGATGCGCCGCGCGGCCCGGTCCCAATCCTCCTCTTGATCGAGCCGAATATGATGATGCGCCGCAAAGGAGGCGACATTGAGCCACTCCGCGGTCCCGGTGGGAAGCGATGATTCACGTAGTAGGACCAACTCCGTGCGAGCGCCGCTGGCGCGAGCAGCTTCAATATCGCTTGTTTCGCGTGCACGCGCAGGAACGTCGGTGAACATACCGACAAAAATTACTACATCTGCTTGCTGGACACTTGGCTTCGTCCACGAAGCGTCCTCGCCGTCGCACTGGCAAAGTACGTATTCGTAGGCGGCTTCCTTCGCGGCAAGCCACGCTGCATGGCGATCGTGCGCCACATCCACGCTGCGCGGAATGCCTCCGGCCTCCCGGCGAAAATCGGCTGCCGTCAGCAAAACCGTTTGCTGTCCAAAGTTTTGAATACTGCGTTGAAGACGCCTACAGAAGAACGATAGGTCCGTCTCGCGACACCATGGAATGATGGCTATTGTTTTGGTCGAGACGGAATGCTGAGTAGCCGACGTGGTGCGCTTCAATCGCTCGCCGAGCGTGCGCGCCAGATTGAATGTGACGCCAGCGTTGGTTCGGAAGACCTGCTGCATGCTGCTGTCAGGGATTTGGATCAGTAATGCATCACGCCAGACTCGAACGCTCGTCGAGCGCGGCTCGTTCATCAGCGCTGCCATTTCGCCGACAGAGGCGTTCTCCCGAAGAATGTCAATGGAATGAATGGTGCCATCGGCTTGCTGCCGAAAGACCTCCAAGGCTCCCCACACCACAACGTAGATTCCGTCCGATGGATCGCCTTCGCGAATCACGATCTCGCCTCGCTTGACGACGATGAACTTGGAATTTCGTGCAATTTCTGACAGCAAGTCCGGATCTACTTCGCAAAACATCGGGTGCGCTGCGAGTTCCATTAGGAGGAGGTGGCGTGAAACCTCTGCACTGACCCTGCTTCTGGCCTCAATCCGGGCAGAAAGAATGGAATCGAGCGTTGCCCCCGATATCACCACGATCTCAGATCTCTGTCCCGCGATGACGGTGGTAAAACGAGGCAAATACATTCTCAGAGCCGCTTCGCCAATCATGTCTCCCGGCATCAATCGCAGAGAAACGTTGTTCTGATTAGCCTGAATACACAGATCGAGGTAGCCGGCGAGCACAATGAAGACCAAGTCCCTGAATCCCTCGCCGTCGATCAGTTTCTCGCCCGGCTCCAATAGATGGGTGGAGGAATTCGACTCAAGCTCGCGCAATTCCGAAGGGCTCAAACCCTCAAAGACCGGGAGGGCAGCGAGAAACTGCCCACGCAGCCCTGGTTGCTCTTCTCCCTGCCAGTTTTTAGGCATATCAAGTCCTTCGTGCTACGCGACGAATAGAGGAAGCGCCTAATGGCGGCCTGTTTGACCAAATGGCCCAAGTGCAAAGTTCTTTGTGGGTTCCCTCGACTTGAGGCAAGAACTATATACGCAAATACACCACAGTCAAAGCGGCCTCCTTGCTCCGTACCATTGCGGAGAGAGTGATGCCTCACTTTTGCGCGTAATAGCGCTTCCATTGGACAGGTAATTCCTCGCGAGCAGCTCAATCCCGAAAGTTTCTCGGCGAGCGCTTTTGCTGTTTCGCAACCCAGGCCTTTCGGTGAAGCGGCTAGGGCGGATTTGCGAGATTTCGTTTCAATCGCATTCATCACATTCAGGAACACGTTAGCGGAGCGGGCGGAGCAGAGACCCTAGCCCGCATCTCTCGCTCGCCATGTCTCCCCGACAAATAAACCATCTGCAATGTTTATCTCGAGCTCAGCTCTTTTGAACAGACTGGGACGGCCTGTCAATGACAAAGTGCATTCAACAATCCACACTCGTACAAGCCTTCACAATTGCGTGATAGAGGAACTTGAGCTTGTGTGCTGGCAGCCCACATTCGGACATTTGGCTGAACATGAGCGTTCCAAGCCTGATCACTCTTCTTCCGCAATTTATCAGTCTTATAAATCAGTACCCATAAACGCGCTTGTGTTGACCAATCCGATCAACTCCCGGTTTGTCGGCCAACCGGAAGCGATCCAGTAGACAAACCCTCACCTTCCGGTTTGCCCGTTAGAACTAAGCCGCTGGCGCGGCGGACCACATCTCCGGTTGGCCAACCTTCGTCCAAGTAGATTGTGACCTCGCACTTCCCAGAAGCGGACGCGCGGCCCGGTGCAAAGACAGGCTTGTTGCGAATTAGTGGATGGACCGTGAGACAAGAGTCGCAACAGGAATCACGATGTTGCTCAGGTTGTGACCAAATACCGACGGCCAGACGCTGCTCGTGCGTTCGCGGACACATCCAGAAACCAGACTGGCTATGAACGGAGCGATGGCACCCGGAAGAACGATCCTCGCATGCAGCTGGCTATCGACGGCAACGAGGCCATTGGCTCCGGCGAACAGAACGGACGTGATCAGTAGACCCCACCCGAACTGGGCCCCGCCGAACCGCCAGCACCGGCCTAGAGCACTGTTCAACAAGGACTGATACAGCCCGCGGAAGAGAAGTTCTTCAGCTAGACCTGGCATCACCAGCAGGTAAGCCCACCCCTCACTAGTCAGTCTGACGCGAGAGCCAAGGCTGAAGACAACAGCAGGAACCGCTGCAGCGATTAGGAGGGCGACGATTGACGGCTTCAACCAGCCCGGCTGCAGGCTCGACGTAACACCGATGGATGCAAAGGAGACCCCAGGAGTCAACGACACCACTAGCAATGTCGAAGCCGTTGTTAGGAGCGCAGCTTGCCAACTCCAATGCAGGTGCTGGAACCCATTCACCCGGGGAAGTTCTGCGACCGCATTCTCAAGGATGACCAAGGACCCGACAAACAAAACCAGCCCCCACCGCCGTGTGGGGGAGCGCCAGAGCGCGACCAACACAAACGGCAAAGCGCACAACAGCGTAAGTCCAGCACTAAGGCCCACGCTGATCAGGTATGTTCGTAGCGGCATGTCGCATTGTCCCACAGGCAGCCGAAGACATCCGTAGAAGTGATCGCACTCGGCATTTCGGTTCGAGCCACCACGCGATGACTCCCGGATGGTCGGCAAGCCGGCAGTAGTCGGATCGAACCATGAGTGGATTGATCCTCATAAGTCGGGTGTCGCAGCGGGACAGATAGAGTTGCCCGTGATCCGGTCGGATCGCAACCTGATCATCATCAGGTACAAAGTGAAGTCGAGTTCGGAGTCGGAGAAGCTGCGTGAAGGGGTACGGCGGAAAGGCATGGCATAAATAAGAAAGAACAAAGACCTGTGATGCCTGCGCTTTTCGTCTTGGCCGATTCGTCCTATGCTATTTCCATGTCGCACCACACCGCCAGGGAGAGCTATCGCAAACTGTCCGAGCGGATCAACCGCTTCCCGCAAGGGGCTCCGCCGACCGAACTGCTATTCCAAATCCTCGAGGTGCTGTTTACGCCGGCAGAGGCTGAACTCGTCGCGCTGCTTCCTATCAAGCCTTTCACGGCCGAAACCGCAGCGCGCCTCTGGAAGAAGTCCGAGTCCGACGCCCGCAACATCCTCGAAGCGCTTGCCGCGCGCGGCATGATGCTCGACATTGACTCGCGCTCTGGCCAGATGTTCGTAATGCCACCGCCGATGGCCGGCTTCTTTGAATTCTCGATGATGCGCGTCGGCGACCACTACGACCAGAAACTTCTTGCCGAACTTTTTTACCAGTACCTCAA
>PLWX01000166.1 GCA_003151155.1 Acidobacteriaceae bacterium
TTTCACAGAACCGTAAGATCATGGGCGTTCGTACCAACGGGCGGGTGTTGAACACCTTAGGGTGGGCGACCGTCGTTCTCATGGGTGCGGCGGCGGTGGGGCTAGCGGTCACTTGGAAGTATAGCTAGGGACAAATTATCGGCGGTTCATACAGTCCTAACTTCCACGATCAGAAACATTGGGGATGTTGGAGCTTCTTAGCTGTCGCCGAGATGGTCAGATGACCGATTCAGGCAGGATTGTGGTAAGGGCTGTGGCTGTTGAAAAACTCGNNATCCGGAGAAAATCGTTTATAGGTCATCCTAGCGCGACGATTTTTCCGTGCACTCTCGGCGAGCGAGTTTTTCAACAGCTACGGCTGTTCGCGACAGTTATCCGGCGACGAGGCTAACTTCCGAGTTGTCCGTCACCCGGGAATAGTCGCCAGCCTCAGCAATGGCCGCATTTCCGGCTTGCCGAACTAAAAAGGCTTTGGTAAGCGGTCACTACCTTTCCTCGGGCGAGCGCATCTAAAATCTGAGGCCTATGCAGAATTTCACTCGCCGAGAACTACTTAAACTCGGAACTGCGGCGGCCGTTGCAGAGCTGGCGTCTTTGGGTTTGCACGGTTGCGGTATTTCCAAGTTGGTTCCGTCCGTTCCGTCCGGTTGCTCCAAGTTAACTGACATCGAACATGTCGTGATCCTGACTCAGGAAAACCGGTCTTTCGATCACTACTTTGGAAGCTATCGGGGCGTACGCGGATTTTCCGATCAAAGCGCGGCATTCCAGCAACCCGATCCAGCGAACACCACGATCTCACCGGTGGGACAGCTCTTGCCGTTTCACCTGGATACCTCCCAAGCGAATGCAGCGTGCACCCACGACATTAGCCACGACTGGGTGCCGCAGCATCAGAGCTGGGACAACAGCAAGATGGACGGTTTTGTAAGTTCGCGTCTACCGATTGATTCCAACGACGCGGTATTAAGCATGGGCTACTATACTCGCGCAGACCTTCCCTACTACTACGCCCTGGCCGACGGCTTCACGATCTGCGACAACTATTTCTGCTCGGTAATCGGCCCGACCGATCCGAATCGCCTCTACACGTTGGCGGCTTCGCTCGATCCAGATGGAAAGAATGGCGGACCGATTTTGCAGACGATCGTCACAAATCGCTCGGCAATGTACGGCCGTCTGACCTATACGACCATGCCCGAGCAACTTCAGGCTCGGGGAATTTCCTGGAAGGTTTACTCGTCGCCGGATGAGAATATTCTGGGCGGGATTCTGTCGGACAATGTGCTCTCCTAATTTCAAGAATTTCCAGGATCCTGCATCGGTGCTGCATCAGAATGCATTTGGACCCCAGTTTCCCATCGACTTCCTGTCCGATGTCGCGCTCGACAATTTGCCCCAGGTATCCTGGCTGATAGGGTCGATCCTGACTTCGGATCACCCGCCTGCGCCGTCGCTTTTTGGGGAGAATATTCTTTCCCTTATCGTCAGTGCTCTCAGCGCGAACCCCGCGCTGTGGGCGAAGACGGTGTTGTTGGTTAACTACGATGAAAATGGCGGATTTTTTGATCATGTTCCACCGATCACCGCGCCTCCCGGCACGCCCGGCGAATATGTGACCGCGCCTGCGGTTCCGGATCCAACCGCAGTCGGCAATCCGGCGATCACCGGGCCGATTGGGTTAGGTTTTCGCGTCCCCATGTTGATCATCTCGCCGTTCAGTCGCGGCGGACTCGTGTCTTCGGACCTCTTCGACCACACTTCGGTGTTGCGATTTCTCGAGACCCGATTCGGGGCTGAAGTGCCCAATTTGAGCGCCTGGCGCCGGGCCACGGTCGGAGACTTAACTAGCGCGTTTAATTTCAAGAATCCTGATCAGTCGATTCCGAGTTTGCCATCTACCCTGCAAGGCGATGCGCAGGCGATCTTACAATGTGCGGCCAATCTGGCTGGAACGACACCGTTCATAGTGCCAGCCACGCAGACCCTTCCGACTCAGGAATCAGGGACACCCAGTCGTCCCAGCGGAACATGCTAGCCAGGATATGAGAAGACCTGGCTTCCGACTCGGCTGGCGTCAAATCTGGTCCTAAGTCCCCCCCCTTTTTTGGACCGCCCTTGGGGGATGTTGGCCAAGTCGCTATAAAGGCAGCCGGCCCGTAGAAGTGGCCCGCCAAACATTTAATTCGAGCGACGACGCGATAACTCCGGGATCGTCGGCGGCTTGGAAGTTATCGTGAAATCTGTTCGGCGGTGAATAAGTGTTGCGAAATCGTCTTATCGCTCACAATCGCCTAAGCCAGCACTTCCGTGGTACCTCTGAGGGACTGGTTCATAATCCCTGTTTCCCGATGCTCGAAATCATTGGGAATTTCGGCTCATTTCACCGGCCGGGCGGGTGGTCAGATGACTAATCTCAGGGAACCAGCATGCCGAAAATAGGAGCGCCCTGTTCGGGATCAGCAACAACCGCAGGGCTTCCCGCGCATTGCCTCCCGACCCTCCCAGACGATTATTGGGGTGACGATCAAAGCTGCCAGCGGGTCGGCCCAAGGTAAATGCCAGATCACGTTGACTGCAATCCCCGCCAGTGCAATCAGGGATAGGTAAGCACACAAGGCTGATTGAGCGGAATCCGCTCTCAGGGCAGCGCTGCCTGTAGCGGAGGAGAGCTTCCTTTTCGCCTTAGCAAGCCAAGGCATGATTGCCGCGGCAGCGATCAAAATAACGATCCCGAGAATCGTGGGTTTGGGCTCAATGTGCCCAAGCAGAGTGAGGGCTGAGGTCGCGACCACGAAGGCAGCAAGGACAAAAAGCAATGCACCTGTGACTTGTGCCGCACGCCTCTCAGCATTCTCGTGCATCGCGTGTGCACGAAATCGCCACAGAACGACTACCGCTGAGAGGAGTTCAATTCCACTGTCCCCGCCGAACGCGAGCAGAGCGGGGCTACGAGCCATCCATGCCGCCGATAGCGACACCGTTGCCTCGACACTCATCCAGATGATAGTGATGGCTTGAACCCGCCGAATCCGGCGGATGGTGACTGGTGCTGCAATCGGGTGAATTGAAGTCATCGAATGACCGGATTTCCAATGCAGACGATCAAGCCACGCTTCTTTTTCATCGACCGCCTTTTAGGTATGGATCGCAGATTGGAACGGTCGGCGTACCACTCACCTCCCCTGCGAAATAACGTCGCTGGAAATAAAACGCGACGTTCACGAGACCAATCATCGCTGGCACTTCCACAAGTGGGCCGATAACCGCCGCGAACGCCGTCCCCGAGTTGATGCCGAAGACCGCAACTGCAACCGCGATGGCTAACTCGAAGTTGTTGGAAGCGGCGGTGAAGGATAGCGTCGTCGTCTTTGAATAGTCCGCACCCAGCTTTCTGCCCATGTAGAACGACACCAGAAACATCACCACGAAGTAGATCAAAAGAGGCACGGCGATGCGCACGACATCGAGAGGAAGCCGGATGATGTACGCGCCCTTCAATGAGAACATCACCACAATCGTGAATAGGAGGGCTAGGAGCGTTAGCGGACTGACTCTCGGTACGAATTTATGGTCGTACCAGTCACGTCCCTTCACTCGAACGAGAATGAAGCGGGTGAGGAATCCAGCCAAGAACGGAATGCCAAGATAGATGAAGACGCTTTTGGCGATCTCGCCAATCGAGACGTTTACGACGGTTCCATGGAGCCCAAGCTTCGGAGGAAGTATGGTGATGAAGAACCATGCATAGAGAGAGTAAAGAAACACTTGGAACAGGGAATTGAATGCGACCAGCCCTGCGGCATATTGCGTGTCTCCCTTCGCCAGCTCATTCCAGACGATGACCATGGCAATGCACCGGGCGAGACCAATCAGGATCAACCCAGCCATGTATTCCGGGTAACCGTGTAGGAAAACAATCGCGAGCACGAACATGAGAATCGGGCCGATGACCCAGTTCTGCACAAGGGAAAGCGCCAAGATGCGCTTGTTACGAAACACCTCGTGCAACTCCTCGTAGCGGACTTTGGTAAACGGTGGGTACATCATGACGATCAACCCGACCGCAATCGGAATCGAAGTCGTGCCAACGTTGAATTTGTTGAGGAAGGGTACGATTCCGGGCACGAGCCACCCGGCAATCACACCCAAGGCCATCGCGCCAAAAATCCATGCTGTTAGGTAGCGGTCAAGAAAGCTTAGACGTGATGTGACTTTGGATTGCATTCGGATGTGTCCTAAGAGGACGGGAGGTGCCGGGTGTCTTCGCTGTCACGAGGGCTGAATAAGGACTCCACTCGCTTACGGTGCAGGAACCTGTATCGATGGCCTTCTTAAGCTTCCGGGAGTCTTGCGCGAACTCTCCAATCTCCGAGAAGGAGGCTCGCAAATATGCGAACAATTGTCGCCTCGCGCCTTCCGTCGGCTGAACCAGCTTGTAATAAATCCTTTGACCTTCGCGACGGTCGAGCACCAGACCAGAGTTCTTCATGTACATGAGGTGACGAGAAATGTTTGGCTGCGCAGAATCTAGAACGTATTGAATATCGCAAACGCACAACTCGCCATGCAGCAGCAGGTTGAGGATGCGGAGGCGGGTGACATCTGCCAGCCCTTTGAATAGCTGTTCGATATCTCTCATTCCATCCATATCGACATTGTAGCGTAGCGACATATTCGCATACAAGCATAGAAGTATACTAGGATGCATCCGCTCTGGCTCCCGGAGTCCTTTGAATAAGTCAGGAGATGGAAATGAAACCGAAAGTTCTTTTTCTCTGCACCGGAAACTCAGCACGAAGCCAAATGGCTGAAGGTTATCTCCGGCATATCGCCCCAGACAAATTTGACGCCATGAGTGCTGGCAGGGAGCCGAAGGGGCTAAACCCTCTGGCGGTCGCGGCGATGAAGGAGATTGGGATCGACATATCCGGTCAGACATCCAAGAACGTGGTTACACTTCTTGGTCAGCATGTCCCTTATGTCGTGACGGTTTGCGACAACGCCAAGGAGCGTTGTCCGATATTCCCCGGCACTTGGAAGTTCTTGCATTGGAGTTTCGAAGACCCCGCTGCTGCTTCGGGAACCGAAGAGGAGCGGCTAGCTGTCTTCCGGCAAGTGCGCGATCAGATCATTGATCATATTAACCGCGAGTTCGCCGGGAATGATGCCCTCCCTAGCAGGGTATGAGGCGAACTCGTGCGCTGCACCGCCGAATTTGAAACCTTTGATGCCCAACGTTCGCGTCTAATCCATGCGGCCAATGCAGAACAGTTAACCTGTTTGGCCAAGTGCATTCTCTCGCTGGTGGCGAGCATTGTGAGTCTCCACCGCTGAGACGGCGTCCGATAGCCACCTAAATCCCTTCCTTTTTGACAGGCAGGCAGCCAAGGCATACTATGCTGCAGTGCAGCAAAGTTGATTTAAAAGCTGATCCCGCCGGGAGCTGTTATGACCAAGGCACCTCATCTTCATCCTGCCGACCTGGTGGCGTTTGGTCGCCTGGCTACTGACACCACATTGGGAGTGACGGACGTGGTGGAAGCGGTGCACCGCCAAGCTGCATTTCCGTCTGGTGGAAGGGATCCTGCATTCGGGACCGGCATCGCCGGGATCGTCTACAACAGCATTCGAGGAGTGACTCGACTGGTCGAGGGCGGCCTTTCCGTCTTGACGCCGTTGATGCCACCAACAAAACAGAGGAGATCGTCACCGGAGCGCGAGGCCTTAGTGGCTGCTCTGAACGGCGTACTCGGGGACTACCTCGTTGGAACGAACAATCCGCTGGCGATCTCCATGTCTCTGCGCCGCCACGGCCGGTCATTGGAAATCGAAAGAGGTGCCCTCCAGGCCACCCTATCGCCACCAACCGGCAAGGTGCTTTTGCTGGCACACGGTCTCTGTCTGAACGATCTGCAATGGCAGCGGAAAGGACACGACCACGGAGCGGCGCTGGCCAGTGAACTCGGCTACACAGCGGTGTATCTGCACTACAACACCGGTTTGCACGTCTCTGAAAACGGGTGCATGCTTGCGGACTTGATGGAAAAGCTTCTCGGGCAATGGCCAGTACCCATAGAGGAACTGGCGATCATCGGCCACAGCATGGGAGGACTGGTGTCCCGGAGTGCCTACCACTATGGTACGGAGGCAGGACATGATTGGCCTCGGCATCTGCGCAGACTGATATTCCTGGGAGTGCCACATCACGGTGCGCCGCTTGAGCGAATAGGGAACTGGGTCAACGCGATGTTAGAAATCAATCCCTATACGATCCCATTTGCCCGTCTCGGAAAGATCCGCAGCGCTGGAATCACAGATATGCGGCATGGCAGTCTGCTGGAGCAGGACTGGAAAGGGCGCGACCGCTTCGCGTTGGCACCAGACGTCCGGATTCCTCTGCCTTTACCCGCGGGAGTGCAGTGCTACGCCATCGCCGCCACTAAGCGACGAACCATTGGAGATTCCAGTCACGACGTGCTCGGAGACGGACTGGTACCGGTAGACAGCGCCTTGGGTCTCCACCGGAATCCGGAAATGAGCTTGGCATTTAGTAAGACCCATCAACAGATACTTCCCAACATGAATCACTGGGATCTTCTCAGCCATCCTGCGGTTAACGACCGCATTCGGCGCTGGTTCGGCTGAAACCGGCGCAGCGTTAGAGCAGCACGCGTCAGCTCTCAATGGTGCGGCGGGCGCGACTGATCGATGTTGCAATTGCTGTTCCGCCGGATACCGCCGCTGGCAACTGCGATGCTTCGACGGTTGACTCAGTATTGACGACTTTACATCCGATTTTGAGTGGATGACGTCAGCACCAGCCCTCTAGCCAGCGCCACGGCGATCCCGGCTCCGATCCCCCGACTGCTGCCTGTCACAAGCGCAACTCGATTCTTGAGCTCTGTCATGAGGAGATCATACGACCGATGTACGTCTTCAAAACCTCCTTAGCAGCCCGTGGTGCAAGTTCGGATTCGTGAGCAGAAAGTGTTGAGGTATCCACAGGCTTGGTTTGTAGAATCGGCGGATGGCGATGGGGACGCGCAAGCAGCGGG
>PLWX01000039.1 GCA_003151155.1 Acidobacteriaceae bacterium
TGCTGGGACGCTTCCTGAACATGGGCGTGGAAGCGTACAACTTCGTTTCAGCGCTGAACTGCATCCTGGCGCAGAGGTTGGTGCGCGTGATTTGCGTCCACTGCAAGCGGCAGGTGCGTTACGATGCGGAGATGTTGGATGCGAGCGGACTTGACCCCAAGGAATGGGGTAACTTCCTGTTTAGCGAGGGCGCAGGTTGCATCGAATGTGCCGGGACCGGCTATCGCGGACGAACTGCGATTCACGAATTGCTGGAACTGACCGACCGTATCCGCGAGATGATTCTGGAGAAGAAGCCGAGCTCTGAAATCCGTAAGGCGGCGCGCGAAAGCGGAATGACCTTCCTGCGAGAGTCGGCACTGGCGAAACTGCGCGGCGGGATCACAACGTTGCGCGAGATTAACAAGGTGACGTTCATCGAGTCGGCGAGATAACGATGGCAAAAGCAAGCAAAGCGGGTCGTCCGATCCTGGCGTGCGAGATCACAGGGGTACATGCCTTCGTGGCTCGGGCTGCGGATAGCGGTCCGGGAATTGGAGTGCTGCAGACTCGCACTTTCCCGGAAGGCCTGACTCCAAACCTGATCAACCCGAATATTCCAGATCGTGAGGCAGTCAAGATCGTGCTCGCGGATGCATTTCTGCACGTGGGATCGCACTCCAAGGAGATTACCCTGGTGGTGCCCGATGCAGCGGTGCGTGTGGTGCTACTTGATTTCGACACGCTTCCGGACCGCAAAGCCGAAGCTGACGCGGTGGTTCGTTTCCGGCTGAAGAAAGCGTTGCCTTTCGATGTGGATCGCGCTGCGATTTCGTATCATGCGCAGCCCAACGGCACCACCGTGAAAGTGATCGTAGCGGTGATGATGAACTCCGTGCTTGCCGAGTACGAGAGCGTGATACACGACGCAGGCTACATGCCGGGCGTGGTCATGCCTTCGACGCTGGCCGCACTTGGCAATGTTGAAGGCGATGTCCCGTCGATGGTGGTGAAAATCGTGGAGGGCAGCACCACGATCGCGATCCTGAATCAAGGGCGGCTGCTGTTCTATCGCACCCTTGATCACGGTTCGACCCTGGTGGTAGCAGACCGTTTGGCGGAGGATATTTATCCGTCATTGATCTTCTTCCAGGATATGTACGGGGTGCCGATCGAAAGAGTTTATATTTCGGGCGTAGATCTGCGCCAACCGATGGTCGACAGGTTGTCACAGGAAACTTCGGCCATCGTGGAAGAGTTAGTCAATCCGCAGTTTGCAGGATTAAATCCCGGCAATATGCCGAAGAGCCTGTTGGCGGGAGTGCTGGGAGCGCTTACTTAAATGAGAACGAAGATCAATCTCGCTACCCAGCCCTACGAGGACGCAAGAGAATATCTTGAGCGCTGGGGATCCTTGCTGGGACTTCTGTTGCTGGTCACAATCGCGCTGGTGTGGTTTACCCTGCACGCGGTGCGGGAGTCGAGTGATATGAACCGGCAGCTTTCGCAAATGCGCAATGACATCGCCACCCTCGATTCCGACAAGGTACGCGCCGAGCGAACGCTTGCGTTGCCGCAGAATAAAGGAACGGTCGATAAATCGGAATATCTGAATACGATCTTTGCGCGCAAGGCATTTTCGTGGACGACGGTTTTTTCGGACATGGAGAAGCTCATGCCGCCAGGACTTCGCGTGCTGTCGATCACACCAACGCTGGATGATCAGAACCAGCTTCAGGTGCACATCGTGGTGGGTGGGGAAAGCCGCGACCGCGCCAATGAACTGGTCCGCAACCTCGAGAAAACTCCGCGTTTCCGCGACGTGGCGCTTCGTTCTGACACCATGGATGTGAACACAGTCGCCGGACCGGGCCAAAACGCGTCAAGTTCAGGGGTGGAGCACGACCCGATTCGCTTCGATATCGAAGCGCACTACCTGCCAATCAATCCAAATCGCTTCAGCCAGAGCAATGGAGCGCTGGCACTTCCGGCTGCGACGGACCTACCGGGAAGCGGAGGCGCGCGATGACGATCCATGACACACGGCGAGCGGTAATGATCGGGTTGGTAATCCTGGTCGTCATAGACCTGGTTGCTTTAGGCGTCCTGTTGTCGCCACTGGCCAAATCGCGGCAGCAAAAGGAAGCCGAATTGCGCGACTTGCAGCAACAATTCAAACAACGCCAAAGCGAGATCGGGCCTTCGCGTGACATGGACAAAAAGATCGCCAGCGCGACCGGGGATATTGCAAGCTTTTACCAGCACCGCCTGCCAGGACAGTATTCGGAAATTGACACCGCGCTGGATAAGGCCGCGAAGGGCAACGGCGTGATCCTGCAGGATGTGAAGTTCCATCCCGATAAACGGGAAGTGGAAGACTTGGAACGAGTCGATGTTGACATGACGATTTCCGGGCCGTACGTGAACGACGTGAAGTTCATCAACGCCTTGGAGCGGGACAAAGTATTTTTCGTGATCAACAGCGTATCGCTAGGCGGCACGTTGAATGGTGTGCAGTTGCAGGTGAAGGCAGAAACTTACTTCCGAACGGGGGCGGTCTAAGTGAAGCTCGGGACGGAAGACAGGAAGAAAACATACATTGCGGTTGCGCTATTTGCGCTGGCGGTGCTGGCGGTTTTCTACGAGTTGTGGCCATCCTCCTCGGACCCCACGGTAGTCGCCCCTCCGCCCGTGGCGTCGTCCACCCCTGCTTCTGGTGCGAAAGGAAAGCGACCCGCACAGGTGTTTTCCAAGTTTGATCCTTCCTTACGAACCGACCTGCTAAAGGGCAGCGAAGAGATTGCATACCAGGGATCGGGCCGAGATATTTTTCATGCGCAGGCAGAACCTCCGAAGGACATCGAGAAGGTGGGTGAGGTTCGAACCAACCATGGAACACCCCCGCCGCCTGTCGCTACGAATCCGCCGATCCCGCTGAAGTTTTATGGCTTTGCGAGCAGTAACAACAAGAAACAGATTTTCCTCGCGCAGGGCGAAGATATCTTTGTTGCCCGCGAAGGCGATATCGTGAAGGGCCGCTACAAGGTCGTACACGTGAACCCGAACAACGTCGAGATTCAGGATGTGCTGAGCAACTACTCCCAGCAGATCCCGTTGACCCTGCCCAACTCCTGAAGCCATGCCAGTAAAGTGCAATTTATCGAAGAAGCAGGCTGAGCGCGGTTACATGCTGCTCGTCCTGATGTTCTTCGTCATGCTCATCACCTTCGCCATGATGGCCACCCTGCCGCGGGTGGCGCAGCAGGTGAAGCGCGATCGCGAAGAGGAGATGATCCATCGCGGAACGGAATACGCGCGCGCGGTGAAGAAGTATTACAAGAAATTCAATCGCTTTCCGAATAGCCTGCAGGACCTCGAAAACACAAATAACCTGCGTTTCATCCGGCGACGCTACAAAGATCCATTCTCGAAAGACGGCAGTTGGCGCCTGTTGCACGTGACCGATGTGCAGCAGGGAATATCGAACCCGAACTTCGGGGTGAGCCAGGCGGGAAATTTTAATCCTGCCCAAGGCGCCGCTGGACAAGTGTTCGGAGGTATCGGGGGCGCGGGGGCACTGGGAAATCTCAGCGGCAACGGTGCGCAGGGTACCTTCGGAGGCCTGGGGCAGGGAACCGCGGGCGGCACTCAAGACCCGTCGCAGGGTGCCGGTCAGACGCTTTCTCTGGGCGGTACAGCCGGAACTGGCACGAGCGGTGGCAATCCAACCGACACTACCGCGGGACAGCCTAACACGGGCTTGGGAACGAGTTCTCCGTCGAATCTAGCGACCGGTGGTCAACCCGGGCAAACCTACGGGGCCGGCGGCATCGTCGGGGTTGCGAGTACGAGCAAGGCGAAGAGCATCCGCGAGTTTGACAAGAAGACGAACTACAACAAGTGGATGTTTATTTACGATCAGAACCAGGACAAGGGCACGCTTCTGAAAGGGCCGTACAATCCACAGGCCTTCCAGGGCGGAACAGTCAACGGAACCGGAACCAACGGTGCCACGGGTCAGCCGGGTGCGAATGGCAGCGTGTTTGGGCCAAACTCCGGGCAGCAAGCGCCACCGCAACAGAACGGTCCGGGGAATAACATGCCGCCGGATATGAACGCCCCGCCAGAATAGTTACAGCTACGGACGCCACGTCAGGTTCTTCACAAAATTGTAGAACGTATCGGCATCGTCTCGCGGCCCGCCAAACGTAACGCGCGTCTGGCTTTGCGCGTCGCAATCGATGCTCAGGAAATTCGCTGGCTCAGCTCCATAGCCCCAGCTTTCCACGCAGCGAAAGTCTTCATGCGCATTCTCGATGCGCTTTTCTCGGGTTGAAACGTCAAAGTAGGATTGCGTTCCGATTTGCGGAAGAGGTCGCAAGCCAACCGACCAGTGAGCGGCGCATTGACCGAATGGCAGTCGCGCGATGCTGCTGCAATCAGTCAATGCATCGAAAACTGGGTACTCCCCGCGATCGTCGCCGTCACCAAAGTTCGGTACGAAGAGTATTGCTGAAGCGGGCACTTTAAACGTGTAGCCGCCCACGCGGCAGCTCACTCCTCCACCTGCGCGAAATGCCACTCTAAGGCATCCGAAGAAGAATACATGGACGATCAATACCACGAAAACGGGAACTACTGACGCGATTCGAGTGCCGCGCCTTTTCCAATTGCGATCTGCCGTGGATTCCGATTGGCGGCAGCGAACCCAATCCGCTACGGCGCGTCCTTTGTCCAAGGTGTAAGGATTCCGTATCAAAAATCGAAGCGGAGGATATGCAACTACGGCGCAGATAGCAAATGTAACTGCCGCCCAGGCTGCGTATTCCAAGCGGAGCCGCAGAAACGTCACCAAGGTAATTGCAGTTCCGCCCAGGATCATTGCAAACGGAGCGCCCAACCCGATGCTGACGAACTCGAGTAGCCGAAAGCGCAAGCCTTTGCTCAGGGAACAGTACCGCGCGAACAGAATGGCAAGGCCCGTGATCGAACAGCCGTTTGCAGCGATCACTGTGGTCCAAAGCCAGCCAGGGCTATTTACAAACTTGATGAGGGAGCCGAAAAGGAAAACCAATTCGAACGCCGAGCACGCTCCCACCACCCCGACGATAGTCAGCCCTTTTTTCACCTACTCACCTAGAACCCAGGGCGGCATTGAATGTTCCCGATTTTCGCGTGCACGCAAAAACCCCGTCCGCAGACGGGGTTTTGTTTTTGTGATGGGTGCGGGGCTATACGCTGAAAGACGAGCCGCAGCCGCAGGTGCTCTTCACGTTCGGATTTTCGAACTTGAAGCCCGCGCCTTCGAGGGTCTCGACGTAATCGACGATCGCGCCGTTGAGGTACACGACCGAGGTGGCGTCGATGAAGACCTTGAGGCCGTCGAATTCATAGACTTTGTCCATCAGCCCGCCGCCATTTTCGAAGTTCATCGAGTAGGAGAAGCCGGAGCAGCCGCCGCCAACCACACCTACGCGCAAGCCGGCAGGGACTGGATTCTGCTGCGCCATGATCTCCCTCACCTTCGCGATTGCATTCGCGGTGAGGTTCAGGGGCGCGCTCTTGGTCTCGGTGTTAGGGGTAGTTGTGGTGGTCGTTGACATAGGTGCAATTCTCCTCAGAAAGCGTACCTGCATTATACCAAAGCGGGAAAAACCCTTGAAAAAAGCTGAACTTGCACTGTTTTGATGAAGACGGGAGCTGGTTGGACGCAGGGTTTTATGGCCCAAAATGGGCACACATCTACTCTCGAAAATGAAAAGAATTGCATGCCGGAGACGCTGGATGCGGCATATAATCCCGCGCATGGCCCCCCTACGAGCCGCGCGGGGGAATGTGGGGAACTTGCTCCAGCGACTCCCAAAAGGATGCGCTGGATGCTCCGGGAAAGCCCTTGACGCTCCCGGCGCGACCCAGTTCGTGGGACCGGAACGATCCTAGAGGTGTTTCATGTCTACCATGATGATCCTGTTGATCGCCTGGGCCGGTTTGACGACGATCCTCATCCTGCTGCTGATCTACCGCGGCACTTTGACCATGCATGAGGACGACCAGATCTTCCTGAGCGACTCCGACTCGCACCTGCAACGCGAACAGGAAGAATTAACCGCAAGAATGAATAAGGTCACGCCGCTTGTCCGTTTGCTGGGCGCGGCCTCGATGCTGCTCATTTTGTTTATTGCGGGACTAGCG
Organism: Acidobacteriaceae bacterium; assembly: GCA_003151155.1. Taxonomy (GTDB): domain Bacteria; phylum Acidobacteriota; class Terriglobia; order Terriglobales; family Acidobacteriaceae; genus Korobacter. The sequence continues at coordinate 6,172 of PLWX01000039.1, forward strand.
CTCTACCAGCAGTTGAATAAGACTGGACTGGAATAGGCGCGACTCATCCCCGGGCGTAGAACCCTGGAGATTGAACTCGGCCCGTGATCGCGCAAACTGCTCCCACAGGTTGGGGGCCCGGATTCTTTTGGCACGCTCGCTCTCCGGTTGCAGCCTCCGGATTGACGCGATCGGCTAGTTCCGGCGCAGGAGGCGCGCCCGTCGAGGCGGCTTCGGCTCCCCAGTTGAGACTGACGCGGAGCGCGAGAGTTTGCAGATCACGGGCCTCGTGTA
>PLWX01000025.1 GCA_003151155.1 Acidobacteriaceae bacterium
ACACGATGTTCGCGCCCTTTTTCACGGATCCAACCACGCCGCCCAGCAACTTCATGCCGTCCAAAAGGTGTGCCTCCAAGCGCACCGGTTGTTTGGCTTGCTCATCGATCCAAAGCGTGCCGCCCAGCGACTGCAGAACCTTTTCCGTCAGATTATGTGGCTTAAAGTCAGGACGTGGTTCGAAGTCGAAGGCGTAGACTTCGTGGCCGTTCAGCGTGTCGCGGCGTAAGTTGTAGAAGCGATCTGCAGCTAAAAACTTGCCAGGAGTGATGGCGTCCTTCTCGGGCTCCTCGCCGGATTCCTCCCGCTGCACACGCTCGCGAGCTTTTTTCTCCTGCTTCGCGACACTCTCGTCTTCCTTCTTTTTCTCGGAGTCCGTCAGCGGCTTGCCGTTTTTGGCGAGAAGACGCTCGATTTGCCAAGGGCCAACGAAGAAGACCTCGTATTCGCTTACGCTCGTCTTTTTGATCTTGCCGCTCTCATCGGCATCTTGTTCCTCGTCACGACGGTGGAAGATATAGTTCTTACGAGCGATTTCCAGTTGTTTCTCGTTGGTCGAGACTTGTTTGATCAGCGACTCGGGATCGATACCTGCGGGGACGCTCTGTTGGCCCACGGCCAGTGCCGCTGGAAGCAGACACGCGAGAGATTTCAGGATACGTGCAGTCACGATGGTCAAGGCTATCACTTGGTCGGATCTCGCCCAATTCGTTATACTGAATACATTCTTATGGGTTACTTGCGAAATATTGGCGCGATCGCGAAGGGCATGGGAATTACCTTCGGAGAGATGTTTAAGCCGACCACCGTCGAGAATTATCCCGATGGGAAAGGCGTGATGCGGGGAGCTGTTTTCCAGGAGCGTTTCCGGGGCATGCACGTACTGCAGCGCGACGAGAATGGTCTGGAGAAATGTGTTGCCTGCTTCCTGTGCGCAGCGGCGTGTCCTTCGAACTGCATTTATATCGAAGCGGCTGAGAACACGGAGACCAACCGCGTGAGCGGCGCTGAACGCTATGCCAAGGTTTACAACATTGATTACAACCGATGTATCTTTTGCGGCTATTGTGTAGAAGCCTGCCCGACCGACGCCATTACGCATGGCCACGGCTTCGAATTGGCCACCTTCAATGCCAGCAACCTGGTCTATCGCAAAGAGCAGTTGCTTTCCGGCAAACCGGCGCACATCGGGGCGAACCAGATCTTCGCCAGCGACTCGCGAGAAGAGCGGCGACTGGAAAAACAGGCAAAGTAAGAGTTTCCTATCGATGTCCGAAACCGGCTGCTGAGTACGGCCGGTTTTCTATTGGACGCACAATCGGCGCACTGCTTCCGGTGCGGACGATACAATGAACCAAGCGCGGTTCACCGCGAGAGCAGGGGCGCCAGCAACCCAAAGATGAGCGATTTTCTTAAGACGTTAGCGGAACGCGTCGTCATTTATGACGGGGGCATGGGCACGTGTATCCAGCAATGCTCGCCTACCCTGGACGATTTCTGGGGTAAGGAGAACTGCAGCGAGGTGCTCGTCCTCAGCCGGCCTGACATCGTGCGCAAGATTCACGAGGACTATTTCGCGGCTGGCGCGGATGTGGTGGAAACCAATACGTTCGGCGGTAGCCGGATTGTTCTCGCTGAATTTGGACTGGAAGATAAGGTTCTGGAGATCAATCATGCGGCGGTGAAGATCGCCCGCGAGGTGGCCGACGGTTTCTCGTCAAAGGGTCGCAAGCGGTTCGTGTCGGGATCCATGGGACCAACCACTAAGCTGCCGTCGCTGGCCCACATCGGCTGGGACGCGATGCTGAATGCGTATGTCGAGCAGGCAGTGGCGCTGATCGATGCCGGCGTTGACGTGCTGCTGGTGGAGACGGCGCAGGATCTGCTGCAGGCAAAGATCGGCGTTGTCGCCTGCTTCGATGCAATCAAGAAGACAGGAAAGCAGGTTCCCGTTCAGGTTCAAGTCACGCTGCAAGAGACCGGCGTGATGCTGCTGGGTACGGAAATTGGCGCAGCGCTCACCACGCTGGAGATGTTTGACGTTGCGGCTATCGGCCTGAACTGCGCTACTGGTCCGGTCGAAATGAACGACGCGGTCCGTTACCTCAGCCTAAATTCGCCGAAGCCGATATCTGTTCTCCCGAACGCAGGTCTGCCGCAGAACGTTGGCGGTCATGCAGTCTATAAGCTAACGCCGGAAGAGTTGGCGAAGCACCACAAGCGTTTCATCACCGAATACGGAGTTCGGATTGTCGGCGGATGTTGCGGAACAACGCCGGAACATATCAAGCTGGTTGCGGAGACTTGCGCCAACCTCGAGCCAGCCCGCCGCGACGTCAAGCCTCTAGCAGCAGCTGCCAGCGCCTATTCCATCGTTCCGCTTGACCTTGATCCTAAGCCGCTGATCGTCGCCGAGGAGATGAATACGACGACGCGCGTCGAACACTTCCGCAACCTGGTAAAGGCGGGCAAGAACGACGAAATCCTGTCACTGGCAAAGAAGCTGGTGAACGAAGGCTCGCACATGCTCGACCTCTGCTGCGCCATTGTCGGAGAGGACGAGAAGGGATACATCAGTTCGATTCTCGACAAAATTGCGACGCGCGTTCCGGCGCCGATTCTTGTGGATTCCACGGAAGCTGACGTCATCGAAGAGGCGCTGAAGCGGATTCCCGGCAAGGCGATCATCAACTCCATCAACTTGGAAGACGGCGAGAAGCGCACCAGCCAGGTGTTGCCGATGGCGAAGCGCTATGGTGCGGCCGTCATCGCGCTGACCATCGACGAAGACGGCATGGCGCTGACCGCCGACAAGAAGGTCGAGATCGCCAAGCGCATCTACGATCTCGCGGTGAACAAGTACGGGATTCGTCCGCAAGACCTGATCTTCGACACGTTGACGTTGCCGATCTCGACCGGTCAGGACGACTACCGAACCGCGGGAATCGAGACCCTCAAGGCAGTGAAGGGTGTGAAAGCGGCTTTGCCGCAAGTGAAGACGATTCTCGGCGTGAGCAACATTTCTTTCGGACTGAGTGCCTATTCGCGACGAGTTTTGAACTCGGTCTTCATGCACGAGGCGGTTGATAATGGCCTCGACATGGCAATCGTCAACTACAGCAAAATCTATCCGTTATACAAAATACCGGAAGCAGAAGTTGAACTCGCACACAAGCTGATCTACTTCGATAAAACGGACGGCGATCCACTGCAGAAATACATGCAGGCATTCGCCGGGGCCAAAGGCCAGGAAGAACATTCGACCGCTCACGTCGACACGCTCTCGATAGAAGACAAGCTGAAGTTCGCCATCATCAACGGCGAAAAAGAAGTCGGCGAAGCCGAGAAGAAGTCGCTCACCCAATTGCTCGAAGAAGCGATGCTTACCTACTCGCCACTGCAGATCATCAACGAGGTGTTGCTCGACGGGATGAAGACGGTGGGGGATCTCTTCGGGGCGCGCAAGATGCAGTTGCCCTCGGTGCTTGACTCGGCCGGGGTAATGAAGGCTGCCGTCGCCTACCTTGAACCGAAGATGGAGAAGAAAGAGGGCGGCCAGGCAAAGGCCACCATGGTTCTCGCGACCGTGAAGGGCGATGTACACGACATCGGCAAGAACCTGGTCGACATCATCCTGACCAACAACGGGTACCGGGTGGTCAACCTCGGCATCAAGCAGGCGTCCGAAGCGATCATCAAGGCGGCGAAGGAGCACGGCGCCACGGCGATCGGTCTTAGCGGGTTGCTGGTGAAGTCGACGCTGGAGATGAAGTACGTGATCCAGGACCTCGAACTTCAGGGTCTGCGCTTCCCCGTGATCTGCGGCGGTGCGGCGCTGACGCGCAAGTACGTGGAAGACGATCTGCGACGCGAAACGCAGTCCTCGATCTTCTACGCGGACGATGCGTTTGCGGGCCTGCACATCATGGAGGACCTCGCGACGGAGAACCGCGCGAAAGAGAAGCGGCTGGAAGAAGGCCGCAACGTAAAGACCTTCACCAAAGCTGCCGTACTCGAGGCGGATGACGCGACGTCACCAAACATCGTGATTGCGCCGGCACCGAATATTCCGCAGCCTCCGTTCTGGGGACGGCGTGTGCTTGGGCCGAAAGATTTCGATCTCGCAACGCTGTTCCAGTACATCAACCATACCGCGCTGTTCAAGAACCAGTGGCAGC
>PLWX01000146.1 GCA_003151155.1 Acidobacteriaceae bacterium
GTGCGCTCTCGGCGAGCGAGTTTTTTAACAGCCACGGCTGTTCTGGACAGCTATTCGTGATGGGTTGGATTTTTATCGCGTTGTATCAGATTGAACAGTTTTGATTCGTCCATGCGGCTACTCTCGATTCTCGTAACCCGAAATCCACACAGCGCCTTGTCATGCGCTATGCGTCCTTCGAGAGAAAGAGGCCGCTATGTCGTCGTCCCCGCCAGCTCCAAAAAGTCGCCCGGTTCACAGATAGAACTCCGCACGAAAGCATCTGCGTGACCTGCTATGCAACAAGTGCGCACATCCCATAGCGAAAACCTCGAAGCCGCTCAGAACAGGCACGCAAGCGAGTGTTCTGGGCGGGTTGGCTGCGAACCGGATCGTTCTGATCTTTAGCCCAACCTCTGATTTTGGCGTCTACTTCTTAACTTTCACGATCTGCACCTGCGGATTGGTGCGATGAATGTTGCCGGTCTGCTCAACAAGCAATACACCTTGTCACCATTCGCGAGCGTCGTGTCCGCACGGGCATGGAACGTCATCTCGTTGCATTGATCCGTGAAAACATCGTGCGGTTCCACTGGCGAATCGCTGACGGAAGTTTCCTTAGAACGCGCTCATGACCTAGTTCAAGGCGTTATGGGAAAGATTCGCCGCAGAACTACATCAATGCGGTTCACGCTTTCCAAAACCATGTCTCTGTGCCTAGCTTCTGCGGTGAAGTGAGAATCCACGATGACTTCCAACGCGTTTCGGATTTCGTGGTTCAATTCAGCGATTCGTGCCAGATCTTGCCTTTCGTGTTTGCGCCGCTCACCGGTTGCGGCTAGAAATGCCCACAACGCCAGACCGAAAAAGATCCCGGTGAGCGCGGCGTCAATAGCTGCATCTGTGAGTGGCGATGCGGCTAGCCGAGCTAACCCGACATGGAATGCAAATTCGATCAGCCCTAATGCCAGGATGGCTAGCAACACCGCTATCTTCGTCTGCGACGGTGTATCCGAGACCTGTCCAATTAGAATTCCAAGTCGGTGGAACATGGGCCACCGTCCTTTCGACTCACGACTAGAAGCGTCTGTCGCCATTGGGCTCTGCTCACTGAGCGAAGCGAAGCGCGCCTGAAGCGTCGTAATGAATGAATCCCAACTCCCTGAATCGGTTCATGAAATACGAAATGCGTGATCGCGTCGTCCCCACAATCTCCGCGAGCATTCCTTGGCGCATCTTCGGAATCAGGGCCGCCGACGCCCTGCCAGATTCAAGCCGAGCTTCCAACAAAAGAACATGCGCAAGCCTTTTCTCGCTGTCACTGCAGCGCTGATCCAGCAAGTCCTGCTGGTATCGAAGGTTCCGGCCCAACACGTATGCCCACAGCAAATTGGACAACTTAATTTCTCGCGAAAGCGTGCGTTCCAAAACCCTCTTTTTAATTCTCAGCAATTGGGAGCTCGTAAGGGCGCTGGCAGAGACTGTGCGTCTGGGCTGCCCCGTCAGCGCGTCCTTGCCGACAAAATCATTTGCACGCAAGATGTCAAGCGTTGCGTTTTTTCCGCGTGGGGATTTCGCGCTCAGTCGCACACTACCGATCTGAATCACGAATACCGCATCGCTTGTATCACCCTCGGCGAAGATCATCTGCCCTTTCTTAAAGGACATCATGTTCCGCCCCGTCCCGGCGGTTGAGAGGAATAATCTCGGATCAAAAGCAGTGGCTCGCTTGGACATGGGGATGACCTCGGCAAATTCCCGCTAACCCAGATTCGGCCACAAGAACCGCAGTGAGTCTGTTCAATATTGCACATCGCGCGGTGGATAGGATGAGGCGGAACTTGAACTTCCCACCGGGTTATTGGGATCGGTGGCGGTAAATCGCCATACCACTAGTAATCCCGGTGTGCCAGGATTGTGAGTAGTAATGCCTGTTCGCAACATTTATCGCTTCCGAGTAACCCGTCAACCGGGAGCAATCCAGATCAGTTCCCATAAGCCGACTTCCCGGTACTGATCTGGTAAGCGTTCCTGGAGTGCTGGCCACCGCCCTGAACCCTCGCTGGAATTCCCCGCTCTGCGCCTTGGTTGTTGCCTATAACATCGCATTTCTGCGGCCAAAGCGGCTTTCAGAACTGTGCTGGGGTGTCAGCCAGCGAAGGACACCAACGTGGCGAAGACGCGTAACTTCGACGGAGTGGCGTGACCATTTCTTCTCATGGAAACGATACGATGTATCGTCCACCACGATAGAAGACGAGGAGCAACACTGATGCAAGTTCGTCTTGTTGTGACGTCGACGTTCAGCCGAATTTCGGCACTGACGCCTGTAAGAATGTCCATGCTCGTGATCGCCTTTCTTTTTGTGATCGTGCGCAGCGCCGGGGTCACTGCCCAAACGGTGCGACCCGCGCTGGAGCCGGGCACGGTTCTCATAGATGCGACACCCGGACACGACTTAGCATCTTTCAATCCCGACGAGGCTCTGGGAAGCTCGATCGACGTTTTGTCGCGAGCCGACATCGACAAGGTTTATACGCCGCACATCCTCCAGGAGTCGCTCTCTGCTGGCTGGGGACCCATCACATATCGCAATAATTCCGAGCTGCGCATGGCAGCTTGGCATTGGAATGAAACTGGTTCATGGAGTGATCCGGCCCACAAGAGCGGATATTTCACCGGCAGCACGGAACTCAAGGAACCTGTTCGCTACATCCTCTCCTACGCATTGCCGCATCGCGGCTTTTCGACCAGCGGCGACCGTCCGCTGCAAGGCCCCAACCTTAGCTACTGGAAGAGCAATCCGTATCTCACCAGCAAGTTCACAGGCGAGAGCGATGCGCTGCACCCGCAATGGGTAATCGTGGATCTTCAGGCGGAGAAAGCGGTGAATGCGATACGCATCGAGTGGGCCAATCCGTATGCCACAACGTATGGCGTGGATTACTGGTCTGGAAAAGATGCGCTGGACTTCGATCGCGGACCACAGGGCGAGTGGAAGACTTTCCCTGCGGGTGAGATCAAGAATGCCAGCGGTGGAACCGTCACTTTGAAGCTCGCGAATGCGCCGGTGCAAACCCAATACGTCCGGGTGTTGATGACGGGCTCGTCGAACACCTGCGATCTGCATGGGCCGGACGACATCCGCAATTGCGTCGGGTATGCGATCAAGGCCATCGACGTCGGCACAGTAGATGTGGAGGGAGCATTTGCCGAGTTGCAAAAGAGTGTGGGAGAGAAACCGACAACCTACACTTCTTCATCCATCGACCCGTGGCATTCCGCCGCCGACGTGAACGACACCGGCGCCTACCAGCACAGCGGCTTCGATCTTTTCTTCACAAGTGGCATCACCAATAATCTTTCCGCGATGATCCCGGTGACCATGCTCTACGGCACACCCGAAGACGCGGCGGCCGAGATTACTTATATCGAGAATCGCGGCTACCCCATCGGGTATATAGAAATGGGCGAAGAGCCAGACGGCAAGCACGCGATGCCGGAGGACTACGGTGCGCTCTACCTGCAGTGGGCGACAGCGATTCACAAGGTCGATCCCAAGCTCAGGTTGGGCGGCCCGGTCTTTGAAGGCGTGAACGAAGATATTCGCCTCTGGCCCGACGCCCAAGGTCAAGCTTCGTGGATGGGGCGGTTCGTCGATTACCTGAAGACGCACGGCCGCATCTCTGATCTCGCTTTCGTATCGTTCGAGCACTATCCAATGGAGCCATGCGAGATCACCTGGAAGTCCCTGTACTCCGAGCCCCAACTGATGAAACACATCCTGAAGGTCTGGAGAGGAGATGGCGTCCCGAAAGAGGTACCGCTGATGGTGACCGAAAGTCATCTCGCGCCGGAACTGACGGGGCCGATGACCACGATCTTCACTGCGCTCTGGCTCGCCGACAGCATCGGGTCTTTTTTTGAAGGCGGAGGCGCGGCGTACTATCACTCGCCCATTCAGCCGCAAGGCGTGCAGAACACATGTCTCGGCTGGGCGTCATGGTCAAACTTCGTTTCGGATGAGAGTTACGCAATCAAGGGCTACACCTCAACGTATTTCGCCGCGCACATGATCAATAAGGAATGGGTGCAGCATCGCTCCGGCGCTCATCGCTTATTTCCTTCCGCGACCGAGATCAAGGACAGTGATGGCAACGTCATGGTTACGTCCTATGCGGTTTACCGGCCGGACGGCAATTGGTCGCTGATGCTGGTGAATCGCGACGAAACAACACCGCACGCGGTCCAGGTTCAGTTCGAGGATGCAGGAAGAAAACGCACTGCCGGTTTCGAGGGGCCAGTGACCGTGGTCTCGTTCGGGAGCGAGCAGTACGTGTGGATCAATGATGGCACAAACAGCCATCCCGACCCGGATCACCCGCCGGTCGCGACTTCCGTCGCGGCGAATGCCACGACGACGTTCAACCTGCCCAAGGCGTCGATCACCGTGTTGCGCGGCAAGGTGAATTTCGACCGATCTTCGACTCAATGAGAAGTACTCAGTTTGCCTCGTAAGACATTGATGGACGCAGGCGGCAGAGTGTAGACCGTGCTCTCCGCCGCATCGAATGTGGATGCAGCCGGTGGGCCATCGGGATCGGCATACCCGTTCTTGCCCGCAGGATGCCATTGATACTGATCTCCACCGAACGTGATCATTTCCATGCGCCCCGCAAGGAACGAATCAGACGAAGCACCCTCGTCGTGGAACGAAATTTTCAGGGTGTGAGCGTGGTCGTGATCTTTATTAATTAGCAGCAACGACCACCTTCCATCGGGCCGTAACAGCGGGTACGCCGTTACCAGGACGTGCCCAGCCACGTCTTTGATATCGCTGGATGCCCGGTAGAGCTTGTGGTCTTCGTCCACCGGCTGCGCCCACTCCTGCGTTAGCAATTGCGCGGCGAAGAACTGGGACGTGCGCTGTTTGATCTGGTAGCTCTTGTCGGTCATGAACATGTGGTACGTTCCCCAGCTGTTTGAGCACACCGGATGCGGCGGAGAGTACGGCAAAGCGTGATAGTAAAACGTAGCCTTGCCGCCCGCCGTCAGGAAGCCTGCGAAGGAATCGCCGAGCCACAATGCGCCGAAGATATCTACCGCCGCCTCGCCACCGTGATCGTTCGTCTCGGTGTCGAGCAGCGGAATGTTGAGCGGTAAGCCGTCGTCTCGCCACACCTGCATGATGTGCGTTATCAACCCGGGCTCCTGGTAGAGGTTTTCCCAGGGGGTATCACACCCGTCGTAGGGATAGTGTTCGAACGACATGAAGGCGAAATCAGCGAGCCGCCCGTGAGACTTCAGGTAATGAAGAAAACGGCCGAACCACGAAGTCCGCCCCTGCGCATCGGGCCACGCCTTGATGTCTTCCGTGACTCCTTGAAATGAAGGCCCACCTAACTTGAAGGCCGGATCAACGCGGTGAAGGGCCGTTGCCCACTGGATGTAGAGCGCAGCGTAATCCTCGGGCTGCATGTATTGGCCGTCGGCTTCTTCGCCCATTTCGATGTACGAGACGGGATACCCGCGCGCTTTCAGGTATGCCATCTGCGCGGCGGAATCCTCCGGCGTTCCATAGAGCAATGCGATGGGTACGACGGCAGGCAACCCGCGCGTGATGCCGCTGTTAAAGAAAAGGTCGAGGCCTGGTTGATCGCCCGATTCCATGCGATCAGGCGTGACGTACAGATCCGAAGGCTGGTGCCACGGGTCTACCGAAGAACAATAGGTCAGCGACTGCTGCTGGTCGGGCGAATGGCGGAGCAAGTCATGGAAGTTGCCGGATGCATCCAGTGTCCCGAGGTACAGCTCCTTGATTGCAAAGCCAACACAGTTGCGGCGATCGCCGGCTCCATGTGTGTCGCAGGTGCCCGAGGAAACGGCCATCAAGATTCGAACGTAGCGCGCGTTTACCGGCGTCGCAGTCAATTTCAAAACGGCATCGCCGCCTTTGCCCGCCGCCACGACTCCGTTCGGGAAGTTGTTCCACGCGCCCTTGTCCTGCTCATCCATGGCATCGGCGGAGCCCGTCCAGTACTGGACTTGGAAACTCCGCGCGTACGGCTCGGCCCAAGCGATACGGATCGCATTGATATCTTCCGACTTTTCGAGATCGATCACCACCCATTGCGGGTGCGCGGCATCGGGCTCGCCGGTGAACTCCTTCGTCAGGTATGGATTGCTCTTCCAGTACGTATCCAAGTCGCCGTCATCAAGGCGTGAGTAGCCGTCGAGCTCCGTTCCCCCGTTACGCGTGAAGCCGCGGTGCTCGAGGGAATAACCGTAGGAATGGCGAATCATCTCGCTCGTCGGCTTTGCGTCTCCGACAAAATACCCTTTGCCCGAAGGATCGCTCCACGTCCCACGAGGGTTCCAGTGCCAGGCTTGCACGAATAACTCGGTGTTCTGCCGGTAGCTCACCACGCCCCACCCGGCGCTCAGGATCTGCTGCACCTGGTCCGGACGGAAGAAGATGTCCGTTGCATTGCTGGGCACGCGATCAACCGTCGTGCCAAGCGCGTAACGTGGACGAAACGTGTTCGCCACGTGTCCCGGAGTCGCATCGACGCGAACCGTTTGTGCAAGGCCAGCGATTGAGAGCGCGAGAGAGAGGATGGCATTCAGCGCGAAGTTCCGGAGTGAGATCATTTTCGACTTCCTGGTGTTTCGATCGCAACCGCGCCCAACGTACCGAGATCGGTTGCGTCTGTGTCCATCACATGAATTGAGACCCGCGCAGTGCCCGGCGGCGGCGAGACCAGCGCGTTCAGTTTCACCTGTTCCAGCGGATCCACCTGTCGCAGTCCTGATAAACCCGTTTCCCCGCCTTGGTCATTAAAGAAGTACGCAGTCAGCATTCCGGGAAAAAAGACTCCGAACGAGCCAGTCAAGAGGACACCTTTCTCGTTCCTTGTAGCCCGCAACGGCGTGTCGATCACCCCTGCGTCTGTCATGGATTGGAGATTGCTGTCGCTGCGGGTTGGGAACCATTTGGTGTGGAGCGTGTAGGTCTTCCCGGGATTCAGGCGGACCATCGGGCTGTTCACCTCGGCTTCCATGTAGTACGGAATGGTTGCGGCGTCGAACGACGTGAGGTGCGGCGCGCCTTTTTCGTCGAATTCGAGGGCCGGCCCATTGGTGTAAAAAATGACCGTTGCTTTGCCCGGATACTCCGCAGCCACATGGGGGAACCGCTCCACCATGGCGTACTCCGAGGTGCCGTCCACAATCGAGAGCCACCCGCCCGTGGAATCCACCCAGACCTCTCTCTCAAAATACAGGTAGTGCAGCGTGAATAACCCATTGTTAATGGCATACGCCGGATCGTTGGCAGCTCCGAGCCGAATGCGATAGCGATCCTCGTATGCACTCTGCGGATTGATTGGAGTGAATGCCCATACGTTCGGGTTGAAGCTCTGCAGTGCTTCCGCGGAGGCGGTGTTGTACTGCGTTACCGATTGCATCGACCACCGGATGGGATGGCTGCTGGCGTTCCTCATCACCGCATCGAACGAGATTACCGGCGAATCGCTCCCCAGGGTGATCTCCCGCGCGTATTGCAGCCCGGTGTGCGGATCGGCTTGCCCTTCCAGGCGCACCTTACAGGTCGTGCCCTGCGAGAGCACGCTGAACGCATAGTTGCCGTCGTCCAGCACATCAGCCAGAGGCCCGGGCCAGTGCTCCTCATCTTCGCGACCCTCTGGCAGGGGCCAGATCTTGTCCCCGCCGTAGTTGAACCACTGCTCGCGTGAAGGAGGGAAATACTTGCCTTTGAATCTTGGATTCACAAACAGGTAGGCGTGTTCCCCGAAAGTGACCTGCATCAGCCGCCCTCCGAGTTGCGGAACGATCATCAGCGTCACCCACTGATTCTTGATCTGCTGGGCATTCCAGCCTTCGAAAACAACCGGCTGAACCTGGCACGAACGAGCCGGGGGAGGGCCCGCGATTCCCATACCGGAAGCGAGGGAGAAGGCGAACGTCAGGATGGCCAGCCGAGATCGCACGAGGTGCCTCCTTTTTTTGCAGCCAGCCTCTAACGCCGAAAATATACCTGTGTCAGGTTCGTTTGTCGAAGTTAGAATGTGTCCGCTATAAGCTACTGAATCGTTTCAAATCAGGTTCTCTGCGCATATCATTACTTGAGGCGTTCGATCGTGGGCCCTGCATTCTCAGACCAGGAGGTCCGGTCATGTTTGCTTCCCGCCGATTCCTACCTTACGTCCTTGCGCTGCTCCTCGTTACTGCGGTGCTCTCCTGGGCAGGCATCACCGGAAGCATTTCTGGAGTCGTGAACGACTCCAGCGGTGCCGTGGTTCCCGGCGCCACCGTCTCGGTGACGAACACACAAACAGGCATCAAGGCCTCGGTCAATACCGACGGCAAATGTTTCTACAGCCTTCCCACCCTAGCGGTTGGCACCTACGACGTGGAGATCATCCAGACAGGATTCAAGATGTATCGAAAGACGAGACTGGTAATCGATGCCAACTCAGCACCTGCGCGTGGACGCAACGCTCGAGGTGGGGACGACCAGTGAAAAGGTCGAGGTAACGAGCGATGCCGTACACGTGGAAACGCAAAGCACGCAAATGGGCGAGGTCATCAGCGGCAAGAGCATGACTGCGGTTCCATTGAACGGCCGTTCCTATACCGATCTTCTTGCGCTTCAACCGGGCGTCTCTCCATACAACTCGAGCGACACCGGCATGACCGGCGTCAATGACCGCCCCGTAGACGGCGGCCTGAACTCGGGGAATCAATCCGTCAACGGACAGCGGGAAGCTGCCAACGGCTTCATGGTAAATGGGTCGAACGTCGAGGAAGGTAAGACCAATGGCGCCGCGATCATCCCGAACCTCGACGCCATCTCCGAATTCCGCATTATCACCAACAACTACGACGCGGAATACGGCAACTACAGCGGTGGACAGATCAATGTCGTAACCAAATCAGGCACCAACAACCTTCACGGCAGCGCCTTCGAATTTCTTCGCAACACCGCGCTCGACGCCAAGAACTACTTCGCGCAGCACAGCGATCCGACCCCAGTATTCCGTCAGAATCAGTTCGGCGGCACTTTCGGCGGCCCGATCAAAAAGGGCAAGACGTTCTTCTTCGTCGACTATCAAGGCACGCGCCAAACCCAAGCGCCCACGGTGAATACCCAAATGCCATCGGTGGCAAACTTCTCCGGTGACTTCAGGGACTCAACCGACTCCTTCGGCGGTGCTGTCAACGGACCTGGGTTTGCAAGCCTCCTATCCCAGAGACTCGGCTACTCCGTGACTGACCAGGAACCGTATTACACGGCAGGGTGTACGAACAGCTCCCAGTGCGTTTTTCCTAACGCCGTGATCCCTAAGAGCGCCTGGTCCCCCGTCGCCAGCAGCATGTTGAATCTCGGCCTCATTCCGCAACCGAATGCCCCCAACAACTTCTTCGTCTCCTCTGGTTACGCTCAAACCCTCCGCGACGACAAGGGAGGTGTTCGCATTGACCAGACATCGCGCTTCGGCAATCTCTTCGGCTATTACTTCATCGACGACTACCTTCTCAACTCGCCCTATCCGAATGGCGGCGCCAGTGTGCCGGCAACCGGCTTTGCCTACTCCGGAGTCACCGCAGGTCGCGCCCAGCTTGTAAATCTCGGTGATACCAAGTCTTTTGGCACCACATCGGTGAACGAGTTCCGCTTCAGCTACGTCCGCAACACGCTTGCCCTGGCGACCCCCACGGGTGGAATCGGTTCCGACTTCACATTGTCAAAATTGGGTTTCGTTACACCCTGGGGTGCGGACACCGGAGGCATCAGTCCGATACAGCCATCCCTGGAAGGCGTACCATACATCACCTTTAACAACTTTGCGATCGGTGTGCCGCAAGTCAGCACGCGGCAGTACAACAACTCCTTCCAGTGGCTGGACACCTTCTCCAAGGTGATCGGTACGCACTCGCTGAAGTTCGGTGGGCAGTTCCACTATGACCAGATCAACGAGCGCAATCTCGCAGCAGAAAACGGTCAGTATGGATTCTCCGGCAGCGAGACCGGCATTGACTTCGCCGACTTCCTCATCGGCGCACCTGACAGCCTCACCCAGGCCAGCCCGCAGATCCTTGACTCCCGCACCAAGTACTACGGACTGTTTGCGCAGGATAGCTGGCGCGCCACCTCCAACCTTGTTTTCAACTACGGCCTCCGCTGGGAAGCCAGCATGCCGTGGTACGATACCCAGAGCAAAACCGAAACCATCATCCCGGGCAAGCAGTCCGGGAAGTTCCCGGGCGCGCCGCTTGGCTACGTGGTGGCCGGCGACCCCGGTGTCCCGCGCACGCTGGGATCGACCCAGTGGCACAACTTCTCTCCGCGTCTTGGCCTCGCCTACTCGCCCAACGCTACATCCGGAATTCTCGGCAAGAATCTTCGGTGGCCCCGGGCGCAGCAGCATCCGCCTCGGCGCCGGTCTTTACTACACCTCGGTGGAAGATCTTTCGCAGTTCCTCGAGGTCGGCGATCCTCCATACGGCCTGTATTACGGAAGCGCCAACCCGCCGCTGCTCGAAGCGCCGTACCTCACTCGTTCCACCGGCTCATCCGTAGGACAGCGCTTCCCGTTCCCATACCCGCCGACCAATGTTTCTCCGTCAAACCCGGACACCACCTTCCCGTGGGCGCAAGTCGAACCGCTCTCCTACGACTGGTCGTTCGATTCCAGGAACAAGCTCCCATACTCCGAACACTACGAGCTCTCCATCCAGAGGCAGGTCGGGGCCAACACCGTCCTTACCGCCAGTTATGTCGGCAACCAGGCTCATCGCTTGGTCGCCACGGTCGAGGCAAATCCCGCCAACCAGGCGCAGTGCCTGTATTTGAGCGATCCCAACAATCTCGGGCCGAACAGCGCCGGCCCTTGCGGACCGTTCAGCGAGACGCCGCCGTTCCAGGTCACAGTCGTCAACGGGCAATCCATCGGGACCACCACTCCGTGGGTGACCGCCGACGGAAAAGTAATTCCTTCGGTGCGGCCGCTCGGGCCGCTCTTCGATACCAACCCCTTCGTTTCCACGATTGCGAACTCCAGCTACAACTCGTTGCAGGCGAGTGCCAGCTATCAGTCGAGTACGTTGAGCTTCCTCGCCGGTTACACCTTCAGCAAATGCATGGACAACGCCTCCGGCCTGCAAGACTCCGTCTACCCATACGATCCGCGCCGGAGCGTCGCCCTCTGCAACTTCGACGTTACCCACAATTTCGTCCTGAGCTACAACTGGCTCATGCCGTTCGACCGGGAGTTTGCCTTCTTCGTTGCCCGCCTCGGTTTGTTCCGCAACTTCGACTAGCGGATGCAAGTGGTGTTTTTCGCTACCTGCTCTGGACTTTGCGTTGCTTCTGGTCGAACTCCAACATGCCGCGGACCGCACGCTTCAGGGAATCTGGCGTCGGATGAACATAGCGCTGGCTCATTGCGACGCTGGCATGCCCCATAGCAGCTTGGATCGTGAATACATCCGCGCCGGCCATTCCGAGCCTGGTGCCAAACGTATGCCGGCAGGAATGCGCAACGCAATCCCATGGCAACCCAAGTTTCTCGCGCACCTTCCTGGCTTGATCGTTCAGCGTGTGTCGGGACAGAGGACGCCGGCCGTCCGGAGTTGTGAAGAGGAGTTTTGCGTCCGGTGAGAGTGACATCCAGCGCAGAATCACTTCGCGCATGCCAGCCGTGACGAGCACCGTTCTCCTGGCGTATTTGGTTTTACCGCTCTCGTTCTTGATATATCCCCAGATGCCATTGTCCTGATCCGCGTACAGGACGATGTTCTTCCGGGGAAGTTGGAGTGCCTCGGAGAGGCGCATTCCCGATTCAATGAGGAATTGGAAGACGGAGCGCAGCGGCTCCGGGGCCAGCTCCAGGTATTTGTCCTCCAGTTCGGGTGTGAAGATAAATTCCCGTTGGCGTTCGCCTCGCAGAAGTTTAATGGCGGGCACTCGATGAAGAAGCTTCCAGGAGTAAGCGAGCCGGAGCGCCCGTCGCAACGTTGCCAGTCGGCGATTGATGGTGGCGACCCGAAGCTTGCCTTGCAGTTCGATCATGTACCGATCGATCAGCGCTTCATCTATTTCATCGAGTCTCGTGCTTGCGAGAGCCGGGCATTCCTCCAGGATCTTCTCGTAGGTCTGCCGATAGAAGATCGCAGTCCGGAGATGCTCGGTGGATTTGGCCTCAATGTACCGCAGGAATTGAGGTTTGAAGTCCGCCAAGGACATCGAGCTTTTGAGCTCATCCGCAACCCCATTTCCTGACAGGACCTTCGCCTGGAGTTGAGCGAGCACCAGATGGAACCTCTGCGATAGAGGGCCATGGTTGCTCCTTATTAATTATTAGTGGGTGAACTGGCACGCCAGATTTGCTATCTGGCGTGGGGTGAGTCTTTGGTTGGGGTTAGGGACGAGCTAGTCCCCACGTGTGGGGAGTTTTACGGTGCAGGGTGGAGCGGTGTAGCGCGGTCAGAAGAGCGTGGGGAGAAGGGAGCCAGTTCGTTAGTGCTTGTGAAAGACGACGTCCCGGCCCAGCTTGGGCAGCCGAAAGCAGATGCCACACTCTTCACAGTTGCCGGGACATCGGACCGCATCCTTCGGCACTCGATATTCGGTCCCGTCCTGCATCCACGCGATACGGTGCCCGTGCGGATTGTGGATCCTCACGCCTGGCCAGGCGGAGAAGATCACCGCCAAGTTGCAGGCCAGCAGACTCAATGCCAGCCGGACTTGGTTCGAGCGGAACCGATGGCAAGAGAGCCCGTCATTCTTGACCGCCTGCTTCCCCTCCTTGATCCCCTGCTCCGCCGTACCCCGCTTGTTATAGAAGCGCACCACCGCCCAGCTCGGGGTCTCCAGGTTGGTCACGATGAACC
>PLWX01000024.1 GCA_003151155.1 Acidobacteriaceae bacterium
GCTGCTTTTCCGATCGTCCTCGAAGGCAGCGGCGCGAACGCACCATTCACTACGATCGGTGGACTCGATAACAATTGGGTTCAAGGCCGACGCGCCGCGCGGTTCTTCATCAATGACAATCTCGCCTGGAGTCACGGCGCCCACGAACTCCGCTTCGGCACGAACACCCGAATCCTTCGCCTGAATGATTACGACTTCGGCCAGGGCGCCGTCCCAACGGTGAGTTACTTCACCCTGCCACAGTTCATTTATGGCGTAGCATCGACAGCGAACGAAACCTTCTCCACATCGCGTAACGAGCCTTTTAACTTCTTGAACCTGGATCTCTATGCCCAGGACACATGGAAAATTATGCCGACCGTAACCTGGACGATTGGTGTTCGCGATACCTTCAACTCCAATCCGCTGAACCCGCACAACCAAGTCGCGCGACTCAAGGGTTCATTCGATTCCATCTCGCACGATGTCAACCAACCGCTGAGCGAGGCGATTCAAACTCATCTCGGAACGCTCTTTGCTTCCACTCCGCTGGCGATTCTTCAGCCCCGGACGGCCATTTCATGGCAGTTCCAGCACAACACCGTCTTGCGGACGGGCTTCGGTGTTTTCAGCGACATCATGCCCGGAAGCATCGCCGACCTGATCGGTGTGAATCCACCTTATGTTCAAACCTTCCAAGGGGGCCTACTTGGAACTGTCGGCGGCACGGGGATCGCACCGGGCGTTCCCAACAGCGCCATTGATGCGACGGTAGCGGCGAATCAGCGCTTCAATTCCGGGTTCGCGCAAGGCCAGCTTTCCTGCGCGTTTCCGCTCGGGAATCCGTCCACCTGTCTTCCCCCTGTATCGATCACGGCGGTCCCGAGCGGCAAGCTCCACGCGCCCTATTTCATGCAGTGGAGTTTAGGAATCGAGCATCAATTCGGGGCGACCGCCAGCGTGCAAGCGCAATATGTCGGCACGCGGGCCGTCGACCAGCCTTATCTCACGCAGGTCAACGGATATCAGACGGCGTGCCAGGGATATGTCGGGTGACCTCCCCCATTGACACCCCCGTTCGATCTAGCCATATGCAGACTTTTCATAAAGCCTTGCCGGCTTCCCCTCTTGTTCAGTGGAATATCCTAATTGCCGTGTCCCACGCCTTTTTTCGGCCGATTTGGAGATTGCATTCTCTGCCAACTACTGTTAGAAAGGAAATCCCTCCCATTGTTTTCTGGTCGTTATCAGTTCTGAGTCGTGCTTGAAGTCCATCTGATGAAAAGAACAAGCAATTGCGTCGGCGTCGTCGTGCTCACTTTATTCTGCCTATGCTCCGTTGCGCTGCAAGCGCAGGTGAACGTCACCACGTATCACAACGACAATGCCCGGACGGCTCAGAACACGCAGGAGACAATTCTCACTCCCGCAAATGTAAACAGCGGCCAATTTGGCAAGTTATTTTCCGTCGCTGTCGATGGATGGGTTTACGCCCAGCCTCTCTATCTTTCGAACGTAAATATTGCCGGCGGCACTCACAACGTACTTTACGTCGCCACCGAGCACGATAGCTTGTACGCGATTGACGCAGACAAGGGAACCATCTACTGGCAGATCAGCCTGATTCCCTCCGGGGGCAGCACGGTGAACAGCAGCACCGATCTCGGGTGCGGCGACCTGGTGCCCGAGGTTGGGATCACCGGGACTCCCGTGATCGATACCACCACCGGAACGCTCTATGTGGTGGCGAAGTCGAAGGTCAGTGGCAGCCTGGTCCAGTATTTGCACGCTATTGACGTCGCGACTTCGGCCGAGAAGTTTGGTGGGCCGGTATCGATCCAGGCGACGGTTCCAGGAACGGCATCCGACGGAAACGGCACTACGGTCAGTTTCAGTCCGCATCTGGAAAATCAGCGCCCAGCCCTGTTGCTGGAGAATGGGCACGTGGTGATTGGCTGGTCGTCGCATTGCGACGAAAGTCCCTGGCACGGCTGGATCATGTCGTACAGTGCCAGCACACTGGCCCAGGAAGCTGCGTTTAATACGTCAGCCAACGGCAGCGCGAATGGCGTTTGGATGAGTGGAGGCGGACTGGCTGCGGATGCCAACGGAAACATCTTTTTCGCAACTGGAAATGGCACTTGGAACGGCACTACGGATTACGGCGATAGCATTGTCAAACTTGGCCCGCCCAGCGGCGGCAACTTTCCAGTTTTGGATTACTTCACTCCCTATAACCAAAGCAGTTTATCGGGCGGCGATACAGACGTCGCATCCGGCGGATTAGTGCTCCTGCCGACACTCCCATCCGGCCAACAACTGCTGACCCAGATGGGCAAGGAAGGCAAGATGTATGTGCTCGACCGCAACAAGTTGGGGGGATACTGCGTCAATCAGGTGCCCGCCTGCAATGGGAACGATCCAAATATCGTGCAGGAAATTCCGGGTGCAACCTCTGGAGTGTGGGGCACGCCAGCGTACTGGAACGGCAGCGTGTATTGGGGCGGAGGCACGGACGGAGGCGGGCCTGACAATCTGAAAGCATTCTCCTTTAATGCGAATAACAGTGGTCTGATTTCCACCTCTCCGACGTCGGTCACTGCCAAAGCCTTCAGTTTCGCCGCTCCTTCACCAACCGTTTCGGCTAACGGCAACAGCAACGGAATCGTTTGGGGATTGGATGACAGCGCTTTTGGATCAACTTGCAGCGGCGGTTCGAATTGCCAGGTGCTCTATGCCTACGACGCAACCAACCTCGCGACCATGCTCTACAAGAGCAGCCAGGCCGCGAACAACCGCGATGTCCCGGGAGGAGCTGTAAAATTTGCCACACCAATCGTCGCTAACGGCAAAGTATACGTGGGCAGCCAGTTCAAGGTGTCGGCTTATGGCACGATCAGCACGACTCCAACGGCAGCAACACCGACCCTCAGTCCTGCGCCGGGCAGCTATACCAGCGCAATCAACGTCGCTCTATCCGACAGCACTGCGGGCGCGACCATTCATTGCACAACGGATGGCTCCACGCCGACGCCAAGTTCACCCGCGTGCAGCAGCGTCACGATCAGTTCGACGGCAACGCTGAAAGCGATTGCCACTGCCACTGGATACACTTCCAGCGCGATTGCGAGCGCAACGTACACGATCGATCCCGGCGCGACCGGAATCAATTTTGGCAGCGGCTTTACCTCCACCGGGCTGACCTTTAACGGAAGCGCCAAACTCAACGGCACGCGCCTGCGAATTACCGATACGGGAGCGAGCGAAGCGGGCAGTGTATTCCTCAGCACGCCGATCAACATTCAAACGTTCACAACCGATTTCGGGTTTCAACTAAGCAGCGCCAGCGCGGACGGCTTCACTCTCACCATCCAAGGTGTCGGACCGACGGCTCTGGGGCCGGTGGGCGGTGGTTTGGGCTACGGTCCAGACACTCCGGGAGGGACGCCGGGGATCGCGAAGAGCATCGCGGTGAAATTCGATATTTACAGCAATGCCGGCGAAGGCACAGATTCTACCGGCTTGTACACCAATGGCGCTTCTCCTACCACTCCCGCCTTGGACATGACGAGTTCGGGAGTGTCGCTGCTCAGCGGCGACGTGTTTAACGTCCACGCAACCTATGACGGCACGACGCTGGCCATGACCATTGCAGACGCCAGCAACTCATCGCAAACCTTCAGCGCCAGCTGGCCAATCAACATTCCATCCACCGTTGGGAGGAACACTGCCTACCTGGGATTCACTGGTGGCACCGGAGGACAGACCGCAATTCAGGAGATCCTTGACTGGACCTACGTCACGAATGGTCAGGCGACGGCGGCGACTCCGACATTTAGCCCGGCCCCCGGCACTTATTCAGCGCCACAATCGGTGACGCTGTCGGATACTACGGCGGGCAGCGTCATCCACTGCACGACCGACAGAAGCATACCGAGTGCGACTTCTCCGGTCTGCACGACTTTAACGGTGAGTACGACTACCACGATCGAGGCCATAGCGGTCGCCAGCGGATATAACAACAGCGCCGTTGCCTCCGGGACATACAC
>PLWX01000130.1 GCA_003151155.1 Acidobacteriaceae bacterium
GGTGCTTCGTTCTCTCGTGGTAAGCCACCACGACTTGCTCGGCAGGAAGGTCGAGGTCGTCCGTATCCGTCTTCTGTGCAACATCAGGAGGAGTATTTGCTTCCATGACCATCGTTCCCTTCCCGTCACGTGTGGGTAAATGCCTCGTACAGATGAAGGTCGACACGGAACGCCGGGGAGCTCGTGGCGGAGATCTACCGGACGCTTTGGGAGTACAACCCTAGGATCCAATCGCCCTCGAGAGGTCTCTCTCAGTACTTGCAGGACAGATTGCAGCGTAACAAAAAACGGCGAACCCTTGCCGACATATCGGGACCGATCGGACCACGGCGAGCGCTTCGGTGATGATGCGCCAATTGAAACAGTTTAGCGCAGTGCGGTTTCAGTGGCCGAACAAATGCAATCCGAGGGTGAGAAGGACGACATTGTTAATCACGTGGATCAGGACTGTGTTGAATGTCGAACCAGTTGCACGGCGAACGTAACCAGTGGCAATCCCAGCGCTTCGCCTTCGCGCCGCTAATCTTGTCGATATATTCGTGAACAATTCCGAAGCCGCGTTGCTCCGCCAGCCGACGCCGATCAAGCAACTGTGTCTCGGGATGCTGGTCAAATGTCGAAATACGTGCATACAAAACCGCTCGCTTCATCGGAATGGAATCCTTTCAGTAGGCCACTGACTGATACCGCAACGGATGCAGGGGAGTTCGACTGATTGGTGATCAGTGCACATTTAGTCGATCTCTGGCACGATATTTTCGATCCCGGCTCCTACACACTCGATTCGATCGAAGATGAAGCGGAGAGGTGTGATTCTGCTGTGCTGATTCTCGCCCCGGATGATCTCGTGATGTCCCGAGGCATGCAAAGTCTTGCTCCTCGCGACAATGTGCTCATCGAACTTGGGCTGTTCACGGGACACTTGGGGCGAGAGCGCGCTTTTCTTCTGCTGGCCGCGGATGAGGTCGTGAAGCTTCCGTCTGACCTGAGAGGCATCGCCTACGAGACGTATCGCAGACGCGAGGACAACAAGTACGAAGCTTCCGTTTCCGCTGCTTGTGATCACTTCCTGGCAACCATCGAAAAGCACGGGCGGCTGCGACATACGAATCCCAATTTCGAGACGAACCTGAGAACGATCATGAAAAACTGTCGTAGCGCATTCAAGGTCGATCACTGGGCCTTCGAAAATACGCTCGACTCCTGGGTAAACAACTTTAAGGTGGACAGCGAAGACTTCGGGCGCGGACTTCTGAAAATCAGGGTCGACTATGGATTGTTCTTAACCGAGATGTATTTGAGGGCGAAAACAGAGATCTTTTCGACAACGATCCCAGAATACCTGAAGGTGTGGGACGGCAGTCTGGGGAAACGTCTGCTTTGATGCCAGAAGGATAACAAGCAAGCGCACTCCACGAGAGTATTTGTCTTTACCAACGAGAACGAAATACCCCCGACGCAATGAGGATCATGCGGTCTCACGCCAGCAACAACATAGAGGTTCGCGTTTTTATCGATGACGCCGGTCCCAAGTTCTCTTACGCGGCCCATCGGGTTGAAAGCGACTGGACTTTCATCGATGGCGGCACTGCCATCGGTCAAACGGTGGAGATCGGACGCAGAGCCCCTGGCTTGACTGAAGCGCATTGGTACTTTGCGGATCCGGCAAAAATCGCGGAACATACACGCTTGAAGCGAATCCTCTACGACGCGTCTGTGCCACTGGACGATATCCACGATATCGCTGTATAGACTCCGCATCTTCAGCTCTGACGCTTCCGGACCAAAATGCAGGCACGAGAAGCGTCAACGGCGAAATCCAGCGGAGTGCATCCGGCGACCCGAGGAGGCAAATCTTATTCCTTTCCCGCCCTGCCGCATTCTCTGCCGCAATCAGACAAACGGCTTTCGGGTGTGCCGGACCAGACGCCGACCGTACCCTCAATGGCTGGTGGGCTCAACGAACCGTCGATTATCGCGAAGCTTTGGCATCACGTGCAGCGTTCCGGTTACTTTGACCGAAAAGGTCTGCTGGGCCGATACACCGTCTAATCCCTCCACAGTGAGATGTACATCGAAATCGGCTGCTCGAGTGTAAGTGTGGGAGGATTTGCTCCCATTTGCAGTCGTCCCGTCCCCAAAGTCCCAGAGATAAGAGATTGAGGGCACGCCCGCTGCATCGACCTTTGCCGAGAACTCGATGGTCTCGCCGGCGTTAGCCCTCGAGGGCACTTGCGCCGTAATCGTAGGCGCAGCCGGCGCAATCTTGGTGTCAACAATCTTGATCACTTTCACGGACTGAGGGTCTTCGTTCGTGATTCTCACTGCAGTTCCCGCAATGGGCACACGCTCGTCCGGGTTGAACACATCGGTTGCGACGAATGGGTCGCCGACGCGGAGGCCAAGATCGGCCAACTCCAGGGCATGCGTGCGTGCTGTTTTCGTCCAATTGAAAACAACCAGCATGGATTGGCGTCGGTCTTCCCGGAGGAAGAAGATGCTCGGTTGTTCATCCTCGGGCTCGTAAGTCATCAGATCGAGCGGCGTGGCAGCTCGTCCAACTTTCACCATGTTCAGCAGGTCGCGGTTCTCAACTAACGCAAGGCGGTCTTTCTCCGAGCCCAGCAAAAGCATGTCGTCTCCAATCTCGTACATGCCGCCCGAGACAGCAGAAAGTGCGATCGACGCCTGGCCGCCGGGTAACGAAACGGGAGGTTGGGACTCACGTTCCTCCATCAAATAGCTGTCCGTGACATTGAACGCATCTGGGTCGTTGATAAAAAAGTTATGGTGCATGTAGAAGCGCGCGGCGATGCCAGGCTCAGCAGCCCTGGTGCGTTCAAAGTTGTGTCCGGTGTCTGCGGAGACCCGACCGGTGTCCACAAGGCCGACAGGGTTGAGCATCGGACTGCCGTCCTTGTCCAAGACAACGTCATTGCCGACGGTGTCACGGATGATCTGAAGGCCGATACGTTGCGCTTCGAGAGCGGTCGTGTTGGGTCGGTAGTAATAGCCCTCGATCGCTGTCGTATCCATGAAGTCCAGCTTGATGAAGCGTACCCCCCACTCACGGACAATGGTTTTGTAGGTTTCGCGCAGATAGTCCTGTGCGCCGGGGTTTGTGGCGTCCAGCGCATAAAGACGGTCGGTGCCTTGGTGCCAGACATCACCGATCGCAATGGGTTGACCTTTTGCGTTGTGAACGAGCCAATCTTTATGGTGCTCGTAGACCCAGGCTCGGGTGGTAACCTCGAACGGCGCAGTCCAAAGGCCAAGGGTCAAGCCGTCCGCAACGATGCGGTGCCCTACGAAGCGCATGCCATCCGGGAACTGCACCGCGTTTGTCATGGTGAACTCTCCGCGCGCATACTGATAGCCTTCATCGATCTGAAAATACTTGTATCCGAGTGACTTCAAATGCTGGGACTGCCAGTCCGCATTGGCTAGGGTTTCGCCCTCGTTGATCGCGCCATAATAGGCGGTCCAACTCCACCAACCCATCGGAGTTTCGCCATTGACGCGCGCATGGTGGAGGCGACGAATCGCATCTCCGTATGCCAGCAGTTGACGATGGTAGTCCTTGCCGACTTCGAACAGTATTCGCTCTGAGGCGAGTTCTTGCCCCGGCGCGACCGTCAGAGTTAGCTCGACCTGGTCGTCGACCGGAGATTGCTTCAAATCGAAATCCTTCTGTATTTCGGTCGTACCGGTGGATTCGACGGTGTAGGAGGCGATTTTTTCTTCTCCGCCGCGGTCATCGGCTTGAAGATGCATGATCGTTAAGAACCGATCGGAAGTTAAGGCGCCAAGAAATAGAGATTCCTGGCTTTTCCTGTTGTAAATGAGCTGACTTCCTACGCCGCGATGCATTCCACCCGGCGCCTTACCCAGATCGTAAATCTTCAGATCAGGCCAATCCTCGCTGAAACTGTCGGAAAGGACCCGGTTCGCGCTTGCCCGGCCACCGAGATTGACAAGCGGTTGACCAACTGCGTCGACACTGCGAATTGCCTGGACTACGACCGGCCGCCCGGTTCCGTTGTGCACCTTAACTTGCAACGCTCCGTAGGGCTCCTGGTCATACAACTGCACTACATAAACCAAGTCCGGGCTGCCTTCTCGTCCACCGCATATCACTGATACTTGGTGCCCAGGGCCGAGTTCATCGCTGAAGGATGAGGAGGCCGATCGACAATGCGCGTAATCGGATGAGCGCAGCCATTCATGATCAACCTGCGCTCCCACGCGGGCGGCAAGCACCGGTTGACCGTAGCGCGGCGCCAAACTGTAAGATCCCTCTTCGTCGTTGACGGTGACGGAGAGCTCGCCGTTCGTCAGAGTTTGCGCCGCACAGGGCAGCACGACGGTCAGAGCGCCCACGAGGATACTGATAACAACCTCTCTTTTCAGCATGAATCCTCCCTTGAACCTTCGCCGATTAGCGTTGAAAGCAATATTCTCACGTCTGATACGCCCTGTTACCTCCCGAGTCCGCTTTCAGTGCGGATTACCTTAATTCTTCGAAATTTAGCCACTTACACGGGGC
>PLWX01000074.1:0-300 GCA_003151155.1 Acidobacteriaceae bacterium
TCTGCAAACGCATGGTGATGCCTGCCTGCAAGCTGCCCAGCATCTGAGCAAGGATTGCAATTCGGCTTACCAGCAAATTCGGTCTCTCGGCCTGTCACATTCAGTTCCCGAGCGCCTTGCTCGACTTTTGTTGGAGTGGTCGATTGGTTCAAATTCTAACGTGGACTCCAAGGTGAAGCTCTCCCTGACCCATGACGAAATTTCGCAGATCATCGGCACTTCTCGGGAGACGGTTACTCGCACGCTTGCGGAGTTTCGCAGGAGACGGTTTGCAATCCTGAAAGGTTCCACCCTGACGAT
>PLWX01000074.1:352-21631 GCA_003151155.1 Acidobacteriaceae bacterium
AACCGAGTTTTTCAACAGCTACAGCTGTTCGCGACAATTATTCTTGGAGCCGACCATGAAACACGCTGCGCTGACTTTTCTCCTGCTTGTCTCCTCCATCCTGATGGCCCAGACCGACGATCATCACACGGGCGTTGTACAGCGCGGTGAGTCCCACGCTGGCATGGATTTCAGTCAAACAAGTACGACTCACCATTTCATCCTCGTGCCGAACGGCGGCATAGTGCAGGTCACGGCCAACGACGCCAAGAACACCGACCAGATCGGCACCATCCAGATGCATCTGAAACACATTGCCGAGATGTTCTCCGAAGGCAACTTCTCCATTCCCCATTTCGTGCATGACCAAACCCCTCCCGGCGTCCCCACGATGAAGGAGCTGAAAGGGGCGATTCACTACACGGCGGAAATGATGGATAACGGAGCAAGGATAAAGATCACTACCGATTCTCCCGATGGCATTGCCGCTATCCACGATTTCCTGCGCTTTCAAATTAAGGATCACGAGACTGGCGACCCTCTAACCGTGCGAAACCCCTAGCGAATTAGCGCAGTCAGATGAAGGTCATCCAACATATCTTGGTAGTAATGTCAGACTGACCAATTCTATTCATCGAGTGACGCGAACCTCTGCTGCCATGACATACGGATTCTTGGTTCTAGCGTTACGCAGAGTGCGGATAACTGTCGCCTGCTCGAATCCGACTTCGTGGAACTCATTTAGGAAGGCATCTCCTTCCTTCGCTCCAGCGATTCAGGCAAACCAGTCGGCGGCGGTTTGATTCACGTTGGGCGGTAGCGTTCTCCCAAGGATAAGTTCGGCGCCAAACAGCTTGCCCCCGATCTTGAGCACTCTGGCGAGTTCCTTAAATATTGCCTCACGCGCTGGATTCAAGTTGAAAATGCCATTTACCAAAGCCACGTCAACCGATGCTGCCGCGACCGGAAGCTGCTCCGCATCGGCTTGCTCGAATTGCGCGTTCTCAATGTTGGCGGCTTTTGCGGACTGACGTGCCCGTTCTAACATGACGGCGCTGAAATCAATACCGATCACTTTGCCACTCGGCCCGGTGCGACGGGCGGCAATTAACGAGTCCAGACCAGCGCCGCAGCCCAAGTCCAAGACCGTTGTTCCTTCGGATATTTCCGCAAAAAGTGAAACATTGGAAACTCCGGCGAAGGCGTCTACCGATTGCGAAGGAAGGGTATCCAGCAGCGTAGCGGGATAGCCTAGACTCTCTGCGAACGCCCTCCCAATGGGAAACGGATGTTTCTCACCGGGACGGTCTGCTGCTGCGGTATACGCTTCGCGGACTTTGCTTCTGATTTCGAGTTCCTGAAGGTTTTCCACGTTACGTCCTGCCGAGATACCGAAGACCAGCACGGAACATTGCCTGAACTAGCCGCAGCCCGAACTCATGCGAGCCTTTGTCGAAGCAGTCATCTGTATGGTCTACGGCATTGGTCATTAGCGCAACAACTCCGACTGGCACCTTCCTAGTTTGGGAGAACGCGAGTAGTGATGCCGCCTGCATTTCGACGGCGAGAACCCCGTTGGCCGCGTGCTCGTCAAGTTGTTGCTGTGTTTCACGGTATGGAGCATCAGTCGTCCAAACGCAACCAGAAAACGTGGGAACTCCTAATGCGCCGATCTCTGTTACCAGCCGCATGGCGAGGATTGGATCAGCGTGAACCACGTCGCTTGGAGGAAGGTAGTGATATGACGTGCCTTCGTCTCGAATGGCCTGCTCGATGACAGCCAAGCTCGGCAGCGGGAGCGAAGGCGAAACCCTACCCGCCGAAGTCAGGCCGAGCACGATTTCCGCGCCTGACGCCTTCAACTGTTCGGCCACCAACACGGCATACGAACCGCCGATCGTGCGCGAGATGACTCCGCAGAGAGTGCCATCCACCTCAAGCGTGTGCATCGTCGTATGGAAGCAAGCCCAATCCCTGTACAGGTGCAGATGTCCGGCGTCCTCCATCCAGTCGGTCAAATCGCCATCAAATTCGAGCAAACAAACTCGCGGTACCGCCTCAGACGAGAGACGCTTATCTCTGCGCACTGCCGCGACGAGACCGTCCGCCGTGAACGCACTCGGTAAATCCAACGGATGCTTCAGAATCGGAATGTCGTGTCTCTGCACAATAAAGTTATAACAAATGCAATGAACGAATGAATGAAGGACAGACAAATAGGCGACTTGGTTGGGTTCAACGCTTATGTTCCTTGAAACCCTAGCGAGCGTGTTGGCTCTGTGCTCCTTTCCTCAGAAATCGAGATACTGCGTCTGACGTTGGCAAAGGTGTCGGGAAATCCTTTTTCCACTAGTGAACGTCAATCCAGCCGTGAGGCACCACCGAGGGGTTGGTTCAAAAGGCTCGATTCCGCCGTCTCCAAATCATTGGGATTTACCGCCCTTTTTCCGGTCGGTTCGGATGGTCAGAAGACTAATCTCTGTGAACCACTTTGCCCTTGAAGTTGACAATCTGTGCGGTCCGCACAGGAGCAAGCCGACTCCGCAATTACACTTGGCGCTGTGTGGTGGGCTGCGAAACAATGTCGAGATGGTGATCCAAACATCTGCCGAACTCTCCCGGTTTTGTGATCGGATACCCGACCATTTACGCACGTGACTTCCATTGTCCAAGATGCTTCACGAGGAAAAGCGTTCTTCATATTATCAACTGTGCACTGGAATCCGAGGTCAGCCCCTACGCAGTTATCGGGCACGAGCGATCACCAACGTCAGATCGTCTTCTTGCTCGCCCAACCTGAATTGCTTCGCAGCGTTCTCCACGTTTCGCAATATGTACGAAGCTTCAAGGTCCCGGTTCTTGCGCAGCGTTTCCAAGAGACGTGCTTCGCCGAATTCTTCTCCATTATGACCAGTTGTCTCTGTGATCCCATCGGTGTAGAGACTCAAGACATCTCCGGTTTCCAACCGAGCTTCGGCCACGGAACACTCCCAATCCGAGAACAGGCCCAGTACTGTGGCGGTCGCACTAAGCCTTTCAACCGCACCTCCCTTGCGGAGCAGTATGGGAGGGTTGTGTCCGCAATTGACATAATGCAGAGTGCGTGTGGCATTGCTATACCGCCCGAAAAACAAAGTGGCATAACGGTCTTTCGCCGTGTGCCTGTAGAAGTGGCGATTCACCGAGGCGAGTAATTGGGGAATATCTTGCGAGCCAGTGCTGTGCTGGCTGCTGTACTGACTGTAGAGGCTTCCCTGCAAACTTGCCATAAGCAGCGCAGCCGCGATACCTTTTCCTGCAACATCCGCCAATACGAACCCGACTTCCCCCGGACCCATATCGAGAAAATCGTAGTAGTCTCCGCCTATCATGCGTGCCTGCATGCAGTCTCCAGCGTAATCGAGGGTCTCTAGCGGCGGTTTCTCCTGCGGTAGAAGCCCCCTCTGTACTGCGCGAGCATGCATCAGAGGTTTGCCGTCCAGTTGGAGTAGGTCCACTTTCCAGAGGTCTGCATCCGCTGCCAGACACTCAAGGCCAGCCTGACCCGCCCCAGCAGTACCCTGCGCACCAGACCATACCACCCGGAAAGGTGCCTCCCGGTTACCGCATTCCACCTTGACAATCTCTCCGGGTTCGAGCGGTTCTTCGAGCCCAGCAATCCGTGCTCCTGAGTTGGAGATATCGACGGTGTGGGCCAACTGAAGCTTCAGACCTTGGGTGGTCCGGTATAAACGTATGGGTAGCTCTATCCGTACTCGCTCTTCTTTCCGTTCGCGGTAACAATCCAGCGCCGTGGTGATCGCTTCCGTCAGGAGAGACTCCTCGCAAGGCTTAATAAGCAAGCGGAATACACATCCCTCGTTGACCGCACTTACTGCGTCGTTGAGATCGAGGCTGCCCGTGAGTAGAAGCCTAATTGTGCTTGGGGCGACTTGGCGCACACGCTTCAGGAATTGCACTCCATCCATGCCAGCCATCTGCATGGCGGAAATAACGACTGCAAAGGGACCGTGATTGTGGAGCGATACCAAGCCCTCTTCACCGCTGCCAGCGGTTGCAATGTCGAATTCGCTCTCCAGCAATTGCCTATAGCAGTTCAACGCTGCTGGTTCATCGTCCACGAACAATATCTTCTGATTCACGAGACGGGCCTTTCCTCATCTATGGAAGGGTCTTCCGCCTTCCGGAATTGACAAGCAACGGATTCCGGAAGCGACTCCTCCAGCTTTCGTGATAGCCAGCCCTGTAGCTCAGACTTGCGTTCCGGCGAAAGAGACACAAAGCGAACACCGAGACGACCCGTTTTCAGCCAGCAGGTTTTCGAGTCTGCCACGAAGGGTACCTTATGACCCGGTAAGGTGAACTGAACCTGCACGTCTTCTCCGAAGATGAGCGGAACGAATGTGCTCACGGCCATGCCCCCTTCGCTGATGTTCACGCTGTAGCAGCGAACTTCCGGCATGCGTTGTCTCAGGATGCTGATGGGAATAGAGATGGGACACCGGAAATAGCGCCTTCGTTCTCTTAAAATCAGTCCATAAGCAGGCTTGAGTGTGCTGCGGATTGACTGCATAGAAAGAGGCCTCTCAAAGACAAACTCCGACCGCTTCCGGGAAGCTGTGCCCTCCGCATCATTGCCGCTGATGGCAAATGTCACCGCTGTTCGGTTCGATGGGGAGAGATGCACCTCGTCCAAAATCAGTCCGGCCTGTTTTCCTAGCTGGAGATCGACGATAACAGCATCAAATTTTCGGCGGTTCAAGAGATGAAGAGCGCCTGCCGCTTCCTGACAGACATCGGGCAAAATAGAAAATTCTTGTAAAGCGCGGCTGCACTGCTGAATTGTAACTGGATCAGCGGACAACAAAAGTACAATTCCTATCGACATAGTGAAATACACTCCTTATAAGGTCGTCCTCTGTCACGATTGTTTCCCGCTTGCTTGTGCTCGCGCGTGCGTCTCGGGAGTGTCGCCTCGCAGTTTGTCGGCGACTTTGTCCACGGTTAATGGCTTGCTGAAGTAGTATCCTTGAATTTCGTCACACTGATGTGCCCGCAGGAATGACATTTGCACCTCGTCTTCGACGCCTTCGGCGATCACCTTGAGATTCAGGCTTTTTGCCATGCTAATGATTGCAGTTGTGATTGCAGCGTCGTCAGGCTTTACCGCCACATCCTGGATAAACGAGCGGTCGATCTTGAGCTTGCTGATCCGATACCGTCTCAGATAGCTGAAATTGGAATAGCCAGTTCCGAAGTCGTCAATCGCCAGCGTAACCCCCATGTCTCTTAATTCCTTAACCACTGATAACATCAGTTCCGCATTGGCTAGGAGCAGGCTTTCCGTCAGCTCCAGTTCGAGGTATTGCGGTGGAAGTCCTGTCTCTTGGAGCACCTTCCTGACGAGTCCACAGAAAGCCTCTTGGCGAAACTGGATCGCCGATACATTCACCGCTACTGACACTGCGGGAATGCCCTCGTCTTGCCATTTCCGCGCTTGTGAACAGGCTGTTCTGAGCACCCATTCACCAATCGGCACAATCAGCCCGCTGTTCTCCGCGATTCGTATGAACCTGTCTGGCGGCACAAGACCCAATTCCGGGTGTTGCCAACGCAGCAGTGCTTCCAACCCGGTGATCCTTCCAGTGGCGATATTCATCTGCGGTTGATANNTACGCAAGAAAAAGTTCTTTCTTTTCGAGCGCTAGTCGCAAGCTGCTTTCCAAGGTCAACCGCTCTACCGCCTGAGCGTTCATGTCCGCTGTAAAAAACTGGAAGTTATTGTGTCCAATGTCCTTGGCGCTATACATGGCGGCATCGGCATTCTTGATCAGGATTTCACCGTCCGCACCGTGTTCCGGGAAAATGCTGATGCCGATGCTGCAACTAATGTTCAGGGAGTGCCCTTGGACGACGAATGCAGCGGTCATTGCATTTATGAGCCGTTCGGCGGCGACCGCCACATCGGTGAGGTCTTTTACCTGAGTCAACATGATTAGGAATTCGTCACCACCTAAACGGGCAACGGTGTCCTGTTCACGCCCCCACGTCTTAAGCCGTTCAGCAATCCCTTGCAAGAGGAGATCGCCGACCGAGTGTCCCAGCGAGTCGTTAATGTCTTTGAACCTGTCGAGATCGAGGAACAGAAACGCAACTTTGTCCTTCCGGCGACGAGCGCTGGCAAGTGCCTTCGCCAGTCGATCCTGAAGAAGAGTCCGATTGGGTAGTCCTGTAAGAGCGTCGTAGTACGCTAAGTATTGGACCCGTTCTTGGGCGACCTTGCGCTCGGTGATGTCTTCGTAGGTTCCAATGACGCCGGTCACCTTGCCCTCCCGGTCCGACAGGGGCAATTTGCTGGTTCGGAGCCACACCCGGCCTGCGTCGGGCCGGTCCTGTATTTCTTCATAGCCGAGCTTTGCCGATCCTTGTTCCATGACCAGCTTGTCATCGGTGCGATAAACCTCAGCCGTCTCACTCCAGACGAGGTCAAAATCGCTTTTGCCGATGATCTCCGCTGGATTGTCTAAACCCGCATCGGTCGCAAAAGCCCGGTTGCAGCCCACGTAGGTGCAGTTCCGGTCTTTCCAAAACACGCGTTGAGGAATGGTGTTCAGGATGGTCTGAAGCATCTGGTGTGCCCGGTACAGTTCCTCCTCGGCCCGCTTCCGCTCGGTGATGTCCTGCTTGACAGCGACGAAATAAGTAGCAGTCGTGTCGCCGTCTCCCAGTCGCAGGGGCGTGATCGTCATCTCTTCAATGTAGGTTGTTCCGTCTTTCCGACTGTTCACGAGTTCGCCGTGCCAGACTTTGCCTGACGAGATGGTTGACCACAGATCGGCATAATAACTCTGCGGTTGCTTGCCGGACTTCAAGAGGCGGAGGTTGTTCCCCAATGCTTCTCCTTTGCTATAGCCCGTCATCGCGGTAAACGCCCGGTTCACCCACACGACCTTGCCTTCGTGGTCTGTGATGACGATTGCATTGGCGGTGGCTTCCAAAGCGGTAGTCTGCAGAATTAGAGTCCTGTTTGCTTCGCTAAGCTCGCTAGTACGTTGCATCACTCTTTCTTCGAGGCCCGCATTGAGCTTACTCACTTCTTTCTCTGCGTCAGTTCGCGCAGCAATCTCGTGAGCCGTCTCGCGAGTTGCGAATAGCGCAATCACCACAGCGAGGACTACCGCCAAACCAATCAGTAACGAAGCAAGGCGACGGGCCTTGGCGTAATCATCGTGAGCTTGTTTGACGGCCGCGTCCAATTCATCCTTCTGAAACTCCACGAACCTTTCCCACGCAGCGTGATACGTGTGTAACGCGGGCAGCGTTTCACCGATCATGACCCTTTCCGCATCGTCGTGTTTCCGTTCATCGACAAGCAGATGGATAGCTCGCTGGCAGCTTTCCAGATACGGTTTACGTGTCCTTTTTACCTCAGATAGCACCTGCCTTTCTTTCTCTGAATTGCAGCGGCTTTCGCTTTCCTCGATTATTTTCGAGATTTCGTTACTATTCTGAGAACGCGCCGCCAGCAGCGACTCGACACGTCGCCTATTCTCCACGAGGACTAGCTCCATCACGATGCGGGTATTGTCATTGGAGATCATCAACGCTCTTCGTGCCAATTGGAGGTCGGTTGATTTACTTCCGGTGATGTCGGAAAGGGTCGCGTCGATTGTTTGCATCCGGCGTAACCCTAACTGCCCTACGGCCATTAAGATTGCAATTAGAGCAGCAAATGCGACACCCAATTTCAGTGCTAAGTGTTTAGTTGGCAACGCGAACTCCTACTGAAGAGTCTCTTAAGACCGCGCGAGAGACAGCGCAATGGTTGTGCAGCGAAGTGCTCGAAAAACAACGTACTGCTTGGACATAATTCATCATAAGATAGGCCGACGGAGGACATGCGCCTTTGGCGGGAGTTGCATCTGGACAACCAAACTTCCGCCCTTTGCTAACTTATTGACGTGAATCGCGTTGTGGAGTTGGGCTGAATCGTCGCTATAAACCCTGTTGTGCTATGGATAGACACGATTCCAGTTTATGGACGGGGTGGATTACGGTGTGGCGCGTACAAGTGGGGACGTTACTTTGGCGGACACATCACCCAGAAGGGTCGGGGAGGGAGATGCCCAATGCTGGTGGTTGCGGTGCAGTGAATGCCGATCAGCAGGAGTTCGATAAGCGAGTGCTTGGGTGGTTTACCTCGCATGACGGCGGATACTCTGCTGCGGCACCCCGGCCATGACCTCCCTGCTTTGCAAGTCCAACGTGCTCAGCGGCTTAGAAATTCTCAATTTTATCGGCAAAATTCATAGGGCATCTGCTTCGATTCCCGGTAGCGCTACCAAGTTTCCCTTCAAGCAGTTAGCAGGATTCCGCGGCCGTAGACGAACCCTCCTTCACGCGGGGCAGCAGCCCGATGGTCTCGAAGTGGCGGATGAGTGCTTCGCTAGAGTCGGCGATCTTTGTCAGCGTCCGGTGACAGTTTTTGGTTTCACGCCTTGAGGATGCTTCAGGCTGTCGGTCCGCGCTATAAATCCACCAGCTTTGCTTTCAGCTTCGCAACGGCTTCTTTTGCACGGCCGATGCGCTGCTGCACTTTACCCGAACTCTTTTCGGTTTTCCCTTTGGCTCTCAGATTACGGTCGTTCGTGATCTTGGCCACCTGTTCTTTAATCGTTCCCTTCACTTCGTGAAACTCGCCTTTGACCTTGTCTTTCGTGCTGGTTTTCATACTCCTCTTTCAGTCCTCGCGTTTCGAGGATTTCGATCTATATAACTCTGGCGCTTTCCGAGGTCTGAGCAGAATTGATCTCCCCTGTAATTCGTCCTGATCGTGTCCCGAAACAGCATT
This sequence comes from Acidobacteriaceae bacterium, assembly GCA_003151155.1. Classification (GTDB taxonomy): domain Bacteria; phylum Acidobacteriota; class Terriglobia; order Terriglobales; family Acidobacteriaceae; genus Korobacter. Next base: position 9,183 of record PLWX01000074.1, read on the forward strand.
GAGTGCATCGGGAGTGCGGCACCATTTTCGCGTGAGCGCTATTGCTCAGACTCGTTCTTACTACGCAGCTAAGGTTAGCTCTATCTCATGTGCGACGCATTGTGTATTCAGCAAGAGGCGCTCCGTGCGGATCGAGGAAAGCGGGCGGTATGAAGAAACTTATATTCATGATGGTGGTACTCAGTTTTGCGAGCTTTACTTGGGCGGAGTCGGACCGCGAAGCATCGAAGGACCGACTGGACCACGCTGGTAGCGTGCTGCAGGAGATCATGGCAGCGCCGGATAACGGCATTCCGGAAGAAGTACTCGAACACGCAAAGTGCATTGCCGTAGTTCCGCACATGATCAAGGGCGGCTTCGTATTCGGTGCTGAGAACGGCCGCGGCGTCGCAACGTGTCGAACTGCGAATGGCTGGAGCGCGCCAGCGTTCTTTGCAATCACCGGCGGTAGCTGGGGATTACAGATTGGCATCGAAGGCGTGGACCTGGTCATGATCATTCAGAATGAAAAAGGCATGCAGCATCTGTTGGCGAGCAAGTTTCAGCTTGGAGCAGATGCCTCAGCCGCCGCAGGTCCGGTCGGTCGTCATGCTTCAGCAAGCACCGATTGGAAATTGGATACCGAGATCCTGACCTACTCTCGCGCAAAGGGCGCTTTTGCCGGACTCACGTTGAGCGGCGCCTCGATTCGTCGAGACGATGACTCGATGCAGGCCATCTACGGGCGTCACGTCACGACCCGGGCCGCGCTCCTGGGCAAAGTAGCCGCACCAGCCACAGCCGAAACGTTCCTGAGCGCAGTCAGAAGCGCAAAGGGGCAGGCCGTACGAGCTGCAACGGAGTAGTGGTTGCGAGAAATCCGCACACCCGAGGGAGGTATTGAGTCTTAGGGTGTGCATGTTGTCGAACACGGGCGCACTCGCATTCATAACGTCTCCGATTCCGCATGGTTTGATCGGTAGGGGAAGGCCCCGTGCTGCTCCCAAGACAGGGAAGGCGCCGGGTTTACTCAATTTGCTGAAGGCGCATGAGCAGTAGTTCCGCCTCAATAGCCTTGAACCTATCATTGCGCGCGGACACGAGGTGAATGGTCATGGGATTGATGATGTCGCGGAAGCCTGGTGGGGATTCCACCCGAGGAGGCAGGAAGATGCGTTCACGCCACAAAGAACGGCACCGAACAGATCGCATCGGATGGCTGCGGGCGGCGGTATTGGGCGCCAATGATGGAATTCTTTCCACCGCGAGCCTGGTGCTCGGTGTGGCCGCCGCGCACGCGACGCACAGCAATGTAATGATCGCGGGGATCGCCGGACTTGTGGCCGGGGCAATGTCCATGGCCGCAGGGGAGTATGTGTCCGTCCATTCCCAGGCGGATACTGAGAAGGCCGATCTCCAACTTGAACGCGCGGAACTTAAATCGGACGACAAGGGAGAACACAAAGAGCTGGCGGCCATTTACATCGCCCGCGGACTCGAACCGGCGCTTGCGACACAGGTCGCGAAACAACTGATGGAACATGATGCCATCGGCGCACATGCCCGAGACGAACTCGGCATCACCGAGACTCTCCGAGCCCGTCCCCTCCAGGCTGCACTGGCGTCAGCTGCCAGCTTTGCAGTTGGAGCGGCTTTGCCATTGATTGTGACAGCCGTTGCCCCAGCGGGCGGATTGATTGCTCTCGTGTCCGGAACGTCGCTGGTATTCCTAGCTCTCCTGGGCGCGCTGGCGGCACGTGCGGGTGGGGCAGGAGTGATGCTGGGCGCCATTCGCGTGACGTTCTGGGGCGCGCTCGCTATGGGGCTGACGGCGGGCGTCGGGGCCTTGTTCGGAACGGTTGCATAGCCAAAATAATCGCACGCCGGCTAAACCAATGTAGCCGTCTTGCGTGCGGTCTAAATTTCTAAAACCAATGTCTCCACGACTCCTTCGCATGTTCTAAGCGACTCGTACCGGATCGGGCGAGGCATGGGTGTTCCTCGCGAAAGAACATGCTGGTTGGCTGTATCTTGGTTTGTTCGCCTTCGGCGATGAGGGGGTGACCCATGTTTGCTGCGGATCTGTTGAAAGGGAAGCGAGCGCTGATTACGGGGGGCGGCAGCGGCCTGGGAAAGGCAATGGCGAAACGCTATCTCGGATTGGGTGCGACGGTTTATATCTGCGGCCGCCGTACGGAAGTCTTGCAGTCCGCATGCGAGGAGCTCGCGGCGGAAACCGGTGGCAAGATTTCGGGAATTCCGTGCGATGTACGCGACGTCAACGCAGTGGAGCAGTGCATCGATCGCATCTGGAGCGACGGGGCACTGGACATCCTGGTCAACAATGCGGCGGGGAATTTCCTGGCACGGAGTGAAGAGCTTTCGCCAGGAGCATGGCAGGCGGTAATCAACATCGTGCTGATGGGAACGATCCAGATGACGATGGCTTGCGGGCGTCGTTGGCTGGCGGAGAGCAAACCGGCTTCAGTCTTGAATATCGTGGCGACGTATTCATCCAGCGGCTCCGGGTCGGGATACGTTGTGCCTTCGGCAGTTTCGAAGGCGGGAGTACAAGCCCTGACCCGAAGTCTCGCGGTGGAATGGGGACCGCGCGGCATCCGGTTGAACGCCATCGCGCCGGGCCCGATTCCGACCGAGGGCGCATTCTCGCGCTTGCTTCCGAAGAAAGAGCTGGAACAACTCGCTATCAACCGGGTCCCAATGCGCCGGTTCGGAACGCCGGAAGAAATAGCCAATCTTGCTGCCTTCCTGGTCAGCGATGGCGCGGCTTACATCAATGGTGAAGTCGTTACCATGGATGGCGGCGAGTGGTTACAAGGAGCGGGAGAGTTCAACTACCTGGGGCAGATGATGAGCGACGCGGATTGGGCGATGTTCAGGCCGCAGAAGAAGTAGGAGTAAGCGCCGATCCCCGGGAGCGCGAATTGAAACCTTTGATGAACGTCACGTCGTAGCGCACCCTTGTAACAAAAATTCCGGCACCCTATCTACGAAGGGGTGCCGGATCGCCAGGGTTGCAAAACTCTAGTGCAGAAGGTCGAGCGTGTTGTCACCATCGTCGACGAAGTACAAACCTTTTTGGTCGAGAGTGAGGGCAATGCCAAATAGGGTGCCCGCGCCTGCTCCACTCGTGTCGATCGTTTTCGTCGCGACCTGTGCTCCACCTGGGGAGATTTCGACGATGTTTCCGTCACCACCGTTGACGGTAAGAACGTGGCCATTCGGCGCGACGGTCAGACCGAGCGGCTGGTTCAGGTGCGATCCCATGGAGACGGTTTGGCCGGTACCTGCATTGGTGGATCGGAAAGCAGCATTGGGAATGGCGGCGACGCGATTCAGAAGTGTGTCGGCCACGTAGAGCGTCCCGTTGGGCGCTAATCCCACGCCGGTGGGTCCGAGGACCAAAGCAGCGGGATCGGTGCGTTCTTCGAAGCCGGATCCGATGACGGTTCGCAAGAGCTCGTGGGGCATCGTGTCATCCGAATCATTATCCGAGCCCGCCGGAACCGAAAGTATGATTCGAACCACTGTGCCTCGCTTTACGACGCTACCGTTAGCGGCGACCGTGCCATTTAAGACGTTGGTAACGAAAAGCTCGGCAACGTTGCCTAGATCCAGTGCGGTCATGTCCCATGGACCGTTTATGTTCGCGTTGAACTTAGTTCCCGAGAAGGTTTCTACAACTTTGCCTTGATTGTTTAACACCAGGAGGCAGCCGGCCTTGGCGGTGGCGGCAGTTCCGTCGGCGGTGGGGAGACTGCCGACAATGACCCAACCGTTGCGTAGAACCGACAGCGCGGTGGTAAGACCAATGCCACCGGGGCATGGGCCGGGCAGGTTTTTGGCACTGATAGTGGCAAAGACGGAAAGGGCTCCGTTGGGTGCGACATCGACGATCGTGGTGCCGGTGCCCTGAATATTCGATCCGTTATTGAAGTTGCTGATCAGGACGTGACCGCGCACCAACTTCCCGGAACTGCGGGCTACGACAGCAACGCCGTAGGGGTTGACATCGCCGTTCGCGGGAACCGTGGATGGGCCTGGGATTACGTGGAGCGATCCGACGAACGAACTTGCTGTCGCGAGACCTGGCAGCAGAGCAAGCGCGAAACCGATCGCAGAGATGGACCTGCAAATTGTGAAAGCTTTCATTTCCCCTCCTGGAGACAATGTCACCGCATCGCGGGCGCGTGCATAGCGGGGCAGAAGAGACTCTAGGATGGAGGATTCGTGACGATGTCACTAATTTGTGAATTCGCGGTTGAAACTCGTTAACAACGCATGACACAAAGATGCCGCTTGGTCGCGGAGGGTATGACGGACTGAATAAATGGGGGTCGAGTAGAGGCCTCAGTCAGTTCTGTTCTTTAAAGAATCGATCGATCAGCCAATCGCGCAACTGTTCATTCAGCTTGCGAGTGTTCTGTTGCGGATCCAGGGCTTCGGTGTTGTAGTTCACGATGTAGGCTTTTTTCCGCACTGGATCGAGATAGATGTGGCCGATGAAGCCGTTCTGCCAGCCCATGTGGCCGATGAGACGAATGCCGCGGTCTTCGTGGACGAAGAAACTGGCGGCAACGGAATCGCGTGCGCCTGCGCGTGACGGAAAATCTTCATTCACCGGTACCGGGAGTAATGGCTTCCACATTTCCTCGAGCGAGGAGCGCTTGAGGATTGCGTCATATTCCGCTTGATGCGCGGGGTCGCCGACCAGGAAGTTCAGGTACTTGATCATGTCGGGAATCGGCGCGTTGAGTCCGCCGTTAGAGCGAGTGATGCCGGTGTCGAAATTGAATTCCAACTCGCTGAGTTTGCCTTTTTCTAACTGATAACTGTGCGAGCGATACTTCAAAAGAGTCGATGGGCTGCGATCATAGTAGGCGTGTTCCATACCAAGCGGGCGTAATACGTTCTTCTCCATGTAAACCGCGTAAGCGTCGCCGGAGAGGCGTTCGATGATTTCACCGAGAAACACTATCCCGAGGTTCGAATAGCTGAATTTGGAGCCGGGAGCGAAATCGACGCTGGTATAGGGCATCATGGCGACGAGTTGCGACCATTCGGTCGGCTCGAAGGGCTGCCAAGGCTGATCGCGCCAGGGCCATGTAGGATCACGGAACCCGGCGGAGTGCGACATGGCTTCGCGGATTGTGATGGCGGAGATCGGACCGTAAGGATCGTGCGCCTTCGCGATCTCAGGAACGTACTTCACGATCGGGTCATCCAGCGAGAGCAGGCCGCGATCGCGTAACTGCATGATCGCGATGCCGGTCAACGTTTTCGAGATGGACGCCCAATGGAAAGTTGAATTCTCGTCGATCGGCTGCTTGCTCTCCAGGTTTTGGTAGCCGTACATATCGCGGAAGACGATTTGATTGTGATCGAGAACGACCAGCGAACTGCCGACGATGCCGTGTTGCTTCAATCCTGACTCATAAAACGATTTGAACTCGCTGGAAGTATTGGCAGGAAGCTGCGCCAGCGCGGCAGTTGCAAGCAGAACGATCGCAAGAAAGATTCGCATGAATGGTCGAGCCCTTTCTAAGGATGCTGGTTACGGAGCCATCTTGCGACCATATTCCGAGCCAATCGAGACGGCTTGGAAATACCGGTAGGCGATCAAAGAAATCTGGCTGATGGCTTCCGACGCCGCATGTTCGTCGTGCGCATAGGTCGTCATCACGCTGATCACATACGGGCGCTGCTTGAGGAAGACGAGGCCGGAGTCGGTGCGGACGCCGTCGAGTTCGCCCGGCTTGTTGGCGATCTTCGTTCCGTCGGGCAACAAGCGGGGAAGGGGACTGTCTTTCGTGGTGGAGAGCAGCTTAAAGAAGTCGTCGGTGGTCGGCGGATTCAACACCTTGCCGCGATAGATGTCCTCGAGGATGGTCGCCATCTCCCGGGGAGTGGATACGTTTTCGCGGCCTTCCTGGCCGGCCTTGATGTCCATCATCTTGCGGCGCAGGCGGGTCTGGTGCAGCCCTAGAGAATCCAGCATGTGGTTTACATTCTCCATGCCGACGCGATCGATGAGTACGTTGGTTGCGGAATTATCACTGACTGCAACGACGAAGCCAGCCAGGTCGTGGTTGGTCACACGGCTGATGCCCGGCGTGAGGTTCTCCATGATCGCGCTATCGGGCACGACGTCTTCCGGGCGATAGGTGTAGAGGTCGCTGAGCTTCGCGCCCGATCCTGTCTGTGACTGGCGGTAGAGTTCGGCCAACATCGGTAGCTTGATGGAACTGGCGGTCGGAAAAATGTCGTCGGCATTCAGGGCGAACTCGCGACCGTCGGTGAGGTCGCGGATCAGGACGCCCATTACACCGTCGAACTGTCGCTCGACTCCCGAGATATCGGTTGCCATGTTGTCCCACAACAACTGACGGGTGTGCAGCGGGACTTGCGGTCCGGGAGGCGGAGCATCTTGGGCGAGGGAAGCACCTAGTAGCACAAGCAGGCAAAGAAATTTCGTCATAGGTCCTTTCCGAAGCGTTACGACCTCAGAGAATACACCGTGATGCAAGAGGCGTTGCGTGTTGCTCGTGATCGGGCGAGCATGCGTTCAAGCGAATCTTGCCAATCAAAAAATTTTATTCGAGGCGGCGGATAAAATCGCTGCACGATGTTTTACACTTCGATCGTTCTCATAAGCGCTTGAAGGAGCTTTGGATCTATGGGCCGCGCCGGGGAAGAGAATCGCACTTTTGCGAGCACAATTCCGGTAGAATTCTCGTCGCTGTTGGAATCCGCGAAAGCTCCTATTGTGGACTATGAGCCGGGAACAATCTTCGTGACAGGGGTCGCCAAGGTGGCGAAGGACGATCCCATTGCCAGTTCGTACCAGGTATTTTTTGTCAGCCTGGTGGTCGATCACGATACCGGCGTCATTGTCGATGCGACTTGTAATACCGCGCGGGACATGACGAAAGACTTTATACGATCGATTTTGGTGGGTGGAAACCTGGTCAGCGGGTTGGAAGAGTTAAGCGCGCAAATCCGACAAAGGTTCTTTGGATTGGCGCAGAAGCCATTATTAGTTGCGCTCAAAGACGCACACAATCGCTTCGTGGTTGTGAAACGGGCTGAGAATCCGCGCTAGCCGTGATGAATTTCTTGACTCACCATGGCCGGCATGGTATTCATAGCGCGAAAATTAAATAACCTCTGTATCTGCCGGTATGTGAAGCACTCCTTCACTGACCAAAGTAGATAAGGCCAGGACCAGTGAGCGCCGCTCACCGTTCTGGCTGTTTTTATTGCGGAAGAAAAGCAATTGGGCCCGGGAATACTTGCAGTGAAAGATTGGCAGAAATCCGCCGCACTGGACGCGTCGGCTGCGCGCTGCTGAGAAAAGCCAGCGGAGCGACAGTTTTAAAGTCCAAGAGCATCACCATTCTCGCCGCGAGGTTGCATCATGACGATCCGTAAGCTTCTCTCTCTTTGTCTCCTAGCAATTTCCGCATTCCTTCTGAGTATCCCTGCCTCGGGGCAGGCGACCACATCGCTTCGTGGGACGGTCACCGACGCTTCGGGTGCGATCGTTGCCAAAGCCAACGTGATGCTGACAAACCTGGGTACCAACCAGTCACGACAAACGACGACGACGGACAAAGGAATTTATGAGTTCGTCTCGCTGCTTCCCGGCAGGTACAAACTCGCGGTTGCGGCGCCGGGATTCAATACGTCGGTGGAGTCGGACCTCGAGTTAAAGGTAGATTTGCCGGCAACCTCGAACGTCCAGTTGAAAGTTGGTGCCGCGACGCAAACCCTGGAGGTGACCGGCGAGGCTCCGCTGCTCAATACGGTGGATTCCAGTGTCGGCCACAACATGGGCAACACCGAGATCGAGCAGATTCCGCTGCTCGGCGAGAACATGCCTCTGCTGCTGAGCTTCCAGCCAGGGGTTGCGTATAACGGCGACAAATACCTGGCTGACAACTATGACACTCGCGCCGGTGCGGTGAACGGCGAACACAGCGACCAGAACAACATCCAATTGGATGGCGTGGATGACAACGATCAATTCAACGGATACTCGTTCATCGGTGTCTTGCCTTCCACGCAATTTTCGGTGCAAGAATTTCGTGTGACCACGTCGAACTACACGGCCGAGCAAGGCCACTCGGCGGGCGCCCAGATCACGATGGTAACCAAGAGCGGCACCAACAAATTTCACGGGAACCTGTACGAATTCAATCGCAACACGATCGGCAACGCCAACGACTTCTTCCTGAAGAACTCGCAGCTTGCCAACGGAGAACCGAACGTTCCGCAGAAGCTCGTGCATAACACCTTCGGCGGCACGATTGGGGGACCGCTCATCAAGGACCGTCTGTTCTTCTTCTTCAACTATGAAGGTCACCGCCAGGCGTACGCCACAAGCCAGTTCCTCAACATTCCCAGCTCCACGCTGCGCGACGGCATTATTCAATACCAGTGCGCCGGTGGTGCGAGCGCGTGTCCGGGAACTTCGGTGATCGGAGCGAGCGGCAAGTCGTATCCGATCCAGGCAGGCTGGACAGCACTGGGACCGAGCCAGCTCGCAGCAATGGATCCGCTTGGCATCGGGCCGAGCCCGGTCTCGCTGCAGTACTTCAATAGCTTCCCCCAGCCAAACGCAGCGGCATCGCTCGACGCCCCCAACTATGGCGGCTATCGCTGGGCGGCGCCTACCTCGCTGAAAGAAAACTGGTACATCGGACGCCTTGACTACAACCTCACCAAGAACGGCAACCACACGCTGTTCTTCCGTGGCGCGGTGCGTAATGACAACGACACCCCGGTTACCGGCGCCCCCTTCCTCCCCGGACAGCAAGCCGAGTTAACCACCAAGGATCTCAGCAAAGGCTTCGTGGCGGGTTATACCGGTGCGTTCTCCTCGCACCTGGTGAATAACTTCCGCTACGGCCTCACCCACCAGAGCGTCGGCAACATCGGCAATTCGAGCCAGCCATGGGTCTTCATGCGCGACCTTAGCCAGGGCATCACGTATTCCAGCAAGTACACGGACCCGGTGCACAACATAGCCGACACCATGAGCTGGCAGAAGGGGGCCCACAACATCCAGTTCGGCGGCAACCTGCTCTTCATTCGCCGCAACGATTTCAACTACAGCAACTCGTTCAGCGATGTACTCACCAACGCCGACTGGGTTGATACCGGTGGCTTTGCCGAAACCGGCAGTCCCCTCGACCCGATTTCTGGCGGCCACCCTGCCATCGACAGCAGCTCCGATCACCTCTACGATTTCCCACTCGCCGCGATGATGGGCATCGGCAGCGAAATGGACGCGGTCTACAACTACCGCGTCACCAGCACAACCTCAGCCAATGCCATGGCGCAGGGCGATCCTGTGGTTCGTCATTGGGCGACCGATACTTACAACCTGTTTGTGCAGGACACGTGGCAGCTTCGTCAGAACCTGACTCTCAGCTTCGGCCTCAACTACCAGCTCATGACGCCGATCACCGAGACCGCAGGGCAGGAAGTAGCGCCCAACGTCAACATCGGCAGCTGGTTCAACCAGCGGGGCGCCGCCATGTTGGCGGGTCAACCGGACAACTCGATCGCGCCCATCTCCTTCCAGCCAGCCGGCTCGTACTACGGTCGCGCTGGACTCTACTCCGCGCAGACCAAGAACTTCGCTCCAAGGCTTGGACTTTCCTGGTCCCCAAACCCGGACTGGGGCTGGCTCAAGAAGCTCACCGGCAACAACGCTACTGTCATCCGCGCCGGAGCCGGCATGTATTACGACAACTTTGGTCCCGCGCTGGCGATGAGCTACGACGCGGCTGGATCGTTCGGCCTCACCAGCCAGCAATCCAACCCCGCCAGTTCCCTGTCCATATGCAATCCCAACCCAGGTTATACGGGACCCTATCCGTGCGGCGCGAGTTTGCCGGCGCCTCGTATTACCGGCATGAACACGATACCGTTTGGCGATCCGAGTTTTCCGGTGGCTCCGTCTTCTACATATCCCGTGCAGCCGCCCTCCGGAGCAGCGTCCGGTGAAGCCATCGCCCACGGCATCGATCAATCGATCAAGACACCGTACTCTTCCGCCCTGAACCTTTCCATCCAGCGCGAACTGCCGGGACGGATGGTGCTCGACGTGGGCTACGTTGGCCACATGGGGCACCGCATTCTCGGCTTGGACGATGTGGCGGCCCCGCTGAACATCTACGACCCTAAGACGGGAGTCGATTACTTCACCGCCGCGACCCGCTTCTCGCAATTGGCGCGCGCGAATGTTCCTTACAGCGCGATCACGCCCCAGATGGTCGGTCCCACCGCCTCTTTCTGGACGGATATGTTCACTGGTACTGGCCCCTTCGGTGCCTGCGGAGGCGGTACCACCACGAGTATGCTGGCCTCGATGTATTCGCAATTCACCGGTCCATGCAACCTCTACAACGAGACCTCAGCGCTATACAACTTCGACCTCTACAGCAAGTACGGCATCACTCCTGTCGGAGGGCTCAACAGCTACTACAACGGTCAATACTCGTCGTTGTATGCCTGGCGCTCGATCGGCAAATCGAACTACAACGCGCTGCAGGTCTCTCTGCATAAAGACATGTCGAACGGCATCCTGTTCGGCTTCAACTACACCTACTCCAAGTCGCTCGATATCGAGTCGCAAGCCGAGCGCGGGGCGCACTTCCTTACGGACAGCATCATCAACGCCTGGAGTCCGAACCAGATGTACGCTCCCAGCGACTTCGATCTGCGCCACCAGGTTAACGGCTACTGGGTCGCGGAACTGCCCGTCGGACGCGGAAAGCGGCTGGGCGGCAACATGAACAAATTCGCCGATCAACTCATCGGTGGCTGGCAACTCGCCGGTACAGCACGCTGGAGCTCCGGGTATCCCACCAGCATCCTGATGGCTTACGTGTGGCCGACGAACTGGGACGAAATGGGCTGGGCCAACCGCACTTCCACCCCGCTTCAGACCGGGACAACGATCATCAACGGAATTCCATGGGCCTTCAAGGATCCGACAGCGGCTGCACAACTGCCCTCCGCGGGCGGTCCATTCGACTTCGCCTACCCAGGACAGAGCGGACAACGTAACAATATCCGCGGCGATGGATATTTCGGGATCGACGCGAACCTGTCGAAGACGTGGAAGATCCACGAAAGTAAGTCCTTCCAGCTTCGCTGGAGCGTCTTCAACGTGACGAATAGCGCTCGCTTCGATGTCTACAACTACATGCAAAGCGAATTCGATGCCGGAAACTTCGGTCAGTACACAAATACGCTGACTCAGCCGAGAATTATGGAGTTCACTGGCATCTTTACCTTCTGATCGCGCTGGATCAGTTCGGGCAGCCTGACATGGTTTCGTCCGGCTGCCCGAGATTCAAGGAAAGCTGGCTCCAAGTCCAAAGCTACAAATTGCATTTCTGTAGCACGCTGGATTTAGCCGATCTTCAGCGTCAGGTGGTGCTCCGTTCAAGTGATCGGCTGAGGCCTTACCGATGCATTTCAATCGTGGAAGTTCTGCTATCATGCTCCTCGCTCTTGCTCTAGGAACGGTTTCTCCGGCGCGGGCTCGCGACGCTGCACATGCAGATCGCGTGGTGGCTGTGTCTGTCGTCAATATGTATTCCGCGGCCAATGAAAACTCCGACGTCGTCTCTCAAGCGGTCATGGGAAATAACGTGACGACTCTTAAGAAGAAAGGGAAGTGGCTGCACGTTCAGACCGCCGACAATTACACGGGATGGGTCCGCCGTGATTCTCTGCGCGAGAACAAGGGCCAAGCTTATGCGGCTGGGCCGCAAGCCGTGCAGGTGGTCAGCCTGTTTGCGAACGTGTATCGCGAGACCGATGTCACGACCCATGCGCCGATCGCCACGCTGCCGTTTGAAGGCCGCCTGGAGGTGGTCAACGAAGGCGATGGCAAAGATGCGCGCTGGCTGCAGGTGCGGCTTCCGAACGGCCACACCGGATGGATCCAGCGCGGCGACGTCACCCTGACCCCCAAGGTTCTCTCCATTCCTGAATCGATCGAATTGGCGAAGCGATTTATGGGTATCCCGTATCTCTGGGGCGGACGATCGAGCTTCGGCTATGACTGTTCGGGTTTCACCCAGATGCTGGTTCGCAGCCGTGGCATCAACATGCCCCGCGATGCCGATCAACAGGCAGCTTGGAACGGTGTAACCGCGATCGAGCGAAAGGATCTGCAGCCCGGAGACCTGCTGTTTTTCGGCGATTCCGACAAGAAGATTACCCACACCGGGATGTACATCGGCAACGGGGAGTTCATTCACGACACCACCAACACCCATCCGGTGGTGCAGATCAGCCGACTGGACGACGAGCCCTGGACGCAGTTGTTAGTGGCGACGCGGAGGGTGAAATGAATCGACGGGAATGGATGTTATCCGCCGCTGGTGCGGGCGCAGCTCTCATGGCCGCACGACAAGGTTTTGCTT
>PLWX01000201.1 GCA_003151155.1 Acidobacteriaceae bacterium
CCATTGATCAGGACTCCCGGCTGATGTTCGTAGAAGGCGAAAAGGTATTGAATTTCCTGCGGCAGCGCACCGATATGTGGATGATCGTACTCAACATTCTTTGCACCGAAGTTTCGCGGATGCAGAACGAGCCCGCGCAGATCAAGCGCGGGATGAGCAAACGATCTCAGGCAGGCAGAGCGTGATCCTTCAAGGCTGATTGCAGCCGCGGCAAGCTAATTCCACAAACGCATCAGCGATCCTCCCGCCCAGATCGGAGGATTTCTCGTGTGTTATTAAAAGCAAAGCCCTGCATGGGTTTGCCACATGCCGGGCTTTGCAAATCAGGAGTGACGCACGAATCCTACTGCTGCGGCTTCCGCTACCAAAAATAAAGATTTGGATAAATGGCCGCCGCCCCAAATTGGGAGGCAGACTGCCGTCAATGCACGGGAACCACGGCAGACGGAAGTAACGGTACAAGCGTACTCACTGCGAATGCCGTAATCATTGACTGAGATTCGGCTCGAAGATAAGTTCAAGTTGAGCAGACCTTGGGGGAGGGCTGTTCGACGTAACGCTTCATGACTTTCGAGTCTGGGGCGTTTTCGTTTTATTACCGACAATTCCGCTCAGCCTTGTCCTTCGCCTTACCAGTCCCCAACGGGATCACTTCTGCGACATCATCGTGTCCGGACTGTGCGTTCCTGCGCGATTAGGAAGCTTCACGCCACTGGCTTTATCACAATGATGCTGGGCCTCTCGTGAGGCGAGTTCTGACAATGTGTTTGCTGTAGCTGCATTGGCGTAACAGCGCAAGCATATCGCGGCGATGCTTCCGTCTGGATGCTGACGATACGCAAAGATTCCGGTGGCAACTGCATTTTCTGCCCTCATGTCTACCCCCAATGCGAACCTCGGGATTGAAGGTTCGTGTGGTGCCTGAGAAAGGTTTGGGATATCCCAGAGGGATAGTGGCATGTTCGGGAACTCACGTCCGGTCAAAGTTGCACACGTCCCGAACAGACACACTGTGGTTCGCACGCAGGCCATTCATCTGCGGGATGGTAGCGGGAGATTCGCGTTCACTGAATGGGTTGATGACGAAATGCCGTGCTGCGGCTTGGTGAGCATCTGCGGACTCGGAGAGAATCTTAATGTAGGAGCCGGCTCAGCACTTCGTCCAGTGGCTCCCCCTCAGAGTCTCTCAATTCACCGCCGACGTATTCTTTCGCATGATAGGAGTGCGAGAGTAGCACGATGGGAATGCGCTTGCGTACAAAACCGATCTTGCGCACAAGTTCTGGACGCAGCTCGGGATCGAGGGACTCACAGATCACCACCATGGTCACGGGTTCCTTGGCGACAATGTCTACCGCCAGTTCTGCATCCGTAGTGGCGACCACCACATGCCCAAGGTCGCGAAGGAAAATAACCCCACGGGAAACCGTCGCTGGATCGCAATCGACGTACAAAACCAGATGACGTTCGGACACCCTGACTTACCTTGTTTACTCACCCACGACGAGGTGGGATTAGATTCCGGTACTTGCGCTTCGCGACTGCGAACTGACTTTACCCGTTTTGGAATCGAGAACTTGGTCGGCCAATTGCGAACTCCGATCACTGCTTACGCTTTTCATCCGGAGGGACTCTCGGCACGGCGCGCTTGAATTGAAGCTGCTCCCAACGTTTGTTGTGGACACCCGTCATTGGGAGCGGGGGCGGAGCTTTACACGGTTGATTCTTGTCAGCCCCGCACTCCGGGCAAGCGTGCTCCAGAACTCTCATATCGGCGGTTAGTTTACCCGATTACGGGTGCCTCACTCCCTCGGAACGAAGCAGGTTTCGGAAGCTGCCGTCGAGCACGGCAACGTTCGCCGCTCCCAAGGCTATTCCGCACCGATGATCATCGAGGAGTCTCGCATCTTACAGGTCAGCATCTTTAACACATTGCAAAAGTTTGTTGCTTCTCAACGTGATGACCATCGCGGACGAGTGTGATTCGCAACTGAAACAAACGATCATCAGTTTCAACAAATCGCCCGCACCGAGTGCAGCTTAGCGGTCGTTCATAACCGTGGGCGCGGTACCAATCCGAATGTAATCCTGAATTAAGATGGATTTCAACATGCCGAACGAGCAGCCATGAACACGTGCCCGTTCTCGCATCGGTAACTTGCTGCTGCGGAGATCACCTGAAAATTTTCCCGCTCGCCACCCGTCTGAAGATCGTGCGTCCGAAGGGTGGGGTTTCCGCAAACGGGGCATTTTGTTGGGTTCAAGACTAACTGCTCTTGCATTTTTCCCTCGAGCGGGGACGCAAGAGAACCGCAAGATGCGGACGGATGCGTGATCCAGCTCTATATCTTACGCTCATTCCCCAGTCACCTTACTAGTCCGACAAAGAGCCAACGCACCATTAGCCAAGGCAACCACCACAAAAACACATAAATCTAATCCGTATAACCCCAGTCAGGGCTGGGGATCATGAGTCCGCTAACCGCTCTGGCCATCGGTTGCGGTAAGCCCCGTCCGTGACGGGGCTTTTATTTTCCGCGCAGTTCGGGCTGAGAATCATTTTATGTATGAAAGGGATCGGTCTCTAAAGAAGCCCTTATTTGAGGAACTGGCGAGGGTGGTCAGGGGCTCTTCCCGTGACGGCGTTTCCTGTGCATTCCTGTGCATGTCTCTGCTCCGCTTCTTCCAAACCCTCATCAGAAGCGGTTCGGATTGTTGCGTAGCACGACATGCAGATGCTTTCGTGGAGGCCACGACGATTGAATCCGGATTGTGGTGAAGGTAGTGAGTTCATGCGTCCACTCTCTTTGACGAAAGACGCAGTGTGCCGGGGTGCACAATGAGGGTTTCGAGGTACTCTGGATTGTGGGCTCCGAGGTACCGGATGTCAATGTTGACTGGTGGGTAAGCCCTAGGGACGCAGGTATAACCCCTAATCGGCAGAGACTTCTCCTGACGGAAATGCAGGTAACAGTACGAGGAAGCGAGTTCCTATGAATCCTTCGGAACTGCTCGTGACCGCGATGGTGCCTTGATGTCGATCAATGATCGCTTTGCTCACCCAAAGACCCAGACCCGTTCCCACGTCTTTCTTGGTGGTGAAGAACGGTTCGAATATGTGAGCAATTAAAGATGCTTGAGTCAGAGAACGACAAACTCGGTGAGAGGGGGAGGGCTATTTCCTAGTGCTCAGGGAGCTGTCTTAGCGAGAACCGCCCGGCGTCGCACTGACTCTCGGCGTCATGGACACGACGATATAATCCCGTTCCTTGTTATCGAGGTCTTCCACCCGCAACTTCATCTTGTCTTTTTCCAAATGGAATTGCGCCTTGGTCGAGACGGGCAGAAGAGCTGGATGCTTGTCATCCTTTGGTCGGATACGATAAATCACCTGATCCGTCTGGAGCAGATACTCTTGGCAAAGAAGAACGTGCGTTTTCTGATGGGCAGAATCGGTTCCCAGCATCTCACCCGTAAAGTTTTTCGCACTTTTCTGCTCTGCCCCACACTCTACCGAATCCATTTCCAGTAGCGTTCCGGAATGCTGAGGTTTTGCATCTTTGCCGAATGCCAGTGCATTCGATAAAACAGTCAACGCGAGCATCGTTGCAACTTTCATGAACCATCCTCCATAACAACTTGCTCGCAATTAAATCGGAGAATTCGCTCGAATTGAACATTACCGAAGTAATGGCAAAGGTGTGTGTCAGCAGATTCGTTCGGTCGTGTCAGATCGTCTTTATTCAAGAGTAAAGTATTCTATCCTTGCGTATTCCCACCCGAATATTCCTGAAGGTCAGGCCGAGATCGTATACAAGTGCCTAGAACCGTATGGCTCAATCCACAGTCTTGAGGACTTGGTGATCGAAGCGAAGAGCCGGAAGTGCGCTTCAACATTCAAGCAGCCCGACACGTCCATCCCTGAGTCTCTCCTTTATCACCTCCGCCGATTCATTAAGGAGGGATGGGTGCGGGTGGTCGAAGATGGCGAAGATAAGTGAATCGGACGGTTGACGATGCCGCTGGTTAATACCAGATGCAGGCTGACAAGCCTTTCTCATCAATCTCCGGATCGCAAACCCGATGTGCTTTCCCCCTCGACAACCTGAGCGCCGTCCAAGCCGCAACCACCGCATCCAGCAAGTCGTCTTGCTAGCCCCGGATGGTCGAGTGAGTAAGTGGGCGTCAATCTGAGCGAACACGAGTCGCAGAAGTGCCAGTCTTTCGTCCACGCCTCCCACAGTTTAGGCTGCCGGAGAGTGGCCCTTAATGCGACTCTACAGGCTGAGCGGCTGTATCTAAGTGACTGATTTCATCTCTAAGTGACTGATCTCATC
>PLWX01000109.1 GCA_003151155.1 Acidobacteriaceae bacterium
ACGTAATAAGACGGCTCATGGCCGAGTTTCTCCAAGGCCTCGAAGATCTCTTCGCGATCTTCCTTCGGCACCTTCTTCTTGCGCTTCTTCGCTCCCTTGCGCTTGCGCGGGGCAGGCGTTTCTTCCTGCACCTCAGCCGGCTCTTCTTCCCACGTGTCATACAGCACGGTGACTTTCAACTTCGATTCAGTCATGCGGCCTCCAATCGGAGTGACGGCAGCTACCGGCACCCTCAGGGATGAACGAACTTTCCACGGACGAGGTAATTCATTGAGAGTGCGGTGGTGTACACCGTGAACTCCGTGAGGTACTCGGACTCGCAGCGCACGTCCACGCGAAGGCCGAGTTCTTCGACACGTTTGCAGATGGATTCCACTAATCGCTTGACGATTGGGCGCTGCACGCCGCTCCAGTACGCGATCTTGTCGACAATGGCCTTGCGATGCTCGCGCAACATCTCGTGTGCTGGTCGCACCCCCTTATGCCGCTTGGGGGAGATATTGAAAATGTCCGCCAGATCGGTATCGAGCGCGAGCTCCTGCACCGGAATTTCTTCCGGCAGGCTGAGACGATAAAACTCGCCGACCGTTGATTCCATCTCGTCAACGGTGATGTCAGTGTATCCACGACGCCGGACGGGGTCGAGATTGCCAACTTTTCGCGCGATGCGATCGACGTATTGGAGCTTGGTCAGGGCACCCCAACCTTTGTAACGCTGTCGCCACCGCGAGCGAGGCGTGAGCCAGACCGCAAAGGTCTCGGCAAAGTCTTCGTCCGGATGCTTCTGCGCGTACCAGCCGGCCATATGGCGAACGAACTTTCGCGAGAATGGTATGGGACGGTAATTGTCGCGATAGGCGCGGCGAAAAGGACCGAAGAGTTCGCGCCACTCCGCCGAATTGTAAAGACGGTAGGCGTAATTGAAGGCGTGCCCGGCCTCATGACGCATGTACATCATGACCTCGCGAGAATCTTCCAGATCGTTCATCTCGCGCTCCAGCTTGGCAAGGTCAGGGTTCGCCAGGTAGAAAGGAATACCGATCACAGGTTCGCCCGAAGGGCAGCCCCATTCGTCGGTGAGATAACAGGCCGGACGGAACCTATGTATGCCCTTCGCGTCCAGTTCGCGATAGAGCTGCTGAACGAAACGTTCCAGCGGAGATCCTTCGAGCTTGAGCCCGAGGTCGCGAATGGGCTTGGCAAGTATCTCCTGGAATTCCGTTCGGGTTTTCTCGAAATTACTCACTGGAGTTCTATACCACGGAACCGGCTTTAACACGGCATGGCGTACCGTTTATGCACACAGTNNTTCCACCTTCTTTGTAAGCGTCAGCTCCGCTTCGCCGATGCAGGGCGCTCTTCAAGCTGGAGGCAGGCAGGGGTAGGTGCGGGGCCGGTGAGTTCGGCCCCTTTTCTATGGTGCGACACGATTATTTATATGTGAGCGACATGGAATCCACATAAACGTGGTAAGGGGTCGGGTTGCCGTCGAGATCAAGCTGGAAGGCATTCGACAAATAGTGGCCGGAATTCCAATGTTTGGCTGCGTGCTGGATGCTTACACGGTGGCGCACGCCGTCGATCGTGAGCGCGTCATGGACGACGTGTTTGTTAGAGGTGTGAAATTCCGCGATCACGTGGTGCCACTGGCCCGTTGTTAATCCGCCAAAGCCGAGTCCTGAGTTCTCCCACCGATGGGCGGCGAAATCGTAAGTTCGCCACGCGTGGTTCGCATAATCCGCCTGCCATGCAAAGTTGTAGAGGTACCCACCAACTTTTTGCTGACATTCGAATTCAATCGCCTGCGGCGCGTTGCCTAAGCCAGCGGGAATATAAACTTCAAACTCATATTTCAAGTAGCTCAAAGGCTTGCTGGGTGTGTTGTTGTAGTGCTTGATGAACCAGTAGCCGTTCTTGAACGGGCGAGAACCACCAATGCGGAACAGGGTGGAACTGCCGTCAGTGTTTGGGCTCGTGATGCCACGGGTCATGCCGTAGCTCGCACTTGCACCGGCGCCGCCGGTGTTGCCGCATGATCCGCAGGTTTGCCAATCGCTCGACTCTTCCAATCGGTTGATCGTGATTGATCCCGCGGGAGCAGCCGGTACCTGAGCGATGGCTGGAATTGCGATCGAAAAAAGAAAAGAGAAAATTGCGAGGCACTGAAACCGGGGGAGATTCAAACGCAACGTGGCCCTCACTACCAGAACAGATTTGCACGTACATTTCTTAACGTGACTGAGTCCAGCATATACAGAAAACTGGCAGCGCGAATCCCCCACTCTCCGTAACCCGTTGCCCGGTATCCTTCGGTACTACGTAGAAATGCTGCGATAGAGTCACGCGGGGTTGCAAACGTGTGTTGCCCGATGGATCAGCGCACCGACGCGTCCGAGGTTTGCAGATTCAGAGTAGCGCGCTCGCCATTCATCAGCAGGAACCCGGAATCGAGAAGATCTTGTCCGGTGCAGTCGTATCGGGCATAGCAGCGCATGGCGGGAAGCGTGAAGAAGTATTCCACGGCCACCGATGAATCCTGATGAGGATACTTTTCAATCACGCTGAAGACGATGCCATCGAAGTCGTTTGCGCCCTGGAAATGCGCAAGCGCCGGGCGAATCAGGTGCGAGACCTGGTCGTCGAAGGAAAGGGCGGCGAGCTTGTAACGCGAGGCGTCGTCGCGCACCTTTGGCTCGAAGACCATCGACAATTGGAGGTAAGCGCCTTCATGGAATCCGATGAACTGTGTGGGAACGTAGCTAGCGAAGTGAACTTGATCGGCGAGATCGTGCTCCAGTCGCTTTACATCGTCGGCGTACTCTGCTTTGAGATCGTCGAGAACCTTGGGCGTAAGGATGCGCGGCGGCACCGGACTAATCAATTTCTTCGATACTGTCGGTTGCGGCGGTGCTTCGGGAGCGCGAGCCGGAGCCAGACTTTGGCTCCATGGCCGTGCATTCGCATAGGTCTCTGGCAGATCGCTGGGACGGCCGCCATTTACCCAGAGATTGAAAGGTTCGGCATCGAAGAACACTTTCGATTCGAGCAGCGCGCCTTGCATGGTCTCGGGAGTTTTAGCGGCTGCCATATGCTGCGCGGCGTCGCGCGGAAAGAAGAAGAGTAGATTCTCAGCGCTCTCCGCGGGAACACCCATTACCTTACGGCGGATGTGCTGGGAAACTTCGATGGCAAAACCGTCGAACGTGTCATCGTTCGCAAAATAAGGAACCGAAGTTTGCAGAATGGGCAGAACCACATCCTGCAGAGTCTTGGTGGCGCGTGCATTTTTATCGAGCAGGTCCGCTGAGTAGGCCGCGAAATAGTTGCCGGTAATCGCTAGAACGGTGAGGTCCTGGAAACGCTCGAAACGGATAGAGCGCTGATCGAGCTTGGCCTGCTGTTGTTCGGAAACATCGAGCTGCCGGCTGAAATAGAAGTTGAAAGGAAACTTATGCGCTTCCACCGTCGAGCCGATGGCGCGAAGCTCGCCAAAATACTTTAGCTGCAGGCGATGCGGGCCCGGCTCCTGGATTTCTTCCGGCATGAGTGCCTGTGCGATCGCAAGAGAGGATGCAAGAACACAGACGATCAGCGCCAACCATCTACTGCTTGGCATACAGCACTCCGGGATGTTGATACGGCGGATCGGCGACAGCGCGAATATACGCTACCAGCGCCTGCACTTCCTTTTTATTTAAGGTGTAGCCGAAAGGCGGCATCTCGGAAGCCTTGTTCAGGCCGGGACCGCCGTGACTGATGATGGCGATCAAATCGTCACTGCTCATCTTGTTGAGTGTCTCGCCTTCAGTGAAAGGATGAGGCTTCGTGGTGAGGTTGTCGTAATTCGAAACCCGCACAGCGGTTGATTCCGGGTTGTGGCAGCGTACGCAATATTGCTCGTTGAGCGTGCGGCCAAGTTGACCTTCATAGCCGAGAGCAACTTCATCGATGGCAAGGTCGATGCGCTTGCCCGCAGCATCCTGAGTATGAGCTTTCAGTTTGTAGTTGCCCGACATGCCGCCTAAGTTCGCGTTCGTCGTAACCTGGCCGCTGGAGTCAGTGAGGGCGTAGGCAGGGTCGAAGGCGGTGCCCTTCTCGGAATCGAACCATACGGGTGCCCCGGTGACGCCGTTGCCCGAAGCATCATTCACTTGCACGACGACAGGATCGCTGAGCAGGGCGCCGGTGGGAGCTACCTGCTTGTCTCCACTGGAAACTACGATGGCGGTACCGTAGGCGGCAGGCGCAGGTTGCGCGGTGGACGCCTGTTTCTTCGCGCACCCTGCCAGGCAGAGTACGAGTGGGATCGCAGATAAGTAAGCGGCTCGATTCATTTCTTGGCCACCTGCTTTCCTTTGGATTTCAGCGAAGTGAGATATGCCGTCAGTGCTTTGGCGTCAGCGTCCGTCATTTGCTGGTTCGGTTCAATCGTGCCCGGACGCACGGCTTGCGGATTCTTCAGGTACTGATAAATCCACGACGGCGTGAGGCGCGAGCCGACCTCCCAGAGCGCCGGTCCGATGTAGCCTTTATCTTTACTCGCGTCGACGATGTGGCAAGAATTGCATGAATACTTTCCGTAGAAGAGCTGACGGCCGACGTCACGCTGGGTCGCGGTGAATTCGGATTCAGACATTGCATCGCGATCGATTGCGGGGCTCTGGTAAACGGTGAGCATGTAGTCGGAGAGCGTGTTGATCTCGTCGGGTGTCAGGTTGAACTTCGGCATGCGCCGGATGAGTGCAGGAC
>PLWX01000225.1 GCA_003151155.1 Acidobacteriaceae bacterium
CTTGTGAGTTTATGCATCGTAGCGATCCGCATCGCAGGGCACTCCTAGCCCTTTCCACCGCAATAGCGGATTGAGCAAAAGTGAACAGACGCGAGTTCCGGGGAATGGCATCTTCCGGCACCTCGATGTGGATTCCGCCCCGGCTTCAGCGCCTGAGATCACCCGCAGCTTCTGCCATCGCTTCCGTTGGGGTGCCGCAGGATGCGGCTTATGGGTGATGCAGATTAAGCTGCGAGCTGTGAATCGGTTTCAATCTAGGAATCGATAATGAGTCAGCGACACTCGCTTACACGAATGTGCTTGCGTCTTGCAGTCTGCGGAACATAATCGTCGCATTCAGCGTGGAGCGGCATGCAACGGTTTGCTTTGCACAGCAAGGATGAGAGATTTATTCGGCGCGTCGAAGTTGGTGGCGTAATCGAATCCATCTGCCTCATGTGTTACGAAACTGCGGCTTCCTCGAACGAGTTGAATATATTGGCGATTGAAGAGTCGCAACATAGGTGTCCGGAGAACACCGAAGTCATTTCGGCCTAAGCTCTTTGAACGCCGTTGAACGCGTTGGAACCTTGCTCGTGATTGACAAAAGAAGACGCAGCCGTGCCCGTGAGAATTGAGGCTCTATTGCACGTGCTGACAACAGGTTCAATGCTGCAAGGAGAACGTCTATGCCTGCCCTACGCTCTGAAGAAGCATTCACCCGGTTCGAGATTCAGCCACGGGTGTACGAGACTATATGCTTTGGCTGTCATCGGATTCTGGGCTACGCGACGAACGTAAGCGGCCTCGAAATCTTGGAAAAAGTGCACAACTGCTATAAGGAATCAATTCGTCTCGCAGCTTAACAGCGTCCCGGCTTGTATGCCTCTCGTGGCTTCCTCGCCCTGCCTCAAGCGGGATTTTTATCCACGCGATCCTCCCGCCCCAGCACGTGCAACCGATCCTCTGGCACGTCTATGTGTATCCCGCCCCTGCTCATCGTAGACAACCAACCTGCGCGAAGAAATTGACCATTTCGGCGACTCCGAAGAGCTTGGAAGCTCCTGCGAAAAGAAACAGGCAGCCGGTCAGAACCTGCAAAACCCAGACGACGGTGGTCAAACCCTTGCTCGATGCAGCCGAGATCACTGCGAGTTCTCCATTTTTGGCTATCTTATATCGTGTCTATCAAACGATGTAGGTGGACGGGATCAGCTCTTGGTGGTGGATTGGGACCGAGTAACGGGCAAGCCGGAAGTTATCGATTCGTCTGTCAGATTACTTCTGACAAACGCGCTTGTGTGCACAATGCCCGAACTATCGGCCACCCGGAGTAATCTGTGACGTCGGACCTAAAGCGAGCGCAAAGATCTACCGGGCTGTCGACTCCGCTCTGCGTTGATGTGTGGAGTTACAACTTCGTAAACGGGCGCACGCGCGATGGACGGACGATGGGGATGCTGACGCTGATCGACGGTTACACCCGCAAGTGCTTAGCACTGCGAGTCGCTCGACGGCTGAACAGTTACGACCTGATCGAGACGCTGGCGGACGTAATGCTGGCCCATGCGGTACCGGAGCACATACGGTCAGACAACGGGCCTGAGTCCGTTGCCGAGAAGGTGCGAAATTGGCTGTCGGCAGTGGGAGCAAAGACGATGTACATCGAACCGGGAAGTCTTTGGGAGAACGGATACTGCGAAAGCTTCAACGGCAAGTTCCGAGATGAGTGCCTGAACGGGGAGATCTTCTACTCGTTGAAGGAGGCGCAGTTGGTGATCGAAAAATGGAGAGTGCATTACAACGATATGTCCGCACTCATCGTTGGGTTATAGGCCACCAGCGCCGGAGGCAATCCTGCCGAAGCAGCGGGGGCGTGGAGGTATGGAAAACGCCCAGTGTTTCCCACATCCCCATACCACTGGCGACGACGACGGACAAATCTCAAACGAGGCGCTGCACTCACAATCTCCCTGGTACAAAATTCCGGTCAGCTCACCACGCACTGCCCATAAGTCTGAGACTGCTATCGTCTACGCGATCTAAATCGAATAGATTTACACCGCTTGTACACGGCGCGGCGCCAAAATCGGGGGCCTCGGACTATGCCTCGACTCCCGTACCTTCGAGGATTCTGGCTGCCTTCGCAGCGTCGGAGGTCCGCTCCTTCTCTCCGACTTCGTCCAGTTGCAGGTCTTTGGTCTCTGGCGAAAACCACAGGCTGGCGAACGTCATTATGGAGCCAACGGTCAGGATTACGGCAGGAGAAAGCCACATATCCTGCTTCTCGATAGCCGCAATGAACGGGATCTTGTGGGCCCACCACACATAGACGCTGAACCACGCACCCAACAGAGCGCCGGAAGAGTATCCGAAGCCCACTCCTGATGCGCGCCTCTTAGTGGGGAAACGCTCACAGAGATAGGCGGGGACCACACAACCGAAGGAAGCCAAGCATGGACAATATTCATAGCAAATGGCAAAGCACGAATGGGTGGCAAACTGTTGATTTCAAGACCCGACAGAATTTTGGCGAAGCACAGGTGGGAAATAGCGAGTGGTATCGGCTGTAGCTGTTGAAAAACTCCGTTTGTAAGTCATGACATCTCCGGAGGAATTTTTGCGTGGGAACGTCACTCCGCGGCCAAACCTGTACTCCTCAATTGGACATTGTCTGGTGATCGGACTAGCGTTAAAGATGAGGGTATTTGATCCTCCAAGGAGTCTACGATGTCGACGCTTACGATCCCGGTCACCTTCACTCGGCTCTCCTATCAGCCAGAGGAAACCATTATTTCCAGTTGTAACCACTGCTTCGCCTGGATCGGTGAATCGGAGCATGAGGCAGTGCTGGAAGCTCTTGAAAAGCTACATTGCTGCGTAGCCCTTCCCGACGCTTCCTCCTAAGAAAACTGAGACTCTCTTCACTCGCTAGGGTCTCCTGCGATGGTGCGTCGGAGCGATCCTGGCCACGATCTACGCGTCCTTGCGAGGTGAGGAAGGTTGCGCAACCTGATTCTGCTGACCGCTCCGCTGGACTTTTCCAACAAACAAAACTTGACCTTCGCGCGATGGACGGCCGCGCGCTATTTCGATGTTGATAAGGTGCTGGCCGCTTTCGGCAATATGCCGGGAGAGATGATCGACTATGGGGCCAAGGCGCTCAAGCCGGTCGAAAACTATGTCAGCAATTACCTGAAGTTGTGGGACAACCTGGATGATCCGCGGGTCGTGCAGGCCTGGCATGCGATGAATACCTGGGTTACAGACAATGTGTCTCTGGCAGGAGGAGCTTTCCGACAACTCATCGTCGACCTGTATCGCAACGACAAACTAATGCGCGGAGAGCTTGTTATCCGTGGAGAACGAGTCGACGTTAGCCGCATCCACGCCAACCTCCTGACGGTAATCGCGGAGGGCGACCACATTACGCCGGGCGTGCCAGTCTGAGCCGATTATGGCGAAGGTGAGCAGCGTAGATAAGGAACTCTTCCGGGTGGCAGGTGGACACATCGGGATCATGGCAGGAAGTGGCGCCAGCAAACATACATGGCCTCACATCAGCGGTTGGCTCGACCCTCGCTCTGAATAATTTCCGATCCGCGAGCGAGTCAGTGGCATTGGTTCCGCAAACACGACTTACATGTGATATCCGCCATTCACATTCAATTCCTGGCCGGTGATGTAGTCCCCATCCGCGGCAAGAAACGCCGCCGCTTTGGCGATCTCTTCGGGGGTTGCAAAACGCGCGAGGGGAATCTTGGCCTTGATCAGAGCGGCCACTTCTTCCGGGATCGCCTCGACCATTTCGGTCGCAGTGAAGCCGGGCGCAATCGCGTTGGCGGTGATGTTGAACTTCGCCATTTCGAGCGCGAGCGTCTTGGTAAACGCGATGAACGCTCCCATCTGCCCAACCACTGAGGCGATATTGATGATTCGTCCGAACCTCTGATTGATCATCGCCGGCAACACTGCGCTCGCGCAGTAGAACGTCCCGTTCAGGTTAACGTTGATCACGTCGCCCCAGTCATCGTCCGTCATCTTGCGCATGGATCGATCGCGCGTAATGCCAGCGTTGTTCACCAGAATGTCGAGCCGCTGCCATTTGTCGAGTACTTCTTTGACCATGCGGACGGCCTCCCCTTTCTCGGACACGTCGCCCTGGATGAGAAGGCACTCGACGCCTATCTCGCGGATTTCATCGGCCGCGCTGTCTGCGTGCTTGGCATCCGCCCGGAAATTCACCGCGACGTTCGCCCCCCTACGCGCGAGTTCGAGCGCAATCGCCCGACCGATGCCGCGCGAGGCACCGGTACAGTCTGCCGCAAGGCGATTCGGAGTGGAGGTTCAAGAATCCGAATAGCGCAAACACGCCGCGCTGCACGCCTGGCATAGCAGCGGACTGTTTGACAGCGGACTTGTGGTCACCGGCGAGTGGCGATTCGTGGCAGATCGTTTCCGAGTCACGGGGCAGCCCGGAAGCTATCCCGT
>PLWX01000176.1 GCA_003151155.1 Acidobacteriaceae bacterium
ACTCCAACCTGCACATTGAGACGCTCGGCATGTGAAATCAGTTTAGCTAGTCAAAATGGAGTGACCGGCCCAGTTCGCTGACCGTGGGTTAGGCTGTGATTCTGGAAAGAAGCACAGTTCAGAGCCACAAGCGGAGAGGACCGGTCATGAAGGAAAAGGTACGATTTTTGGGCTTGGATGTCCATGCCGAGACGATTGCTGTTGCCATTGCCGAGCCGGATGGCGAGGTTCGCAGCTTGGGGACGATCGCCAACCGCGAAGAGTCGATCCGCAAGTTGATTAAGAAGCTGGGTGCGCCGGAGCATTTGCGTGCCTGCTACGAGGCGGGTCCAACGGGCTATGTGCTGTATTGGCAGTTGACACAGTTGGGGGTCGAGTGCGCGGTGGTGGCGCCAACGCTGGTTCCGACCAAGGCCGGCGACCGAGTGAAGACCGACCGGCGGGATGCCTTGAAGCTGGCGCGCAGTCATCGTTCCGACGATCTGACTGCGATATGGGTACCGGACGGAGACTCGGAAGCTTTACGTGATTTGGTGCGTACACGCGAGGCGGCCAAACAGGATCAGTTGCGAGCACGGCACCGGCTGAGCAAGTTTCTGCTGCGCACTGGGCGGCGTCCGGCGGTGGGGATGAAGGCATGGACGGAACCTTATATGGCCTGGGTGCGCCAGGTTCAGTTCGAACGACCGGCACAGCAAGCCACGCTTCAGGATTATCTGCACGAGGTCGATCACATGGCAGCACGGGTCAAGCGTCTGGAGCAGGCGATCACGGAAGCGGTAAAGCTGGCATCGCCGCAGGTGCAGGAAGTAGTCAAGGGTTTACAGGCTCTGCGCGGCATCGCGGAGATTTCGGCGGTGACGATCGTGGCGGAGTTAGGCAACATCGCTCGCTTCGATACGCCGCGGCAGTTAATGGGGTACAGCGGCGCGGTTCCCAGCGAAGACTCCAGTGGCAAGCGAAAGCGACAAGGGAGCATTACCAAGACAGGCAACGCACATCTGAGACGCATCGTTGTCGAAGCGGCATGGAGTTATCGGCACCGGCCTGCGATCGGGCCAAGGTTGCGCAAGCGACAGGAAGGGGTTCCAGAACCAATCAAGGAGATTGCCTGGAAAGCGCAGGTCCGGCTCTCCAAGCGCTATGCCAGGCTGGCGGCGGCAGGCAAGGACCAGCGCAAGATCATCACCGCAGTGGGGCGCGAACTGCTGGGCTTCATCTGGGCCATCGGGGTCAAGGTTGAGGCGGCCAGTAAGCAGCCGATGGCGGCATGACGAACAACGATCCAACAAAAGCAACAGCAAAAGCAAGAACAAGAACTTTCCAAAGAATGAAAAAACAAAAACGACCCAACCAATGAACAGTGAAATCCAATTCGAGGACAGCGCCAGCAGCAGCCGGAGCAAGCACGAAGGAGAATCCTCGTCTTCCCTATGCGACAGGCTCAGCCGGACTCGCGACTCTAGTCAGAGGCAGCTCCCGACGGATCATGATTATGCGGTTCCGACCCGCGAATATCAGACTGATCAATCGTCGCTCAATCCTGCCCCGACTGCTGCTTGCCCTGTCCTCGAAAGAGAAACGAACAACGACAACGACAACAACAAAAACAACCCCACTGATGTGCAGCGGTTGACGGGGTCACTCCATATCAGGGAATCTCTGAATAAGGACCATTGTTAAGGCAGAGCCGGTATTCCCCGACAACAAATTCTTGGGAGAGATTCGCGTTTTCGTTGTTCGTCGGGTGCGACGGAGCGGCGCGTGTATGTCCGGCGCCAGCTTATGCCGTCGCGCGGAGCAGTTTCGGACGTGCCAGAAACAGGTTCACCAGGGCGCAGGTCGCGAACAGCCGGTTGGCGTTCTTCGCCAGACCTCGGTAGCGGACCTTCACGAACCCAAACTTCAGTTTCATGATGCCAAACACGTGTTCCACCCGCGAGCGCACTTTCGACTTGATTCGATTCTTCTCCCGTTCCCCTTCGTCGATACCATTCTTATAGCGATACCGCCGATGCGTGCAGTCCTTGGCTTGCCGCGCCACCTGCTGAATCACCTCCCTCTGCCCGCGATACGCTTGATCGCCCCACACCCGCCTTTCTTCGCCGTGCAGCAGTTCCGGCAACACGGTCGCATCGGCCACGTTCGCTGCCGTCGCCACCACCGTGTGAATCATCTTGGTTTTGCTGTCGACGCCGACATGCGCTTTCATTCCGAAATGCCACTGGTTACCCTTCTTCGTCTGGTGCATCTCCGGATCGCGCTGCCGTTCGCGGTTCTTCGTCGAACTCGGCGCCTCGATGATGGTCGCGTCGACGATGGTACCGGTCGTGATCCGCACTCCCTTGGCTTGCAGGTGCAGATTCACCGTCTCCAACATCTCCCCGCCCAACTGGTGCTGCTCCAGCAAATGCCGGAACTTGCAGACCGTGGTTTCGTCCGGCACCGGCTCGCGTCCCAGGTCGATGCCCACGAACTGCCGCATCAACACCGAGTCGTACAAGGTCTCTTCCACCGCCGGGTCCGACAGGTTGAACCACTGTTGCAGAAAGTAGATTCGCAGCATCCGCTCCACGCCCACCGGAGGACGACCGTTACCCGGCTTGGGATAGTGCGGCTCGACCAGCGCGCACAACTTCTTCCACGGCACGACTTGCTCCATCTCTTCCAAAAACACCGCTCGCCGCGTCTTCTTGCTGTACCGCTCGAATCCGGTCATCATCGCCAGCGTCCTCTGCTTCATGATCTCTGCTCGACCTGCTGCCCGCACTCTAACGCGAAGAGTTGTGGAAAGCAGAGAACTTAATCAGAGTCTCCCTAGGGGAAAAGCATCCATGTCCACCAGAGTTTGTGCTCCTCACGCATTTCGGAAAGTTGCAATCGTTGCCGTCGTTCTGATGTTTGTGGCCACGGGCAGCGCACAAACTTCTGCGAAGAACTGCACAACTGCAGGTGCCAAGTGCGGGCTGCCTATTGTGTTTCTCGGAGCTGGGGCGTCGGACACTGCGAATGTGGCGGCGGAGGTGTTCGCGGCGGTTCGCAGCGCGAATCGGTCCCTTTATCCTTAAGATCATTTTTTTACTGGTCGGAGAGTTTTGAATGTCGCAATTTCTGGTTACGGGAGCTGCGGGTTTTATAGGACGTTCGATCGCGAAGCGTCTGCTCGAGGAAGGGCATGACGTGCGCGGGATCGACAACTTTTCCACTGGGAAATGGGAAAATCTCGAAGGGCTGGAGAAAATGGATTTCATGCAGGGCGACATTACAGACACGCACGTGATGGAGCGCGGCTGTGAGGGCGCGGAAGTGATATTCCACGAGGCGGCGCTGGCCTCAGTGCCGCCTCGTTGCTGGATCCAATTGCCAGCAACCACGCTAATGTGACGGGCACGCTGACGGTGCTCCAGGCGGCGCGCAAAGCGAAGGTACGGCGCGTAGTGTACGCCGGCTCTTCATCCGCCTATGGCGATACGCCTACACTGCCCAAGCGCGAAGACATGCTTCCCAAATCCGCTCTCGCCCTACGCAGTGACCAAACTGACAGGTGAGTATTACATGAATTCGTTCTCCAGGGTCTACGGACTCGAGACGGTGACAATCCGGTACTTCAATGTGTTCGGCCCCTACCAGGACCCGACCTCGCAGTATTCGGGCGTATTGGCAAAATTTATTCCGCAGATGCTCCGCGGTGAGGCGCCGACTATCCATGGCGATGGCGAACAAAGCCGTGACTTCACGTTCATTGAGAACGTCGTCAACGGCAACCTGCTCGCGGCCCATGCGCCGGCAGAGAAGGTCTCGGGAAAGGTTTTCAACGTAGCGACCGGCAACCGAATTACGCTGAACGAAACCCGTCTGGCTATTGCGCAAGATCACCGGCTACCAAGGGCCGGTGCGCTACGGAACCGAGCGTGCGGGAGACGTGAAGCACTCGCTGGCAGACATTTTGGCCGCGCGCACCAGTCTCGGCTACGAACCGACAGTTTTCTTCGAGGAAGGACTGCGCCGAACCGTAGCCTGGTACAGCGAGATGCTCGCGAAAGATCCCGCACGCCAGGTTTCCTCATAAACGTGCTGCTTGGGGTTTGCGTTTTCCTTCGCGGCAAGGATGTTGTCTGTCCTACGCTCGATTCCCGAGGCCGGCTTGGCCACGGGAGTCTCGCTGAAAGAAAGCTGTTGATTTTCCGCGCAATGTCGGATTAAATCTCACCTTCGCCGCTTTGACAGCTCCCTCACTCCTATGAATGGCTGTTTCGCTTCGTTGTCGGGCTTATGGCGTCGTCATTTCAGTCGTGTATTTCAAAGGAGAAGACAGTATGGCTGCGAGAATCAATGAGCGCCCGGCTTTTCGGCGGGTCTTGATGGTCGCTCTCGTTCTAATGTTTGCGGTGATGTCAACCGCGAGCTCTTTCGCGGGCAATTGCTCATCGGTTGGCGCGAAGTGCGGACTGCCGATCGTGTCGTTCGGGTCTGCATCCTCCAGCGATGAAGTGTTTTCCGGGATGCGCAACGCTAATCCCTCTCTCTACCCGAGCGATGCCGCGTATCACGTGTTCTACGATTCGCGAACCAACAAAGTGAACTTCCAGGACGCCAACGGCATGACCGTGAAGCCGGATGCCAATGCCCGCAACTTCGTGGTCGCATGGCACGACGGCAGCAGCACCGACTGGCGCTATATCGACGCCGCCCTCGCGGCGCGTGTTCCCGCAACCGCCAAGGCCGATCAGTTGGCTCACATCGTATGGGCGATCAAGTCCGCCACCCTCGCTCCGCGGGTCATCCTCGGCGGCGGTGCTCAGGACCTCGCCGATGCCCAGTATTACGTCGCCGGCAAGGCCGCTCCCCAGTTTGGCGGAGCCACCTATGCCTATAACAATGACTTCCACGGCATGCTCGCCACCGATGGCAAGATCTCGTCCGATGACGCCGCGAAGTTGAATTCCCTCGGCATCTCGACCATCCTCGCCACTACGGCCGCCGATCAGTATCCCAACAAGTCCATCGCTACCGCCTCCAGTTCCGTGCGCATCGTCGACGGCATCGACGGCGCCTCTGCCAGCATCGGCCGCGGCCAAGCTATTCAGTTCACCAGTAAGATGGGCCCGGTAGTATGGTCCGTAATTGAAGGACCGCTGGTCGGCAAGATCGACCGCAACGGCCTCTTCACCGCGATGAGCAGCAAGGGCACCGCCCACGTGGTGGCAGTTTCGCAGGCCAACCACAGTGTCATCGCCGTCGCCTCAGTCAGCGTGGCGCCCCCGACCAGCGGGCCTACCGTCACCACCAAGGCGATCACAGGACTTACCTCCTCGGGTGCGACCTTCAATGGTACTGTCAATCCCAACGGAGCTTCCGGCACCGCGGGGTTTGAGTACTCGCTGAGTTCGACATTCGTGCCAGCCTATAACACGGCAACGGTTCCGGCCTCGGGATCGACAACGACTCCGATTTCTGTAGCGGAGACTCGATTGAGCGTCGGTACTAAGTATTATGTTCGAGCCCTCTTCAGCGACAGTACCTCGCACAAGACGACATTTGGGAACTCGATTTCATTCACGACTTGGGGTTCGTTCATCACTACTACGAATGGTTCGGCAGCAACTAGTTCGGGCGCGACGCTGAACGCGATCGTGAACGCAGGCGGGGTAGCAGGCTTCGTTTATTTCAAGTACAGTCCCGACAATTTTGTTCACGTTTATCAGACGCCCCACATCGCAGTAGCGGGCGACTTTACGACGCACACCGTGTCATACACGGTCACAAAGTTACTCACGGCAACGTCTTACAAGTACGAACCCATATTCGACCAGAGCGGGGCGGGCGGTACAGTCCGTACTGGCGCGGTAAAGACTTTCAAGACTTTTGGCATCTTTGCAGAGAATTCTCAGCCGGTGTGGGCCACTTCGATCACCCAGCATGGCGCAACTTTCCCCGGCAAATATGGAACCGGCGGAGGTCCTGCGGAGGTCTGGATTGAAATATCCTCGAATCCTGCTGGCCCGTTTAGCGTTTACCACCCCTTCAACGTTGCGGCCGGTGTCACCACCTACCAATCCGCGAGTATTACCGTGAACACCCTGTCGTCGGGGACCACGTACTACATCCGCTACGCGATCAAGAATACGGACAACGGTTACACCTACCGCTATCCGTATACTCGAAGCTTCACCACCTTGGGCGCGCAGTCCGTATCTCTCGCGTCCTCCTTCAACCGCGAAGGCATTGTGACCGACGGCACTACGTTCGCCTCCGGCCTCACCACCGCGTATGACGGCGGATGCTGCTCGCTCTCCGCGACCTTGCTGGGATCGAGTACCACATTTGCCGGGATCAAGTACTCGTACGGTGCTGCGAACACCACGAATACCGTCTATGGTACTGGCCAGACGATCAATTTGCCCGCTGGAAACTGGTCCAACCTCAAGTTCCTCGGCAGTGGGGTCAACGGTAACCAGAGCGGTACCTTTGTCGTCAACTATACCGATGGTACGAATAGCACCTTCAGTCAGAACATGAGCGATTGGTTCACCCCGCAGAGCTATGTGGGTGAGTCGATCGCGGCGACCACAGCTCATCGCGACTTGAATGGCGGCGGAACGGATAACCGTACCTTCTATGTGTACGGATATTCGTTCGCGGTCAACAGCGCGAAAACCATTAAGAGCATTACGCTCCCGACCAATTCAAATATCAACGTGCTTGCTATTACGCTGAACCACTAAACTTCGTAGCGGTAGAGTGGTTACGCTGAAAACATTGAGCCCGGCCACGAGGCCGGGCTTTTTCCTTCGAAGGCGTCGCTCCTTCCGAGCAGCCCAGAAAAAACGCGCACGATCGAGTGAGATTTCATACACCGCTGGCCACCGCCATGCGTTTAAGAAAATCCTCACTCGAAGCTGGTAACCTTACTGGCCAGAGGGAACCGCCAGGTAGCGGAAAAACAACAATGGCAAAAGAGCTTCTTCGCCAACTCACAAAAGCTTGCGCTGGTGTCCGCGGTCTCCGGCGAATTCCTGAGTACTGTCAAAAAAAGCACTCATCAGACGATGGCATATTCACGATCCATGATTTCGATACCGATCTCAAGTATGAATCGACCTATTCCTCGCACATCGGCAGCCACGTTTTTTGGATGGGTCAGTATGCACGCAGCGTTCTCGGCCTTATCAGCCGCGTCCTTGATCGACGGGATTCCGTGGTCTTCGACATCGGAGCGAACGAAGGCGAGGAGACGTTGTTTTGCGCGAAGCGGGTACCGTCCGGCAAGGTCTTTTCCTTCGAACCGAACGCCAGCGTCCGCGCCCGTTTGGTCAAAAATGTGGCGCTGAACAACTTCACAAACGTATCGATTGAGCCTGTGGGATTGAGCGATGAACCTGGAACCCTGACGCTTTATGCCCCGGCAGGGCGCCATGCCGATGGGACGTTAAATGCAGGCCAGGCCACTGTCTGCCCGCGGGCGGGGGTCGATAAGCCGATCGGGGAGATCACCCTCTCAACGATGGACATCTTCGTGAAGGAGCATGAACTTCAACAGGTCGATCTCATCAAGATTGACGTTGAGGGTGCCGAATTGATGGTGTTGAAAGGCGGTAAGGATGCGCTTCAACGCATGAAGCCAAAATTGATCGTTGAAGTGTGGGAGGGCGAAGAGCGTTCTCGCGAATTGTTGCGATACATCACCGACCTCGGCTACATCGTGCACAATATCGCGCCGGACGGATCTTTTCATAAAGCGACGGATCTGAGCCGGACAAGTCGTGACGTATTCTGTATTGCGAATTAAAAAAGGCGTCCGAAGCTTTTAAGGGCCACGAGTCAATCTGCATGATCACTGCACAGGGAAAATCCACCGGCTTTGCAAGAAAAGGTTCTGTCGCTTCGCAAGGCCAGCCGCGTACCGGGCGCTTCTATCGCCCGGAATTAGATGCCCTGCTTTTTTTTGCAGCCTTTGGCGTCATCGTCTTCCATTCCTTTCCCAAAGATATTGCCTTCTGGACCTCGCGCGGTTTCTCTCCGCACGTTGCCGCCCTCATCTACAGCGCGGTGGGTGCCGGTGGCTTCGGTATGGACTTGTTCTTCGCCCTCAGCGCCTTCCTCATCACCGAACTCTTACTACGTGAGCGCGAGCAACGCGGCACCGTCGATGTCAAGGCCTTCTACATCCGCCGCATCCTCCGTATCTGGCCCCTCTATTTCTTCTTTATCGCCCTCGCCGCCGTTCTTCCTTTCATTGACAAGACCCAGAACGTCGGCTGGCCCTACGTCGTCTCGTTTCTGTTGCTCGCCGGTAACTGGGTGGTTGTGATCCTTGGCGATCCAACCTCCGTCATCATGCCCCTCTGGAGCGTTTCCGTCGAAGAGCAGTTCTATCTCATCTGGCCGCAAGTTGTCCGCCGCCTCGGCAAGCGTGGCATTCATTTCCTCTGCGTAGCCATGCTCCTCGTCGGCGCCCTCTCTCGTTTCCTCCTCGTCCACAACCACCTCGGCGGCAACTTGATCTGGTGCAATACCTTCGCCCGCTTGGATCCCATCGCTTTGGGAATCTTGTTCGCCTTCGCTGCCCGCCGATATTCATTTGCGATCTCCGTGCCGTGGCGGATTCTCAGCGTGGCCATCGGAATCTCATTGTGGATGCTCGTAGGACGTTTCGGAAATCTTCACGTGCCCACCACCACCATGGCCAGCGCGCTCCTCGGATATCCCGCCGTCGCCATCGGAAGCATCTTCTTCCTCGTCAGCGCCTTTCGCGGTCCGGAGCATGGGTTCGGCTTCCTCAAACACCGCTCCCTCACCTATCTGGGGCAAATTTCGTACGGCATCTACGTCTATCACGAACTCGGACTGCTGATTTCGCACCATCTCTTCGGCGCTTATACAAAACGCGCCGCCGGCTACGCCGTCTACTGGGTCTTCGCCGTGAGCTCAACCATCCTCATGGCCGCAGTGTCCTATCAAGTGCTCGAAAAACCATTCCTCAAACTCAAGGAGCGCTTCACTTTCGTCAAGTCGCGTCCGGCTTAGTGCCGACGCAGAGATCTCATACGCAACATTGCAACGTTGAAACCACCGGCTGCGAATTGCACGCTAAAGGCGCACACAATCGCGTGCAGACCGCGTTGTCAAAGGCTGCGCGTTCGGCTATCATCAATACTCAAAGAGTAAGATTCACCTGCTCAATTGAGGTCGTAATTGGAAATCGCTGCAACCGGTGTCACCAAACAACTGCTCGAAACCCAGCTCTCGGTATTTCCCGCGCACCAGCAATATCTGAATCGGCGCTTTGCGGGTACGACTGCTGACGAGCTTGCGTTTCTGGAGCAGCTTGCCATCCTGATCGCAAAGGTGATAGACGGGAATGTTATCGGCTACGCAGATGATTATCGATGGCTGGCCGAGGCTGTGGTGGATGAAGAGATCGAGTTTCGGCGCTCGGGCAAATACCGTTTTACCTCTTTCGACGAAGTGGAAAAAGTCGTGTATGCGGATAAGGTCTTCATGACTCGATACATGAATGGCCTTCTCCTGTCGCAGCTTTGGTGGCGCAATCACACCGACGTGATGCGGTTTTTCTGTGAGCAGTACCTTCCGGGAAATCGTGAGGGCTTCCGTCATCTCGAAATTGGTCCAGG
This sequence comes from Acidobacteriaceae bacterium, assembly GCA_003151155.1. Taxonomy (GTDB): domain Bacteria; phylum Acidobacteriota; class Terriglobia; order Terriglobales; family Acidobacteriaceae; genus Korobacter. The sequence continues at coordinate 9,636 of PLWX01000176.1, forward strand.
CCATGGTTTGTTCCTCTATTTCGCGGCGGCATCGAAGAACTGTGGCTCCGCCACAGGATGGGATATTTCGCCGGCGAGCATCGACCTTGTGCGAAAGGTTCACGGAGTCATTGGTCTGAATCGTCCCGTCTCCTTGGAACTCGTCAACATTTTCGAAGGCCCTTCCGCACGCTTCGATTCGGTGACCTTCTCAGAGGTCCTGGAACACCTCGAGGAACCCAGGCGAGCGCTGGAAGTGATCTACGATCTGCTCGAACCCAATGGGCGCGCGTTTATCAACGCCCCGGTTAATTCTCCCGCGCCGGACCATATTTCTCTATTCGGTAGCCCCGAGGAAATCGTCGAGATGATCCGCGAGGCTGGCTTCGAAGTGGAACAAACATTGTTTGCGCCGACCACGGGCGCAACGCTAGAACGCGCCCGGAAAGTGCGCTTGGCAATCTCAACCGCCGTTATCGCGCGGAAACCGGAGAAAAAGTATTGACGACCGATACCGAAATTGTTGACAAGCTGCGCGAGATGGTGAACACCCTCTTCGACGAATATACCGGCCCGGTGACACCGTCGTTGAGCGCGAACGATGTCGAGCAGTGGGACAGCCTTGGCACTGTGCAACTTGCGGTGATGATCGAGCAGGCATTCAATATTCGGTTCTCGACCGATGAAATTGCGAAGCTCGACAACCTGGGCACGATCGCCGAGATCATTGCTAAGAAACGGGGCTAGGGTTGTCCATCAGACTCGGCGATACGGCGGAGCACGCCTTTGTGGTGGACGATCAGCAGATGAGCACGTTTCAGGCGCTCTCGAATGACTACAGTCGCATTCACACAGACGATGAGTATGCCCGGAGCCGCGGGTTCGAACGCGCAATTGTGTATGGCGGCCTGATGCTGGCGCAACTCTCGCACGTATTAGGAAGAAAGATACCGGGGACGCTGGGGACCTCAGGACGGTGGCACATAGATTATCGAGCTCCGCTTTACGTGGGCGATAAAGCCGTGATACGGATGGAAGTGACATACGTTTCGAAAGCCACCGGTATTGTGGAAGGGAAGTTTGTGATCAACGCCCGCGGAGCTCTGATAGCGACCGGAAAGGTCCAGAGCTTCGTTCCGACATCCGAGATTGCCGATTAAGCCGGAACTCCGCCCAAATTTATGTCATTTCGAATCGCGCAGCTGCCGTGGCGTCCTCCCGCCCCCGATGATTGGGGCCAACGATTAGATCGGCTGCTCTCAAACGTGAGTAGCGTTGTGAACGATGTCGCCGAGAACGCGTCCTCGGTTACAGCGGACTTCGGAGTTGAGCTCCATGTTCTGGCAAATGCGCAGCTCGGCGATCTACAGCGGATCAAGTTAGGTAAGTGCGTCAAGAAATTATCGCCTTATCGGCAGCACCTCGCGCCGTTGCGGTCCTTTCGGCTGCTCGCGTTGAGCAATCGCACCTTATCCTGGTTCAATTCCGAGTTGAGCATCGCTGCTCCTGCCCGTGGGTTGTTTCTGTCGGTGATTGAAGGCGGATTCGACAGCGCTACATCAGTTGCTTTGAATGCAAGCACATCAGAAGGTCAGGAAGCTTACGACGGCGTGCTGCTGTTCTTTGATCACGCTGCCGTCGTGGCCCCGCCGCGCCTTCTCGCATCGGAAGAGGAAGATGCTTGCCTCAAAGATGCGAAAAACTGGTTGGGCAACGTAGCGCATTCTCTCAGAGAGAGATACGTTGCGCCGGTGATCCTAGCTACAATCCCTATCCCGCCCGAGCATGTGGTCAGCGCAGCTGAAGGGTCGGTTGTGGGTACCTCGTCGCGATTTATTACGAAGCTCAACGAATTTATCGCAGAGGGCGGGAACACCGGAGATTGGATCGTTTGGGATGTGCAGGAACTGGCAAACCAAGTGGGGACGCAGTCGTGGTTTGATCCAATTCGATTCCATCAAACCAAGGCGCCATTCGCCATCGAGCTGTGTCCGCTTGTTGCCGATCACTTTTGTAGCGTGATATCGGCGATGTGCGGCAAAGCCGGTCGCGCGCTGGTGCTGGACTTGGACAATACTTTATGGGGCGGGGTTATAGCGGATGATGGCCTGGATGGAATTCGTGTAGGGCAAGGCTCCCCGGAGGGCGAAGCCTACGTCGACTTTCAGAAATCTGTACTGCATCTTCGGGACCGCGGGATCGTCTTGGCAATTTGCTCGAAGAACCAAGACGACATTGCCCGGGAGCCGTTCGAACGCCATCCAGACATGCTGATGAAGCTCGAACACATCAGTTTTTTCCAGGCAAATTGGGCTGACAAAGCCACAAATTTGAAGGCAGTTGCGGAAGGTTTGAATCTCGGTCACGAATCGATCGTCTTCGTTGACGATAACCCCGCGGAGCGCGCCAGGATTCGACAATTACTGCCACTGGTCAAAGTGCCCGAGATGGGAGAGGATCCGGCTTTCTTTCGGAGGATTCTGATGGCCTCTGGGTACTTCCGGCATCTCGTCCTTACGAAAGACGATATGCAACGGCTCGGTGCCTACACGGCAATGGCTGAGCGTGCGAAGGTAACCTCGCAGTTGGGAAACTACGCGGAATATCTGACATCCTTACAGATGCGGATGACGATTGCTCGCTTTGACAGCATCGGTCGGAAGCGCATCGTTCAGCTCATTAGTAAGTCGAACCAATTCAATCTGACGACTCGACGCTATAACGACGTGCAAATCGCGTCTATGGAAGAGGATTCGCAGGTCCTGGCCTGGCAAGTACGTCTGAGCGACAAATTTGGAGATCACGGGATGATAGCCGTCGTGATCGTTCGAAAAGAAGGTGATCGATGGATTATCGACACCTGGCTGATGTCGTGCCGGGTGCTGGAGAGGGGGGTAGAGCAGACGATCATGAACCATTTAGTCGCGCGCGCTCTCAAGGAAGGCGTGAAGCGCATAGAAGGCACATTCCTGCGCACGGATCGTAATGCGCTGGTTGCGGATTTTTATCCGCGGATGGGATTCAAAGAAGTCTCGCGGCAATCGGATGACAGCTCAATTTCATACCTCCTTGATACGCATTGCTTCGAAGGCTTCAAGTCAACTATCGACGTGGAGTTGCTCGATGTGCGCGCCGCAAATGCCGCGCCTCAGGCGAATCGGTAATAGATATCAGAATCAAGATATGACAGGCGCGCTACTGTGTTGATCTGACTTGATGCCGATGTCAGATTATAGAGAGGATACTCAAAGTCCAATCTCCGGAATCCGGCATGCGCCAATGAGCTGATGATTGCTTTATCAACGCGCGACACAAGTGTATTGACCGAGCCGCCTCCCTGGTGCTCGATGAGTCTGAGGCAGCACTCGATACAGTCGGAAATCGCTTCCTCGCTGCCTGCGCTTACCAACAGCGCCGCCTTCCACTCTTCTGGTGTCTCGCGCGAACGCCAGGCAAGCGCGCTGGCCTCTGAATGCCGAGTTTCGCACGACCAAGTCTCTAAACCGGGACACCGCAACAGCCGCCATTCGAGATCAGCGTGGGTGTACGACGGCTGAAACTTGCCTTCGGAACTGATCGCGCTCAGTGAGTCATGCCGAATATGTTCGAGCCCTTGGGAGACATTGACAGCATTACGATAGGAGCGAAAACGTGGGATGGGGAATCGATTCAGTGATCCTAGCTGAAGAGATGCTGGTAACACGCCCCGGCGCTTCAGGGCCATGGCGATCCCAGAAAGCGTCACATGTTTACGGAAAACTAGCCCAGCTGAGCCATCGCAGGTGGGAGAGATGCGAGATAAGATTTTCCTGGTGACATCTGCTCCCCCGAGAGCGACCGTCGCGTCGGAGCTTCTCTGGGCAGCATTGAGGAGCTGTAGGCCGTACGCTCCGCGGACCGTGTGGCTGACCGACCAATCACACGCCCAGCAGCCATGGATGGAACGGCTCCCGTTAGAGAATTCGACCGGAATCAAGCCGATGAAGCCAGCGACGTCCTCGCCATGAACGAGTGCAAATCCACGCTCTCGGTCTGCCATGCTGACATTATCAAAATATTTCCATCGCGCGATGTCAGCATGCATTCCCACTTTTCCTAAATAGTCCACTAGGGATCTTGGCGATACTTGATGCAGCGGAACAATATCCATCTTTAATAACCACCCACGTGTTGCAATCTGAGAACATCTTGTTATGTCGATATTAAGGTTAGCAGCTTACAAACTGCCGGTAGCGCGCACGGTCCTCAGAGCGGCAGTATCGATCGCCTTAAGCTCCTGATACCCCAGGATCCGGACCGAGGGATTTTTGGCAAGCGCGGATATGCAACGAAGGCTGGATTCAACCCGAAGATCGTAGTCATGGCTGCAAAGGGCACCCATAACAGTTCTCGGAGAACGTTGCAGCAGACGCGCGATATTACGATTAAAATCCTCGATACGGTCCGGGCCAGAACATCCAATCAACGTCTGTACGCAATTTATATCACCCTGGCCGGTAGCGATGCGGAAAGGCTCTCCGGCAGGAATCGATTGAGTCATCAGGATTCGATGAGAGAACTGATTTCTAAACCACGGCGAATGTGAGAATGAGAAATCAAGGCCAAAACCTTTTTCGGCGAGCTTCGCCAAAAGGTCGCTGTTAACGAACCACCATCCGGCGGAGTAGATCGGCTGGATTGGAACTTTATATTGGTCGAACCAATCGAGGTCCGATTCAACCTGCTGCATGACTGAGGCTTTTACGAAGTTATTGCAACGGATCTCACTCTCATATTCCTGGAAGTCGTTAGGCGCTATCCAAAAGTGGCCATGATAACCAAGAGTTGCGACAGCGGCTAATTCGTGCATTCGACCCGCGATGGTATCCATGGATACGTGGGCTTTGGCAGCGCCATCTCGCACCCGCGCGTTGGCCCCACTCATCAGAGCACAGATCGGCTCCACCCCAGTCTCTTCAGCAAAACCATTACAGAATGAAATCAGGTTTTGAAATAACGTGTCGTCATACATCTGCTCCACGTGAAAGACGAACAGAAAGGCGCATTGTTTGTCCGGAAACGCAGACGGGCGGAGAGTGTAGTAGATGCGCTTTAACACTTGTCTCAAAATATGTCCTTGGCTCCGGCAAACAGGTTGAACCTCGCGTCCGCGGTCTGCCGCTTTAAGTCAAAGAGAACCAGGGGCTCGGTGTGCATCGCTGGTCGAACCTGTTTAAAAAGTGCCGCGTACTGATTGGTGTGGTGCATTACAAATTGAATGTAGGTCGGTTTGTAAACGCCCACCAGTTTGGCGACGAGCTGCCCGAAGAAATGAGGGTTGTTGATGATCATGCCCCCGCAATCAAAGTAGGACAACGTGAGCGGACCCGCTTTTCGCTTCCGCATCCTACCCCAAATCAGATTGTGGTAGTCCTCCACGACCAAAATCTCGCCTCCAGATTCCTGCTTTTTGAGGACGATGAGCTGGTGTTCGTTCTGAGAGTATGAATTCTCAACTACCAGCGTTTCGATATCGCTCCAGTGGCGCAGATTCCGCGTCGGGAGCAGCCAGTTCGACGGGATCAGGGCCTTTGACATTGGAGACGACGTGAATCCCAACTCCGAAGTGAAAATTGCGCCAGAATCGGCATTCGGAAAGCCGAGGATGAACGCAGAACCTCTCTCCTTGAGAATTGCCTTCGCTTCTTCTATCAGATTATTGAAGATGCGTTTCCCGCGATGATTAGGATTGGTCGCGGTCCAGCAACTCTGATGGCAATTCACGATATCCCCATTCCAGATAAGGTCGTGAGAGATGAATCCATTGAATCCGATCAATTCTTCACCGATGAATGCGCCAAGGTAGAGCGACGGCGAGACGGTGCTCTTGGTCCAGGTATTCAGGCGAACTCTTTGGCTGTGGATATCTGAGTTGAACGTGACGCGAAGCAGATTTGTCACCTTTGTCTCAGCGACCGGATCGAACAGATCCACTTCCTTGATGTCATAATCCATGGTGGGAGGCTTTCCTCAAACGGCATCGGATGTGGCTCGGACCAACCAAATGACCGAGCGCGGTTGCGACTTTATTGCGTTGTCCCAGAAGGATTGCACAGAGCTCGAAGCGGATCAAGAGCGCAGGACTCATTTCCCTGGCGTCAACGTCAAAGGCAGCTCCGGTTCCATCAAATAGCGAAGGGTCCACGCCGCCACCGGGGTGCCTTGTATCGTCGGCGACCGTGTTCGATGTGTATCAGGAATTGAGTGGCCGGCCACCGCCTAGTTGCCGTTCGAACTCGTTGCCCCTGCCGAGGTCGCGAACGCGAGCTTGCCATCGAACACAAAACTTTGCGCACTGCAGCTACGCGGATAGGTACCGACGTTCATCCCGCCTCTCACAATAGTGGGCCAATAAAAAAGATGTCCCCCTGTCTCATCCTGGCAGATCAGAAAATCGAGGTGCGAGCCGGCCACAAGGTGCGCGATGACGCTAGATGCCACGTCCGCATGAAGGACAACTTTCTGGAGGCTGCCGGAGGAGGCGTCAAAGCTCACGGTGTGCCTCGCGTCTGGCAACGAGAAGGAAGCGTCCTGCAAATGCGACTGGGAGGTGTCGGCTCCTGCTATTGTTGTGGTCGTTCTGACCAGGGCACCAAATGGAGACCATTCGCCAGGGGTTCCTTCCTTGACGACGACCCATCCAACGTACCCGGTGCGATCGGGATCACTGCTAAACACGACTTCTCCAACTTGGTGCTCGCCGGAGACCGGCGGCGTAAGAGAGGCGCTGAATTTGTGTGCATTGGTCCCTCTACCAATCGAGAAGCCATTGGGAAACCGTATTTGCGCGGCTCCTCCATCCGCTTTATTGGTCGAAAACGAAAGCACGGTCCCATTGCCCAACTCGCCATAGATCAGATCCCACCAGCCCACCTCTCCTTTTTGATATTCGAGTCGATATGGCAAGGACCCATCGGTTGCAGAGAAGCTGAGGACGCCACGCGGCACATCGCCCGCAAATCCGAGCGTCGCCGCAAGCTTGGGATCTTTTTGATTGCGAACCGTCCAGTTTGGCGATAGGTGTCCGTCGATGGCGAGATAACCACTGCCTTGAACCGGTCCGAACAGCCCGCCAATCACCATCGAAGGACTTTCAATGTGATTGTCCGGTTGCCCGCTCTCGGTATAGGAGCCAATGAAGATACTACGTGCATTCCGATTCGTGACCGCGTACCCGCCCTTTTTGTTGTTCTCAGTGTGACACCCGACGTATGTATTGCCGAGGAAAGATTCGTCGAGAAATCCCCATCCCCCATTGCCCATCGAGGAGACGCCGATCGCGACCCCTGCGTTAGCGTCAGCACCAACAACGTGGATTCCATGGCCACCATTGGCTTCGACAAATAGGTTATCCATGCTCCAGTTGTTCGCATTAGTATTGGGTCCGTTCCCTCGCGCCCAAGCAGCGATTTCAACTCCGTTGCCCCCGAACCCACGCACGTAGACGTTTTCAAGATGGGCCCGGGCATGCATGGTGATGCCGTTCGCGTTTCCACCTTGCGCGGAGGCAAGAACGGCAAGATCGCGGATGACCGTCCAATCCCCCGCGCCCCCATCATCGGAGGTAGTTGAGCGATCAATGATGATGCCGTCCACGCCCGGGTCGAAGACCAATACCGTTCCCGCGTTTCGCCCTGCACCGGATCCGCCTTCTAGAACCATGCCGCGGTTAACGTGCAGCGGCGCACTGAAGCGGTAACGGCCGGGCGGGATGAATAGCCGCGCTCCGTGACTTTTATCCGCCGTCAAGGTTCGAATCGCCTGTCGAAAAGAACCTAGGTTATCGCCTTTGCCGTCGTTACGGGCTCCAAATTGCGTCACTGAAGGGATCGCAGTCTTGTCAGCCTTGGATGCCTCGACTGCTTGCGAGAATACTGACGGAACGCACGCGATTGGGGCAAACAACAGAAATGAGAGTAAGAGTCCGCGGAATTTCATCGGGGAGACCTCGTTGAGGAGAATGCCAAAGCAGAACCCTTCGACGGATGGCACGAATCTGTTAGGAAGTGCCAGTTCGCCGCAAAGGCCAAACGGAAGCGATGAGGATCAACAACAGCGGAGTGAACTGTGTGCGCTGGCGGATCAGTAGGCCGAAGTTACTCAGCGCCAGGGAAAATACCGCTGAGAAGATGACTCCAAAGGAAACCACGTAGGTCACGAAAGGTTCCGAACTCCAATGTCGCAACATTCTTGCGATTGGAACGCGCACTCGCCAGAGAAAATACAGGATCACAAGCGCTTCCACCGTCGCCAACAGGGCTAGCGGATTGGGGATCTCCCACGGAAACGGTCGGAACATTAAGAAAGGCGAGAGCAAAAGCTTCAGCGGAGCGCTTTGAGCGGCGCCAAAGGAACTGCCCCCATGCATGGTCCCGGACCCCAATTTCTCGATTCGTTCCAGACCTCCCGCCGCAGAGTCCACGTTTAGCAATTGGGTTGCGTTCGTTACGAGGTACCAGACACCGAAGGCCATCGCGGGGGTGCCCAGGAGTCTTGCTAAAGATGCGACCGTTCCTTGGTTGCCTTTTCTGAATGTATACGCGAGGAAAATGGCGATCGCCACAATCCCGATAACGTGGGGGCGTGTGAGTGCTCCAAGCGCCATGGCGGGCAACATGAAAGAGAATCCCCTCAACAGCCGTGCCGAAAGCAATTCCGCAAAGCCGTAAGAAACCATACCGATGCTCAACATCATTAACGCATCCTTGCCAAGCGCGGCGTTCCAAAATTGACAAGAAGGGAGAAGGAAGAGCAGCAACGCGCCGAATTCCTTTCGTCCCGCAGGGAAGGCCTCTCTAAAAGCCGCATAGAAAAAATAAATCCCCCAGAATGCGGCGCTTGCAAACAGCACATTGATTGTTGGGAATGTCGGCCCAATCAAATTGATTAGAATCGCCGCGACCAGGTTGAGGAACGACGTCCCCCACACGTGTCCCACAATTGGATAATCACCGTGCGCTGAGAAGTACGCTGCCCATTGTTTGCCGACGGAGTAGTAGGTGCTGGCATCCGCGCCCTTGACGTAATACACGAAAAGCAGCGTCATGTATCCGCCGGAACTCGCAATCTTCATCGCATAAGAAACCAGCATGAGCTTTCCTAATACAGGCGTTTGTTTAGTGATTCGGAAGATCAATAAGAAGTTGATCAAGCAAAGCAGCGGGACAAAGATCAGTGCCGACCCGAATTCGTAGTTGCCAGCGAAGAAGAGGGACCAAACCCAGAACGGAGAGGCCAAAAGCAGAAGCAAGCTTACCCCGAGCATCAGGTTGCGCTGACCGGTGCTCAGAGACAAGTCTTCACGGCGACACGTCGCCGCCACTGAACTCGCGGAGATGGACATCGTGCCTGAATGACTCATCACAGCCTAGCCGGGTAGTTCGTCATGACCACCGACGACCGATCATGAGGCTAACCCGCGGAAAATTGAGCGATCTACGAACGATCTTGAATTGCACGGAGGGAAGAAGCGTCGGCAATTTGCCATCAGAATGTGCTTGGGCCGCCACGAACCATTAAAATCTCCTCCGGCCGATCTTAATCGAGTCACATATTCCACAGGGCCCTCCATGCTTCTTACGTCATGTGAACGTTCGGTTCTCTAGGCGTGATGGGTATTCCAGATGCCGTGCGTGTGGCCGCGATTGCAGATATTATAACGTCAATCCAGGCTGCGTAAAATTCGATTGAGTGTTTTGCAGGATAAAGCCACCGTATGCAAGAGTTCGCCGAAATGCAACAAACCGCAAATCCCTCGATCAATGACCCATGGCGATGAGGGTATTGCATGTGATCGAAAGTCTAGCTCCTGCGGGTGCCGAACAAGTGCTGCTCGAGACCTTGCCCGCGATGGCGAATATAGGTGTTGTGGGAGATGTCGCGGTGCTTTGGCCCCCTTACGATCTCGCAATATCGCTCCGCGAGCGCGGGACCCGCGTCCAAGAACTTGATATCCCATCCACATGGAGCGTGCGTAGGGGAAGATCCGCTTTGCAGAGGCTCGCAGCCGAGGGGCAATATGACTTGATCCATGCGCACCTGCCAATGGCGGTATTCTACTCCGCCATCGTGAGAGGTCCGGTGCCAGTCGTGGCGACCTTCCACGGACTTAGTTTCGAGTATTATCCGGCGAGCACCATCTTCAAGAAAATGCGCCGAATCGCCGAACGCTGGTGGACGAACCATTGCATCGACTCCTTTATCGCGGTGTCTTGTGCGGTTGCAGATCATTACAGCCAAGTGCTCCACATTCCCCGCGAGAAGATCGAGATTATTCCCAACGGCTTCCCTGTGAAGACGTTAATCCGAAATCCTGCCCTTGATGTTCCTTCCGTGCGAAGGACATTGGGCTTCGCGGCAGAGGATTTTCTGTTATTGCATGTGGGAAGATTCGTCCGTCAGAAAGGGCACATGCACCTTCTGAGGGCGGTACAGGAGTTAACTAGGCGAGGATTGAAGTTCAAGCTCCTGTTGCTCGGTCAGGGGCCAATGCGGGCGGAACTTGAGTCTTTTCTTGGGCTCCACCATCTGGATGAACTTGTGAAAATCTGTGCGCCTGTATCGCATCCAGAATTGTTGAAAGTTCTGCAAGCGTCCGATCTATTTGTCTTTCCAAGCGTGTCCGAGGGGTTCGGGATGGCTGCGGGCGAGGCGATGTGCATGGGCGTCCCGGTCGTCGCTTCGAATCTACCCGGAATCGCCTCACTAATCGAAGACGAGGTTTCCGGAGTTCTCGTGCCTCCTGGAGATCCCGAAGCGCTGGCAACCGCAATCGAACGATTGGCAACCGATCCTGCTACTCGTTACCGTTTGGCTGCGGAAGCTCGTAAGCGCATCGAGCAGGAATTCTCCATCGAAAAGATCGCGCTCAAGATTGCCAATGTTTACCGCAGGCTACTCCGTATCGATTAGCTTCTCTTCCGCAGCGTTCCCGTTCCCCGGCCGCAATGCCGCCTTGATCGCCCGAAGGTTATGCCCACTGAGTTGGTAGAGCACCGCGGTAGCCACGACGAAAGTGATTCCATTCACGATCCAGCACGGCCAAGGCGAATTCCATTGCGTTACCCCCAGCACGCAGAGATACACGAAAAGCGCGGCGGAAATGCGTCCCATGCGGTAAGGCACATGGAAGAGGCGTTGGGCGAAGAAGTACATCAGGACCGCGATCACGATGAATGCGATCATGTTGGCATACGCCGAGCCGTACATGCCATAGCGCGGCACCAGCACGAAATTCAGCAGGATATTCACCGCGAACGCACCCGAACTCGATGCAAACAGGAAGATGCTGCGTTTGGCCTGCATCGCCGACAACATGCTCAGCGCATACAGCCCTTGAAACAGGAATGATCCCACGATCCAGGGTGCCACTTGCGCTGCGCCGCGATACCTCGCGTCCAGGAACTGAACGACAAAAACTTCCACCGCGAGCGAACCCGTTACCGCGATCCACGTCAGGAAGATCGCGATCATCGATGTCAGCCTTCCGAGTCGATCTTTGGAGGCATCCCCATGTCGCGCGAGTGCGAAAAACGTAGGAGACCACGCTTGGCAGACGGAAAGTCCAACCATGTACATTGACTTTCCAATCGTGTATGCAAGCGAATAGACCCCGACTTCGGCAATCGAGCGATACCGCGCCAGGATAAATCGGTCCGCAACATCCAAGCCGTAACCAGTGAGGTAGTGTGGGATCAGCGGGAAGGAAAGCAATAACGTCTCGCGCAGATAATGCCATTTCCAGCCACCCGAGAACCACCGTCGCATGAGGTACAGGCAGATTCCCGCGATTCCGACTGCGGCGAGTAGCTTAGCCAGCAACATCCCGTATGCACCCATACGAAAAATCACCAAGTAGGTGACGGCGAAGCTCACCGTCAGGAGGAACGATGTCGCAGAAACCGCGAGATATTTCCCCGGTGCTGACTCAACTTGGTAGAGCGTCTGACGATAAAGCAGCACATGGAGGCCAATCGCGGCGCCCACTGAGAGGGCAATGTACGGATAAAAGGGGACCTCGAAGTTCGGCACGAAGCGATGCATGATCGCCGGCACCACCGTAAACGAGAACACCAGCATCAGCCCAATCGTGCCAAGCACACTCCACAGCACACTACTGACGTACGCCTTCAGTTCCTCGGCAGAATCAATGTATTGAAAATAAAGGCGCCGGAGACTGTCATCTAACGACAGCCCGAGTCCTCGAACAATGAACTGGCCAATGCTGTCAGAGAGAGCGATGATTCCGTACGCGGATGGGGTGAGAAACTTCGCGTAGAGGGGCACCAGAACGAAGAAGCTGATGACCTTGTCACCGATATTTGCGAGCGCATATAGCGCCGATCCGCGCACCAGTTTCCCTGACAGAGACTTGCCGGATGGAACGGTGGTTGTTTCCTCACTCGTTTCCGGGGACTGCGATGCGTTTCTCAAACGAATCCTTCTCGGCGCTCATGTTACATCACCTGCGGAATTCCCCTCAGGGCACGCGTAAGTGTGCTAAGGCTTGACCTTAGGTGGTTTTTAAAATTCGAGCAGTCGCAATTTTGCTTTTCGTCGCTATAATACCTTCACCGTACCGCACAGGGTTCCAAGCTTTCAGTCTTGCTGCGCCGCAACGTCTATTGCTTCGCTTGTGAACCCAAGCGTGCCCCACGCCCCTATTGGGCCACGCTCAAATGCGCCATTACCATTGAGAACCCAGGTCCAGAGCGCTGAAACTTGATGATGAATAACGAACTTCCTGTCACGAGAAACTCACAGAAGGACTTTTCTGTCTCAATGGGCCCATTTCCCGCGGGTGCGAGTGAGTTCATTGCGACCGTCCAAGAGACCGGTCTGCTCGACTACTGGCGAATGCTGGTCAATCGAGGCCGGTTGATCCTTTACGTCGCCGTGGTGGTGTTCACCCTCGTCGCCCTCGTCACGTTCAAGATGACGAGGAAGTATGAAGCGATCGGCCGGATCATGGTAAGCCGCGATAACGGAGATGTTGTTGCCGACCAGATCACCCAGCAGGCAGGTGGCGGTAGTGGCGGCGGCGATATCAACACTGAGATCGAAACCCAGGCCAACATCGTTCAGAGCGACAGCCTTGCGCTCGCTGTCATTCAGCAGATGCACTTGTATCAGGAGCCGGATTTTGCGGGCAAGTACGCGAAGATCAACTACGACGGTGGCGTCACCCCGCTGGGCACCCCTCCGGACATGGATCCGAAGTTGCAGGAAGAGATGCTGAATATCTTCAAGGCGAACCTGTCAGTCGTGGAAGTTCCGAACACCCGCATCATCGAGATCCACTACTTCAGCCCGAATCCGAAGTTGGCAGCCGATATCGCTCAGCAGATCGCCGACACTCTTGAGCAGCGTGGTACGCAGGTAAGATATGAGGCGACCACGCATGCCACAGATTGGCTCTCGAGCGAATTGAACGATCTGAAACGGCAGGTCGAGCAGTCGGAACAGAGTCTCGTCGAGTATCAAAAGAAGGCTGGAATCGTAGGCCTCGACGACAAGCAGAACACGATCATGACCAAGCTTGATGACCTCAATCACGCGCTCACGCTGGTTCAGAATGATCGTGCCGCCAAGCAAGCTAACTTCGAATCGATCCAGTCCAGCAAACCCGAACTGAGTGCCGCCGTCCCTGGAACCAGCCAGATTTACAAGCTCCGTCAGCAGGAAACAGACCTGAAGGGCCAATACGCGCAGGCGATGGCCCAATTTGGCGAGCAGTACCCGAAGGCGGTCGCAATTGCAAACCAGTTGAAAGAACTTCAGGTTGCAATTGCACTGGAAAACGATCGGATCGCCGCTTCTCTGAAAAGTGACTTTCAGATCGCGAAGTCACACGAACAGAGCTTGAACGATATCTTCGAGCAGCAAAAACAAGACGCGATTGATCTCAGCGAGCGCTCCGTGGAGTACAAGATCCTGGAGCGCGATGCAAACAGTTACCGTGACCTTTACGAGTCTCTGACGAAGACCCTGAAGCAGGCTGAGGTTCTGGCAAGTTTGCAGTCGAGTAACATCAGCGTGATTGATGCTCCCGTCGTTCCGTCTCACCCGACCAAGCCGAACATCCCGCGAAATCTAGCGATTGGCTTGGTGGTGGGTCTCGCGCTCGGCGTTGCGGCTGGATTTACCTCCGAGATGTTGGATAACCGGGTGTACCGGGCGGAAGATGTTCCTCCCATTGCCAAGCTTCCGGTCTTGGTAAGTATCCCCTTCTTCAGTTTCCCTGTGCCCGAGAAATCCGAGGAAGAGTTGCCAATTCCCGCAGACAAACACCTTGGTCTCATTTCCGCGCAGCAACCGCGCTCAGAATGGGCAGAGGCCTATCGTGCACTTCGCACTTCCGTGCTGCTGTCGTCTTCTGGAGCTCCACCGAAATTACTGCTGGTGACCAGCGGTCTCCCACAAGAAGGAAAAAGCACGACTAGCTTTAACCTCGCCACCGTGATGGCCCAGCGCGGCGGTCGTGTGCTGTTGGTTGACGCTGACCTCCGCCGACCCACCGTCCATATCATTGCTGGCGTCAAGCCGGAGTCAGGGCTCAGCACGATTCTTACGGGCTCGACTACGTTGAAAGACTCGACCCTTAAGACGGAAATTCCCGGTCTCGATATATTGCCCGCTGGTCCCATACCGCCAGCGCCGGCTGAGTTGTTGGGATCAGACGCAATGAAGGGCGTGCTCGCGCAGTGCAAAGCGGAATATGATTTTGTGATTCTGGACGCGCCGCCGGTCCTCTCCGTCACCGATGCCGTAATCCTCTCCGTCGAGGTTGATGCCGTGCTCGTTGTAGTCCGAGCCGCGGTCACCACGAAGCACTGTATCCGCCGCACCCGGGAATTGCTTTCAGCGGTGGGAGCGAAGGTGCTCGGAATTATCGTGAATGCGCAGACGACGTCGTTTGCGGATGATTATTACTATTACGGAAAATCGAAGTACTCCAAATATTACTCAGCGCACGGGGAAGACAACTCCGGTGGTAACGGTTCCGGTTCAGGGCAAGGACGATCGGCAACAGTGTAGGCGGAAAACAAGCGAATGCGATTCGAAATCCCAATGCAGTCGGCGGTCGTGCGAGTTTTCCTCGGGCTAGCACTTCTATCGGGTTTCACGTTCCTGACTTATCGAGCGGAATCTGCCTACTTTGCTGATCGGTTCTCAAAGATCCCGCTCTTTGGAACGGAACTCGCCATTCAAACCCAGCCCCAGGATCCTCAGTATGAGTTTCAGCTGGGAAATTACTGGATGATCGGTGCCCAACAACCTGCGACGGCGCTGTTACATTTTGTCCGCGCAACCCGACTTAATCCTTACAGCGGTCGCTATTGGGGACAACTCGCAATTGCCTATCAACAAACCGGCGATTCCCAACGCGCAACTGAATCCATACTGCGCAGTCTGACCGCCGATCCGACCACACCCGACCTTCTTTGGCAGGCCGCCAATGTGTATTCATTCTTGGGCGAAAAAGACAAGGCCATCGATGCTATACATCGCTTTGTCCTTGCCAGCCCAGATCAAATTCCCATCGCTGCACAACTCGGATGGCGTGCAACCCGTGATGCAAACCTGCTCCTCGATCGCGTTTTACCAAAGGGCCCGAATTCTGATTTGAGCTTGTTAATCGCCCTGGTACGAATGCAGGATCCCGAGGCGAGCGCCCGCATTCAAACCTTGGATGTCGACCCGAAGAACTTCTTCGTTCACAATCTTGCAAGTCTCGCTGTTCCGCAACCTAGCAATGTGGATGCCAACGCGCAGGCTACGGTCGACTTGGCCGCTGAACGGGAAAAGGCTCGTGCCAACATGCTGAAGCTCATCGCGATCAAGAGCGGCAGGGATTGGACTAAGACGGAAAGCGAGCTAATAAAGGAGCACCAGGCGCGAGTGGACGAAACCTACCGGCAGAAGCAGGCTGATAAAGCAGACAAACTGGCGGATGGAGCCGAAGCTTTCACCGCCGCTGTGCTTGCCTGTAAACGCCTGATGGCCGAGCCCGAAAACTTTGATATTCGCTTTGCTCTCCCATACATCCAAATGCTCGTCGATACCGACCAGGATCGCGCTGCCGAGGACGCTTGGGCGTCAGCTGTGAATCGGGAAACAAGGCTGAAGAATTGGTCAACGGGGAACAATCTAATCAAGAATTCAAGCTTCGAATATGAGCTCCTCAACGGCGGGCTCGATTGGCAATACACCCCCTCCGAGGCGACTGATTTAGCCATTGATCATCACACCAGTAAAGATGGAGGCTCGTCGTTGTTAATGCGGTTCAAGGACAAGCCGATGGCCGACGTTGGCATCGTCCAGTACGTGCCCGTGAGACCTGCGACGGCATATGATTTTTCCGGGTTTCTTAAAACGGACTCCGTTGAAGGCGCGACGGGAGTTCGGTTCCAGGTGCAAGATACCGATGCCGGAGAACCCTATTTTGAAAGTGCGGACGTGAAGGGGACGGCCAACTGGACGAAACTTACGGGGCGTTTCACGACGCGGCCTTCCGCCCATTTCGTCGCAATCAGGGTCATACGAAACCCGGCGAATACCTTGATCAAAGGGCAGGCGTGGGCGGACGCATTGAACCTCGTCGAAGCAGGTGCGAAATGAGGCCACTTCATTCCGTAGGATCGGTTCGCGGCATTCGGGGACGCCTGAAGCGATTAATCGCGAGAATCCAGCAACTCGAGCCGCGAGTGCTTGAAGACACAGTCTTCTGGGGATGGTTGGCTCTCCTCGCCTTCGGCGTCCTGACCTTTGGAGCTGTTGAGCCTTGGTCGTTGGCGATGTTTCAAATTGGGGCTTGCGTCGTCTTCCTGTGGTGGGTCGTAGTCGGCATGCGCAGCGGAAAGCTCCGCGTTGCCTTCCCAGGTATTTTCGTCCCAGGTCTGGCTTTCTTCGGGCTAATCGCTTTCCAAATCTTCGCAAATGTTACGGCCTACCGCTTCGCGTCAGAGAGCACGCTCTCTGTCTACTTCACTTATGGCATCGGCATTTTTCTGGGAGCGCAGCTCCTAAACTCTGAGCGGAGATTTCAGTCTTTTGCCATAGCCGCCAGCGGTTTTGGTTTCGTGATTGCCTGCTTGGCGATTTTGCAAGCGGTCACTTCTCCGGGTGAGATCTACTGGACCGTCGTTCCGACATTTGGGGACGGTGTATTCGGCCCCTACGTAAACCATAGTCACTATGCGGGATTAATGGAACTGTTGATACCCTTCCCGTTCGTGCTCGGTCAAAGCAGAAACTTGCCGCAGGGTTTCCGGCACATAGCGTTCATCGCCGGTACGGTGATGCTCGGGTCCGTGTTCATGTCGGGCTCTCGCGGCGGGATCGTGGCGGTTGTGGTTGAGCTATGCCTGATGTACGTCTTCATTTTTCGCAGATCGGAGGAACGCAACGGGCATCGTGCCTTCCGATGGATGAACCTGTGGGCTGCCCTCGGGGCGCTCGCTCTAGTGATCCTCCTCGGCGGTCAAGAAATGTTCATGCGGATCTCGACCCTGAAGGATCCCTACGGTCAAACCGTCGGAGCGACGCGAATTGCGATTGCGAAGGATTGCCTGGTGATGTTCGGCCGCCATCCTCTTTTCGGTTGGGGAGCCGGTACATTTCAAGACACCTACCCTGCTTTCCGCAGTTTCTCGACAAATCTGGTCGTCAACGCGGCTCACAATGACTACCTCCAATTGCTCGTTGAATTCGGCTTAGCTGGATTTGCCATCTGCGTGTTGTTCCTAGCATGCGCCTATCATCGTTTGCCAAAGCTACTCGCAAACTGGAAGGATTCCTGGCCGCATGCAGCAAGTCTTGCGGCGGCCTTGGGAGCCGCCGGTATCCTGGTGCATAGCCTGGCTGACTTCAATCTCCAGGTGCCGGGCAATGCCGCCATTTTCTATGTGATGTGCATGGTTTCGTCGCTAAGCCCGCCGGAACCAGACGTGGTCCTCGCTCATGACCGACTCTGAGCTCTACCGAAATAACAGCCTGATGAGAATGCAAATGCGTGCAATGACGAATAAGACCTGTCTCGTATCTCGAGTGATCTTCGCTCTCGGAATCGTTTTTCTCTGCGCTCTAGCGGGCGTTTCTCAAACCGCCCCTGTTTCGACGATGGCTGGCACGAAAACACCGGTGAGCCCGGTGCTTCAATCGCCTGCCATCCTCATCGGCGTCGGTGACCAGATCGATATGACGGTCTTCAACGTCCCGGAAATGACTCAACGTCAAAGAGTGGATGAGAACGGAGAATACTCCGTTCCATTGGTCGGAGAGGTGAAGGTCGCTGGGCTGAGCGTTCAACAGGCCCAGGCGCTGATCGCGAATCGGTTGGAACAAGGCAAGTACATCCGCCCGGCTTCGGTCTCTCTCTTCATTAGCGACTTTGCCACCCAGGGCGTATCGGTGATGGGGGAAGTCACGAAGCCTGGAGTTTACCCCGTGTGGGGTGAGCGCCGCCTCTTTGACATGATCGCGGAAGCGGGTGGTCTGACGCAAAGAGCCGGAAAGTCTGCCACCGTAACCCGTCGCGATCATGCCGCCGAAGCGCAGACCTACGATTTCAGCGCTGGCGATGCTCGAGACCCCAAAATCAATCCTGTCGTCAATGCCGGGGATACCATCGTAATCACCAAGATTGGTCTCGTTTACGTACTCGGAGAGGTTGGCCGCCCAGGCGGATTCCCCCTCGACAATCCCCGCGGCTTATCCTTGCTCCAAGCGCTTTCCCTTGCCGAGGGAACTACCCGGACCGCGAAGGTTGGCTCGGCCGTTCTCATTCGAAATGGTCCGAGTGGGCGACAGCAATTTCCCGTCAATCTCAAGAATGTGGTGAAAGGGAATTCCCCGGACCTCCCGCTACAAGCCGATGACATCATCTATATTCCCAACAGCGCGTTGAAAACCATCGCCGATCGCACGTTGCCACAAATCATCTCTGGTACAACGACCGCAGCCGTGTACACCGGCCTTCGCTAACCCGAAATCTTGACGAGCCGCTGCAATGCTGAACGGGTTACTGATACGTTAGGAAATGCCGTGCCCAATTCCGACCCACGAACGGTTGCAGGTTTTGGTGAAGAGTGGACCGCATTTGATCAGCGGAAACTTCCGGAAGCCGCGTTGCTTTTCGCGCAATATTTCAATGTATTTCCTTGGGAGCAACTACCCGCAGATGCCCGCGGCTTCGACCTTGGTTGCGGTAGCGGTCGATGGGCTCTTTTCGTAAGTGAGCGGGTCGGGAAACTTTACTGTATTGACGCGAGCGAGTCGGCGTTAGCGGTAGCGCGGGCAAACTTGCAGCACCGCACGAACTGCGAGTTCTGCCACGCATCCGTCGACGCGATCCCCCTTCCAGATAGTTCAATGGATTTCGGATATTCGCTAGGCGTCTTGCATCATGTTCCGAACACGAGAAGGGGAATGGCTTCGTGCGTGACCAAGCTTAAGCCGGGAGCGCCATTCTTGGTCTACCTGTATTACGCATTCGACAATCGGCCTCGATGGTTCAGAACGTTATGGGTGATGAGTGACCTTTTTCGGCGCTTCGTCGCCAGGCTTCCATTCAGAGCCCGCAAATTGGTAACGGATGTCATCGCCGGATTGATTTATTGGCCCATTGCACGAACCGCATTGTTATTGGAAAAGATGGGCTTTGCCAAACTGATCAAGCACATGCCACTCTCTCCATACCGGTATCGAAGTTTCTACTCAATGCGAACGGACTCGCTCGACCGTTTTGGAACTCGACTCGAACATAGGTTTACGGCCGCCGAAATTCGTCGGATGATGGAAGATTCTGGGCTCGAGAACATACAAATATCCACGAATGAACCCTTTTGGTGCGCGGTTGGAAGGAAGCGTTCTGGGTAGAGTTTTCATCGGATCCGACTGGCAAATCGAAGTCGGCAATTTCTTCTATTCAACAACCTTTATGATTCGAGCTCTCTTTCTCACGAAATACGATCGAAAGGCAGCGAGTGCCCGGCTCCGGATGATCCAGTATTTTCCCCTTCTGGAGAAGGAAGGTATCTCCTGTCAACTTTCCCCGCTGCTCGACGATGACTACCTGTCGAGAAAGTTTTCTCAAGGCACGACAAGCTTGAGCAAACCGTTCCAAGCCTTCTTCTCTCGGTCAGGGGCGATTTTATCCGCGGGAAGCGCAGATGTCGTGGTGATTCAGTGTGATTTGTACCCCTACTTGCCGGGGTTCTTTGAAGCGCTGCTGAGGTCTCGGAAGATCCCATACATCTACGATTATGACGATGCGATTTTCCACTATTATGATATGCATCACTCGGCGTTTGTTCGACGCTTCATGGGCAACAAAATTCGTAATACGATTCGAGGCGCGCATGCGGTGCTCGCGGGCGCTCCCTACCTCGTGGAGTATGCACGAGCCATAAATCCCAATGTCGAATGGTCACCAACTTGTATTGACATCTCCCGTTTCAGAACCAAGACGTGGAGAGACGATTCAATTGAGCCGTTCACGATAGGGTGGATTGGAGCCCCGACCTCTGCGCAGTTCTCCGCTGAGGCGATGCCAGCGATCCGCGAGCTTTCAAAGCGCATGCCAATTAGGGTTGTTTTTGTAGGCTCCGGTCCAGTGTTTTATGAAGGTTGCGAGGTCGAGGTCCGAGAGTGGTCGGAATCAACCGAAGTGGCGGAAATGTTGAGATTTGACGTCGGCATTATGCCACTGCCGGATGAGCCTTGGACGCGAGGAAAATGTGCTTTCAAGCTGATCCAATACATGGCTTGCGGATTGCCAGTAGTTGCATCGCCGGTGGGTATGAACAATGACGTTGTCACTCACGGCTCAAACGGCTTCTTGGTTGCTTCGACCTCTCAGTGGTTAAGCGCATTCCAAGCTCTTGCAAACAGCGTGGAGCTACGTCGCCAAATGGGTGCCGCAGGCCGCCGGATCGTGGAGCAGGGGTTTACAACCTCTTTGGGAGGCGCCAAGTTGTTACGCGCAATTCAGTCGGTACCTAGCGTCGCATCGGCATTTGCCAAGGGGGCTCACCTTAACAGGTGAAAAGTTTCGCAATTAACCCAGTTCGGGAGATCAACTCCCGTGCTGAGTGAGCGAGATGGCAACGGCCCTAATCCCAACAATCGTGCGTGTGTGGTTCTTCGAGGAGGGCGCACTATGATCACCTGCGGTCGAGAACCTCACGAATCAACGCTTCGTACTTACGAACACCCGATTCCAAACTGAATAGTGTTTCGGAATATCTCCGGCCGAAAGCGAGGGTCTCGCTTTCGCTGGGGAAAAAGGCGATGTGGCGGGCAGACCGCTCCAGACAGTCCTTGGACAAATCGTGAAGGGAGATCCCTGAACCAGCATCTCGAACGATCGCGGCAATCTCGCTGTTACAGCCGTAGTGAATTGGACGCACCTCGCAAGCGAGCATCTCCGCGAGCTTCGTTGGTACCGACCCGCGCTTCGCTAGGGTTTCTTGCAAAAGAAGAAAACCCCAATCCATCCTGTTGAGCCACATAGGCATATCCTGGTGAGTAGACTCGACGATTGTAACGTCGCAGTCTGAGATATGTGCGTCGCGTGTCAGGATACGCGCGACATCCGACTGGCGCGTTACCCAAAGCAGGTGGGCGTCTTCACGAAGCCCTCGTAACAGCCGAAACAGATGAAGTGCTTCCTTCGAATAGTAAGAGGCGTTTATCGCACCCATCATTCCAATCACTAGCTTGCCTGCCAGTCGTGCCTTGTTCGCTTCTGGAATCGGGAGGGTAAGAGCGGGATCTCGCCGAAACTTCGCAAAGTCAGTGCACGTTGGAATTACGGCGATTGGGATTCGATCATCGTGGTGCAGTGTTCCAGATCTTACGTCGTCTGCCATGAGTCGAGTGAGCGTCACAATTCCCGAAGCATGGCGGAACATGCACCGCTCGATGAGTTTTGCAATTTTGTAGGACGTTGACGAGGTGAACCAAGCCCCTTCCGCCGCTTTTTCATCGATCCAATAGCCCCGAGCGTCGAAGAGGTAGGGAGTACGGCTTCGAAACCGTAGGTAACAAGCTATAGCAGCGGTGACATGAGCCCGAGCGTGGATCAATCCGACCGGTCGCGCACGAATCAGATTGAGCGCCTCCCGCGTCATGATTCGGATATTCTCGAATACGAGTTTTGCACCGCCTTGTCGATAAGGGAGACGAATCCACTTGATGCCATGGCCGGCGAGTAAATCCTCCGTCTCGGCCAGCAGGTCTTGGTTTGCCAAGTCACGATCTCGTTCGAGGGAAAGCAGCGTATACGAGAATCCTTGATTAGCAAGGCCCGTGAGATATCCAATTACCTGGGACCGCCCCAGAGGCTCGAGTACTCCATCGAACGTCAAATACAATATCTGTTGCGGGCTCGTTGGATCAGAAAGATTTCGCTCTGTTGTATGAATGCTCTGCAATTGAACCAATCGTGGGGTGGAGAAGCCGCTCAGCAGTATAGCAACGGCAATCACCTTTTGAAAATCGCTGCCTTCCCGCGGTCATTCCGCCTTAGGCCACGCTATACAAAAACATTCGCGATATGAGAAAGTTGTGAAAAGAGGCAACAACCGTTGTACGGGTTGGGAGCGGCCTCATCCAGAATGGACTTCGCTGGATATCAACGAGCACGCTTCGCAGACGATTCGGGGTGGGGAATCGATCCTTCCGGTCGGCGCTCATGAAAATGGCTTGAACAACTCATGACTCACTCCGCAGCCATCAACGCGTCCAAACCTTGTTTCCTGGTATCACTGGACTTTGAGCTCTTTTGGGGACTCAAGGATCACGTTCGCTTGGAAGACTACTCCGAAAACCTTCTCGGGGTTCGCAAAGCCATCCCCGGAATGCTGTCGCTCTTTCGGCAATACGGCGTACACGCGACTTGGGCGACCGTTGGAATGCTGTTTTACGAAAATCGCGACCAGCTTTTCGACGCCCTGCCGTCGCTCAAGCCCGCTTACGTTCAGAGCCATCTCTCAAACTACTCTCACCTGTCGGATGTCGGCGAAAACGAAGATTCGGATCCCTTTCACTTCGGCGCATCTTTGATACGAAAAATTCTGGATACGCCCAGTCAGGAACTCGCAACCCATACTTTTTCTCACTACTATTGTCTGGAAGCCGGCCAGACCGTTGAAACTTTCCGCGCTGATTTGGTAGCCGCCGTCCAAGCCGCCAAGCGTTTTGGCGTGACGTTAAAGAGCATCGTCTTCCCACGGAATCAGTCCAATCCGCTCTACCTACGCGCATGCTCGGATGCCGGCTTGGTGGCCTACCGGGGTAATGCCCCGCACTTCCTATATCGCCCGAATTCCAGCGCGAAGGAAAAACGCTCGTACATTAAGCGCGGTTTGCGTCTCGCCGACAACTATGCTCCCATCGCCGACATCGGTCCGCAGTCGCCGTCACACAACTCTGAGGGCATGCTCGACATTCCTGCCAGTAGATTCTTGCGCCCTTACTCCAGAAGGCTCCGCCGATTCGAGCATTTGCGCCTTCACCGCATTCAAAATGAACTTGAAGTTGCCGCTCGATCCCGCTCTCTGTATCACCTCTGGTGGCATCCTCACAATTTCGGCATTAATACCACAGAGAATCTCTCGTTCCTCGAGCGAATCCTTGAGAAGGTCGCAGCTTTGCGCGACACCTATGGCATGACGTGCCCCTCGATGGCGGAATTAGCTGCAGAGACGATCTCGCATTCAGCCGCCGGGGCGAAATGAATAGTAACGCCCCTCGATTGGTTCTCTTGGCCGGCCAAGGCGAACCCACCAACATCGCGTACCATGCCCTGCGGACCTTTTTACCGCCTTGCGCTGTCATGATTGAACAGCCTGTCCCGCGCAGCCGGTTCCTCAAGAATCGTGCCAGGAAACTTGGTTGGCCCACCGTATTTGGTCAGGTCTTGTTCTCCACTCTCATGCTTCCGCACTTGCGGAAGGCATCCGCACCGCGAAGACAGGAAATTCTTCGCGAATTCTCGATGGAAATCGGGCCAATTTCCGAAGAGATCGTTACCCATGTCGACTCGGTAAACGATGGGTCTTCCATCGATACCCTCAAGCAATTCAAGCCCGACCTCGTTCTTCTCTGTGGAACCCGGATCGTCGCACGACGCGTGCTGGAAAGCGTTCCAGCCACCTTCATAAATATTCACGCCGGTATTACGCCTCTTTACCGTGGAGTCCACGGCGCGTATTGGGCCTTGGTCCAGCAGCAACCCGACGCCTGCGGTGTCACGGTTCATCTCGTGGATCCAGGCATAGACACTGGTTCCATTCTCGCCCACGATCTGATTCATCCTTCTTCCAGCGATACCTTTGCGACTTACCCGCTGCTCCAGTTGGGCGCTGGATTACGTCTGCTCAAAGAAGTGATCCAGCGTCTCTCGGCCGGCGAGCGCTGGAAGATCGATCCACCGTACGGAAAATCCGCATTGTGGAGTCATCCGACCTTGCGTCAATATTTAAAATATCGTAAACAACTCGGGGTGAAATAATAATTGGATTGCTAACAGAGTTGTTGGCGTTTGCGGGTAAATATGAGAAACTTACGAAACTTCATCTCTGATCATTCACGTCGCCATTCCTAGTCGCAGTTGCTTGGTCTTGTCTAACGAGCCCCTTATTCGGAGGGTTCATGAAGGGTATTGTACTCGCGGGAGGCACCGGATCACGCCTTCACCCGCTCACGCGCGTAACCAACAAGCACCTGCTGCCGGTTTACAACAAACCAATGATCTACTACCCGATCGAAACCTTGGTCGAGGCTGGCATTCACGAAATCATGATCGTGACCGGCGGCAATAGCGCGGGCGATTTTTTGAAGCTCCTACGTAACGGCAAGGATTTCGGTCTCCAGCAGTTGAGCTTCGCCTATCAGGAGGGCGAGGGTGGAATCGCTGACGCACTGCGCCTCGCAGAACCCTTCGTTCGCGGCGAACGCGTGTGCGTCGTCCTTGGCGACAACATCATCGAAGGCTCGGTCCGCGCCGCCAAAGAGCGCTTTGACCGCCAGGAGCGCGGCGGCATGGTGATGCTGAAAGAGGTCAACGATCCGGAGCACTTCGGCGTCCCCGTAGTCGATGACGGTAAGATCGTTCGCATCGAGGAAAAAACCCAAAGACCCCAAGTCCAATTTCGCCGTGATCGGCGTTTATTTCTACGATTGGACCGTCTTCAATCGCGTCCGCACCTTGGAACCCTCCGGCCGCGGCGAATTCGAGATCACCGATGTCAACAACTCCTACATCGCTGACGGTGCGCTCTCCCACTGCGTTCTTGATGGCTGGTGGACGGATGCCGGCACTTTCGAATCTCAGTGGCGCGCCAGTAACCTCGCTCACGAGAAGGCCACGAGAACTGCCGAATTGTCCGTGGGAGCTGCAAAATGAAGCTTGCTATCACCGGAGGTGCCGGATTCATCGGCTCCAATTATGTCCATCACGTTCTCCAGCACTGCCCCGACGACTCCGTCATCGTCATCGATGCGCTCACCTATGCCGGTAATCTCCAAAATCTAGAAGCCGTCGCCAACGATGAGCGATTGCAGTTCGTGAAGATGGACATTCTCGATCCCCGCGTCGTCGAGGTTCTTCACGGCTGCGACGTCATCGTCAATTTCGCCGCCGAGAGTCACGTCGATCGAAGCATCGAAAATGCGAAGGCCTTCGTTCGAACCAACGTCGAAGGTACCTACAACCTTCTCCATGCCGCGCGCCGCAAAGGCCGCCCGCTTCGTGCAGATCGGTACGGATGAGGTCTACGGATCGTTAGGGTCGGAAGGGAAGTTTGTCGAATCGACTCCGCTTTCCCCGAACAGCCCCTACGCGGCAACCAAGGCTGCGGCCGACCTTCTGGTGCAGTCCTACGTGCGCACCTTTGGTTTTCCCGCAGTGATTACCCGCTGTTCCAACAACTACGGTCCCTACCAGTTTCCTGAAAAGTTCTTTCCCCTCATGATCACGCAAGCCATGTCCGGAGAACCTCTGCCCGTGTACGGCGACGGCTTGAACGTTCGCGACTGGATCCACGTTGAGGATCATTGCTCCGGTATCCACGCGGTTGTCGTAAAGGGACGCGACGGTGAGATCTACAACCTCGGCGGCGAATGTGAAATGCACAACATCGATGTGGTGCACAGCATCCTCGACGCGTTCAGCCGTCCCCGCACCTTAGTCCGTTACGTGCAGGACCGCCTCGGCCACGACCGTCGCTACGCCATCGATTGTTCCAAGTCCAAGTCGGAGTTGGGATGGAGTCAGCAGTGGAATTTTGATCGCGGTTTGCGGGATACGATTCGCTGGTACCGCGACAATCGAGCTTGGCTGGAAGGCGTTCGCACCGGTGCTTACATGGAATATATGAAACGGCAGTATGATGATCGCACCGTCCTCATGCAGTCGCTGTCTACGGGCGCTTCCTCCAATTAGGATCCGAAGATGTGTGGCATCACTGGATTTATTGATTTCAGAGCAGCTACTTCAGCCGAGACTCTCCGTTCGCAAGTCCGGCGCATGGCCGATGCCATCCGTTATCGCGGGCCCGACAGTGATGGCTACTGGGAAGAAACAAAATCTGGCGTCGCATTAGGTCATCGCCGCCTCGCCATTATCGATCTATCCGAAGCCGGCCACCAGCCGATGCACTCCGCCTCCGGACGCTTTGTGCTCGTCTTCAATGGCGAAATCTATAACTTCCAGGACTTGCGTCGCCAACTTCTGGACGACGATCCTTCTCTAAGATTTCGCGGTCACTCCGATACCGAAATGATGCTCGCCGCCTTCGAACGGTGGGGGATTTACGACTCTCTGCAAAAATTCAATGGCATGTTTGCCTTCGCCCTCTGGGACCGTTCCACCAGGGCCCTCTCCCTTGCGCGCGATCGCATGGGCGAAAAGCCCCTCTATTACTCGCTCCAAGGCTCTACGTTCCTGTTCGGCTCCGAACTCAAAGCGCTACGTGCGAATTCTGCGTTTTCTGCAAACATTGACCGGACCGTCGTCGCCTCGTACCTTCGCCTCAATTGCGTTCCGGGTCAGTCCTCGATCTACGAGGGTGTCTATAAACTCGCCCCCGGCTGCCTGCTGGAACTCGGTGCAGATCGCACCCCGCACATCACACCTTACTGGAGCCTCGAACAAGCGGCGAAGCAATCCCTCGCAAATCCCTTCACGGGCTCGGAAGACGACGCCATCGAAGAATTGGATCGCCTTCTGCGCGATGCGGTGTCGATACGCATGCTCGCCGACGTGCCCTTGGGTGCATTTCTCTCCGGAGGCATCGATTCCTCCACCGTCACCGCTCTCATGCAGGCGTCGAGTGCCAGCCCCGTGGGAACTTTTTCGATCGGTTTCGATCAGGCTGACTTTGATGAAGCCAAGAATGCGAAGCAGATCGCGGAGCACCTTCACACGGAGCACACGGAACTGGTGGTGACGGCGGAAGAAGCTCGCGGGGTCATTCCGACTCTGCCTCACATGTACGATGAGCCTTTCGGAGATTCCTCGCAGATCCCGACGCATCTCGTCGCCCGCATGACACGTAAGTATGTGACCGTGGCGCTCTCCGGCGATGGTGGCGATGAACTCTTCGGAGGCTACAACCGGCACGCTTGGTTGTCGAAGCTCTGGGGGAAGGTCGGCGGCTATCCGCTGAAGATGCGTCAGGCCGCAGGTTACGCGCTTTCGACGCTTTCTCCCAATGCATGGGATGGACTGTTCCGGGCCTTTGATTGGGCGTTGCCTGGTGACGCCAACCAGCGTGCGCGAGGCGAGAAGATTCACAAGATCGCCAATATCGTCGATGCAGAAGATCCGTTTGCCATGTACTCCCGGCTGCTGTCCCACTGCTCCGAAGCAGACGACATCGTCGTCGGTGTGGCGCCCTCACTAGTCTGGGATAGCAGGGGCGACTGGCTGAAAACGCTCGGCATCGCGGATCAAATGATGTTTCTCGACATGGGAAATTACCTGCCCGACGACATCCTGGTTAAGGTGGATCGTGCTGCGATGGCGGTGAGCTTGGAGGGAAGAATTCCGTTCCTGGACCATCGTGTGGTTGAATTCGCCTGGCGATTACCGCTAGCTTTCAAGATTCGAGATCAGCAGGGGAAGTGGATCCTTCGGCGGTTGCTCTCGCGTTACGTTCCACCCGAGCTTTTTGAGCGACCGAAAGCAGGTTTCGCCATACCGTTGGCTGAGTGGCTGCGTGGTCCCTTGTTCGAATGGGCGGAATCTCTCCTTAGCGAAGACCGACTTCGTCGCGAGGGATACCTCAATCCGAAAGCAGTGCGCAAGAGTTGGTCTAAGTTCCTAAAGGGCGGTAGGAATTTGCAGTTTCATATCTGGGACGTGTTGATGTTTCAGTCGTGGCTGGAGTCCATCACTCAGCGCGAAGCGTCGGAAGTGAGTTCTGCAATTCCAGGAGGTACACAGTGAGCACACAAGAGCGACCACTCAAAGTCCTCCGCATCATCGACCGACTGATCTACGGCGGTCCGACGCGAAATGTCGTTTTTCTAACAGAGGGGCTTGCGCGTCGAGGTTTTGATTGCGACCTGATTACGGGCTTGCCGGCCAAGGGTGAAGGCGACATGACCTTTTGGGCAAAAGAATACGGAGTTCATCCGATCATCATCAATCAAATGAGTCGGGAGCTCGGACCGCGTGATGCCGTGGTTATGTGGAAACTCTTTCGGTTGTTCCAGAAGTTGCGTCCGGATATCATCCACACTCATAAGTCAAAGGCGGGGGCAGCCGGTCGCCTGGCGGGTTTTTTTTACAAGTGGTGCTCGCCTTCAATTCTGAAGCTACAACCGCGCAAAGTTCGCATGGTTCACACATTTCACGGCCACATCTTTCACAGCTATTACGGCAAGTTCAAAACCTCAGTGTTTATCCATATTGAACGCGTGCTAGCGTTAATCACGGATCGCATTGTCACAGTGAGCGAACAGCAAACGGACGAAATCTGTAACGTGTTCAGGATAGGGAAGACGTCTGCGTTTCGCGTCATTCCTCTGGGCGTGGATTTTTGTCGAACATCCACGCGATCAGTCTTCCGGCAGCAGAGCGGCATTGATGAAGAAGAATTCTTAGTTGCCGCAGTTGGCCGTCTCTGCGAAGTCAAGAACTTTAGCCTCCTGATTCAGGCTTTCGCACGTGCACTAAAGGCAGATCCCAAATTCAAGGCCAAACTCGCATTTATAGGCGATGGTCATCTCCGCCCACAATTGGAAATGTACGCGCGAGATCTGGCGGTGGAACACAGTGTCATCTTCGCAGGCTTTCAAAGCGATGTCGATGCGCTGTATCCCTCCTTCGATGTGGCGGCGCTGAGTTCTTTGAATGAAGGAACTCCGCTAACGCTCATCGAATCGATGAGCCACGGTCGTCCGGTACTGACGACCGAAGTGGGCGGGTACGGGGATATTCTTGGCAGCAGAGTCCGAGCTTCCGATGGTTTTACCATTTGGGATCACGGGATCAGCGTTCCAAGCGGAAATATCGGCGCCTATGCAAGCGCCTTGCTCTTTCTGGCCGCTAATCCGTCACTTCGCGGACAAATGGGAGAAAAAGCGCGCGCTTACGTACATCGAGAATTCTCTCGTGAGCGCCTCGTGAGCGATATGGCTAGTTTGTATTCCGAGATGTGGGAAGCAATGCCGGCCATGCAACGAACGGGACGCGACCAGAAAATGAAGGCTGTTGGGGGTGGATTCTCGAGTGCTTAAATGCAGGGTTTGGATGGAAAAAGCAAGCGCAAAACATTTCGAAAATCCGCGCTAGCATTTGGCTCCGGTAATTTAGACATAGCGAAGCGTTTCCTCGGTAGTCGTTCGCTTCCGCACTCACGAATAGTTGCTTTGGAAATCGATCTGCCGACGGAAGGGTTTCATTTGCCGAGAGTGATGGGGGATTGTGCGGGGCATCATGAGGCTGCTAGACTGACGGCCAACGTGATGGTCCATCTGGACCCCAAGAGACATACCCTCGACGGTACCGATTAAAAACTTCGTGATTGACGCTGGGAGGACGAACTCGAAGGGATATCAACTTTTCGATTAAGGTCTTCAATACAGCTGTTCTTCAGACATGTTGAAGCGCCACCATAAGTCGTATAATTAGCGGAAAAACAATTGTGGTAACGGATGGAGAAATGGCTTTGAAGAGATGGATTCTACTGTTTTTCTGTATGTTGATGGGCTGTCTGGGATGCCAAGCCCAGGTTTCATCGCGCGAGTTTACTTTGTACGGCGGCTACAATTACACTCGCACAGGTAGCGGTCTAGAGATGAATGGATTTGATGTCTCTGGCAGCGCTAGCGCCACCGACAACATTTATGTCAAGGCCGATTTTAAGACTGGGTTTAAAAACGCCTACGGCCGCGACTTTCACTTATTCACCTATACCGCAGGACCAGTATATTCATTTCGTGCTGGGAAGCAGGTACGCCCGTTCGCGGAAGTTCTGGTAGGTGGAGCGAGATTCGCCGGTGAGGGTTCCGGCGAAAATGCCATTGCTGTTCAGTTTGGTGGCGGACTGGACGTGAATCGAACGCGATGGGGACTTCGTGTGGTACAGGTCGATTATCTCTATACTCACTTCAGTGGCGCCGGGCAAAACAACCTCCAGATTTCTACAGGTCTTCTTCTACACTTTTGAACAGACATGCTGCTCATCTGCCGGCTCCGGTTCCTGACAAGGCTCAACGTCGAGCTGACTGACTGGAAAACAGTTGAACACTCAAGCGTGTCCTTTTGCACCCGTCGGGCCCGACACCCCACCAGTTGCGATCGAATGTGCCGTTTCTGATTGGGATGAGGCGCATACGCGGTCCCTCTCGTCATCGGGCGTTTGTAGGGGAAGCACTCGAGATTCCGAGATTCTCGGTTGCCGACGGTCGGATGGCAATTCCTTCTTAAGATGCGCGCGACCCCACGTGTTCCGTGCTGGCCTTGAAAGCGAAATCCTCACGACCTCCCGAGGATTCAACCGAAGAGATAACGTCGACCTCTAAGAGAGGTTTTGTTAAAGAGCATCGCATTACAACTTGAACGGCTCTTAATCATGCGGGATGTCAATTGCTTCGGAGGCGCTGAACAAGCGGGCAAGCGCGAACCGGAATTATTATGCACGATCCCCCATGGCGCTTTCGTGCACATCAGCCGTGGACCTTGCGGAACCAAGAAATTAACTTTTGAATGACAAGCACTTTGCATTTTGTGTCCGTTGGTGAGAAAATTTCCACAATCCTTTCTGGCTGAAGTGACTCTCTTACTTTTTGTGCGACCGATCGCGACAGGCAACTGTCGGGAGACTTGGTGAATGTTCCTCCTCGCTGTCTGTATTACTACGTTATTAGCAGCAACTCTTCTCTCAGCGGTGTTGACTTGGTTGGTTCGAGGCCTTGCACGGCAAAATCGCTGGCTGAAGGGCCCAGGGTCAGATCGTCACGTTCATACCGAGCCTGTTCCGCGCATTGGTGGCATTGCCGTCTATCTCACGTTCGTGGCGATGATCTTTTTCGAGATGGCAATTGCCACTCTTGGCCTCAAACTCCATCGGCCTGAATCAACGCGTCAACTGTTGGGCATTCTGATGCCTGCCACGCTGATGTTTCTCGCGGGATTGGCCGACGATTTCTTTGGGCTGAGAGCGATCTTCAAACTTGGACTGCAAGTGCTTGCGGGCTTCTGGCTGTTCAAGCTGGGCTGCAGCATTGGCGTGGCTAGCGTGAGAGTGCACGGAACGGACTACACAATCTGGCTATCGTGTGCCGCTACTGTGATCTGGGTTGTGATGCTTTCTAATGCATTCAATCTGATTGATGGGTTGGACGGACTGGCCGCGGGATCATCCGTTTTTCCACTCCTGGTATTCTCAGCCGTCGCCGTGTTCCATCATAACGGACAGATGGGAGTTGCGTCGTTGATTTTGACCGGCGCGCTTCTCGGATTTCTACGTTTCAATTTCAATCCGGCAACGATCTTCCTTGGCGATTGCGGCAGCCTGTTCATAGGGTTCATGTTGAGCGCCCTTTCGCTAGCAGGGAGTCAGGCCAAGGCGCCAACCCTGTTATCGGTGGCACTTCCGGTCGTCGCTTGCGGTTTCCCGATCGTCGAGACCGTTGTTTCCGTAATGCGGCGTTTCCTGAGCGGGCGTCCGATTTTTAGCGCTGACGGTGAACACTTTCACCATCGCCTTCTCAAACTTGGGCTTACGCACCGACAGGTTGTCGTGCTGCTTTTTGGAGTTTCCGGCGTCTTTTCGTTGATGAGCGTCGTGTTCTTGTTCCCAAAGCTCGACGTGGTCGTCGTGGTGGCAGTTGCATTGAGCCTGCTGGTATTTGTCGGGGTTGGAAAGTTGGGGTACGCGGAGTTTGAGGAGATCGGTCGTCTCGTCGTGCGGGCCAGCGAACAGAAATCAGTTATTGCTCAGAATGTGAAGATCCGTCACATCGCTGCCGCCTTGAAAGATGCAGCTACGTGGGAGGACGTCACCCGAGCCCTGCGCGGCGGATTCCATGGCGGAGACTTTTCGGGATTCGGGTTAGAAGTCTATGGGCAGGCTGCATTTTCAGGGAGCAAGGACGAACTGGTTTATGCCCGCAACGTCACTCTTAACCCTGATCCGAGCGATATTCAATGGAGCTTAACGCTCGAGTTTGCTGGTGCGGATTTTTCGGGTTACCTTGAACTGCTGTGCCCCTATAAGGTACGGAGCCTGAGGGTAGACGTGAATGTGCTCCTACAGATTTTAAAGCCTGCCCTGTGCAGAGCCTGCCGAACCATCGGCAGGGGTACACCCACCTTGGTGGAAAAGCAACGGTTCACCGCCAAAAGCTCGGCTTGAATTCTGTGTGGCAAGATCTTGTGTAGTTCGATAGCGCGAAGGCTCATGTGCGCCGCGCTCGAGCGTGCACTTGGCTGCTGTTGGACTACGGGAGCCCGGGCTCCATCGATCGCGGCAGGGTGCCCGATTCCGTGAAATCGCCTATCGCTCGATCCGGTCGAGCCTTGGCTAGAACTGTCGGGTAAAGCGAGCCTCCTCTCCATTGTGCCCGATCCCACACGCGTTCCGCCATCTCGGCTAGTTCAGAAAGACTGGTCGGCTTCTTGATCAATTCATATCCTCTCCAAACTGGTCACTCAGTGGTGATCGAGGACACGCGCCCTAAGATTTTTGATTTCAGTTCACCCAGCCCTAAAGGGTCCAATTAGAATGAAGTCTCATCCACTCGCTCGAAAGAGAGGTTGCTCCTGAAATCAAAGTGCTCGAAGGGGGGCGGGTAAAATCCGCGCCCATGTTACCGGCATCAGTGGCAATCCCTTGCGCGACAGCGATCACGTTGGTCAAACTATCGTGAACGATTTCGGTCGTCCGTTTGGCGCGGACGTGAACAACGTCACCGGAGCGACGGTGCAAGGCACCGCTAGCATTTTCGGCTTCCAGGGATAGGCCGAGGACCCACATTCGCCCGGCATCGATACCTATTCGCCCGCGCAGACGGCCGCCCTCGCGAGCCTCCACCGTGTTTCCGCGCCGATGCTCCCGGACAACAGCAGGCAGGACAATGCCGAGATACTGGACTCGTACCTCGGGGTCAGTTGGAAGCGCGCCTACTTTCAACTTCGGACGCGAGAGCCATTTGGTGGGGTCCGGGCGACAGCGCCATGAGCATGACAAACAACGTCGTGCCGCTATACATGCTCAAGTTCGATCTAGCTCAGCCTATTACGTTGCCCTGGAAATTCAAACATCTGGGCCCGACCCGCTACCAGATGTTTATGGCTAAGTTGAAGGGGCGTTAGTGTCCGCGACAGCCTTACTTCCACGGCGAGAAACTCAGCCTGATGCCGACGCAGAATCTGGAGCTTGGTTTCTCTCGCACAACCGTAGCATTCGGCTTGGTATGTTGTCGGCCTTCGAAATGATCTCCCGAACGCTCTCCGCGTAGGCCTCCGTGCTGGGTGCATGCTGATACTCTCCCACGGTGTAAAGCGCGAATCGACCGCCGTGACCGAGCGCGCTGAACCCGGTTACATTATTGAACCCCTCTTCGTAGGGTCGGCCAAAGTCATTGATGATGGTCTGTC
>PLWX01000326.1 GCA_003151155.1 Acidobacteriaceae bacterium
AGTGATCGCGGCCGGCTTTCATATCAATGGCGCTTCCGGTGCGCTGGTAGACGATGACGTTTTTCACTGTCGGACATTTTTCCAGCGCTTCATCGACGGCAGGTTTCAGCTTTACTTCGTTGCCCCGACGCCAGGAACCATCCTGAGTGATGACGGCGACGGCCTTCTGGTCGGTTATGCGATCGACGAGAGCATTGGCGGAGAAGCCACCGAAGATGACAGAGTGCGTCGCGCCGATACGCGCGCAGGCGAGCATCGCGACTGGAAGTTCGGGCACCATGCCCATGTAGATTGCGACGTTATCGCCTTTCTTCACGCCCACAGATTTCA
This sequence comes from Acidobacteriaceae bacterium, assembly GCA_003151155.1. Classification (GTDB taxonomy): domain Bacteria; phylum Acidobacteriota; class Terriglobia; order Terriglobales; family Acidobacteriaceae; genus Korobacter. The sequence continues at coordinate 331 of PLWX01000326.1, forward strand.
GGACATTGGCGAACTTCTGCGTTTCCAGCCAGAGCTGCTGATAGGTGAGGGTGCGCACGTCGCCCGGCTCACCTTCCCAAATGAAAGCCGCCTTGTGTCGCTTGCCGTTGAGTACCTGACGATCAAGACAGTTGTAGGAGATGTTCGTCTCCGCGCCGACGAACCATTTCGCCCACGGGGCATCCCACTCCAGAACTTTCGTCCAAGGCTTGAACCAGTGCAGTTCCTTGGCAATGCCGGCCCAGAAGTCTTCCGGGTTCTCTGCCGCGTGCTTGTAAATCTTTTCGTACTCCTCGAGGCTTTTGATGTGTGCACTGCGGCTGAATTCGGCAGGCGCTTCGAACTTACGGTTTTCCTGGAGGATGGAGTCGATATTGACTTGCGGCGCGGTAGCGTTCGACATAATGCGGAATTCCTTCCTGGTTGATAATCCTTATCGATCGACGTTTGAGAATAGTAAAACAAGCGGCCCGTCGTGTGAAACGGGCCGCAAACTTCCGGTCAAACAGAGTAGCTACTGCTCCAGCGTTGAGAGATCCCCAATATCCGCGCCGGTCTCCCGGGCTTTCAACAGGCGCCGCATGATTTTGCCACTACGCGTTTTCGGCAGGGACGGTACAAAGTCGATGGCCGAGGGTGTGGCGATTGGTCCGAGTTCCCGGCGAACGTGATCGACCAACGCGGCTTTCAACGTATCGCTGGCCACATGCCCGGAGCGCAGTTGCACGAAGGCCTTGATGGTTTCGCCCTTGAGCGCATCGGGCACGCCGATCGCCGCGGCTTCCGCGACTGCCGGATGCGAGACCAGCGCACTCTCTACTTCCGCGGTGCCAATGCGATGTCCGGCAACGTTGAGCACATCGTCGGCGCGGCCGATTACAGCGATATATCCATCTTTATCGCGGGTCGCGATGTCACCGGTCATATAACAGCCCGGCATCTCCTGCCACTCGCGCATCCAGCGTTCGTCATTTTGCCAGACGGTTCGCATCATGTGCGGGAAGGGCCGCTTCAGGATCAAACGTCCGATGACGCCGTCGGGCGAGCGTTTTCCTTCGATGTCGACCACTTCGGCCTCGACCCCAGGCAACGGCAGTCCCGCTTTTCCGGGGCGCATCGGCAAGGTCACCGGCGTACCGAGCGTGGGGCCACCCAGTTCGGTCTGCCACCAGTTGTCGACGACGTAGCCCCATTTGCCATCACCAGCAAGATAGGTCTGCGCCCAGCGCCATGCTTCCGGATTCAGGGGTTCTCCGGCGCAGGCAATTACGCGCAGCGTCGTCAGGTCGTAAGCCAGGGGAAGGGCTTCGCCGAAACGCATGAACATCCGCACCGCAGTCGGAGCGGTAAACATCTTGGTCACGCCGTAACGCTCAATGATCTGCCAGGCTGCAGCCGGATCGGGATAATCGATCGCACCTTCACGCAGCAGGGTGGTCACGCCCGCACAGAGGGGGGCATAAACAATGTAGGAGTGGCCAACGATCCAGCCGGTATCGGAGGTATTCCAGAAAATGTCCTGATCATTAATGTCGAGGAACGTCCGCAGGTGATAGGTGGTGCCGACCATGAATCCGCCATGCACGTGCACCACACCCTTCGGCTTGCCGGTGGTTCCCGACGTATACAGGATGAAGAGTGGATCTTCGCTGTCCATCTCCTCTGCCGGACATTCGGACGAAAACTTCATCAGCGCGAAGAAGTCAACCTCACGTTTGCTGGATGGTTCGAATTGTCCTTTGCTGCGCTGGTAAACGACGACATGTTCCACAAACTCGAGGCCGTCGATGGCTTCGTCAACGATGCTTTTGAGCGGAACCGTTTTGCCGCGGCGATAGGTACATTCGCCGGCGATCACGACCTTGGCCTGCGCGTCTTCCACGCGATCGCGGAGCGCGGTGTGTCCGAGACCGGCATAGACGACGGAGTGAATCGCTCCAATGCGCGCGCATGCCAGCATCGCCACGATGCACTCAATGGTGAGCGGCATGTAGATCACGACACGATCGCCCTTGTTGACATCGATGGAGCGCAATCCATTCGCGAACCGGCAAACCATGCGATAAAGCTGGCCGTAGGTAATGACGCGTTCCGAGCCGTCTTCGCACAGCCAGATGTAAGCCACGCGATTGCGACGATCGGACTTGGCATGGCGATCGAGCGCGTTCAGGGTGATGTTCGTCTTGCCCCCAAGGAACCACTTATGGTGGGCGCCATCCTGCTCCATCACCTTGTGGAATGGTTTCGTCCAGCGGAAGCCCTCTGCCGCCTCCGCCCAGAATTTGTCTGGGTCGGCGATGGAGCGGTCATATTCTTCCTGCCAGTGGCGCAACAGGGCTTGCTGCACCACGATCTGTGGAGATTCGTACTGTTCTTCTTTCGCTGCG
>PLWX01000008.1 GCA_003151155.1 Acidobacteriaceae bacterium
ACGTTGGACAGTGGGGCCGGTCACCGTTCGCACGAGAAGCCCTCTTAGAACCATCGTGGCGACCTCGACCCCCAACACATGCTCCCGGGACGAATAAATCGCCCAGAAGGCATGCAACTGACGATTTGAAGACAGTGACAGGCACCGACGAACCCGGCGCTTAAAGATTCGGATAGCGCATCTACACTGTGATGAATTTGTGATGGAACGTCGTCCAATTCACGGCAAAACTGCGCATCAACAGACATAGGCTTTTTCGATGACACCGCAATTGCGGAGCATACAATCATGATCCTACATAACCAGGCAGACTAGCTGAAGGGTCTTCAAAACCGGTGTTTGGCGGGCTCGTCCCGTCAAGGGTGTGTTCGACTCGCACACGCTTCCGTCAGTATTCATGCGGGTTTCAACTACTTCAACACAGGTGGCGTCGAGGTAGGAGAAACCGACTTGGTAGTCGTAATGGTAGTCATACGGGATGGGCCTGTATGTATCGCTGTGCGCGTGTGTGCGCATCATGCGTTGGCCGCGTCGAGCTGCGCGCGGCGCTCTTCCAGTTTGCGCATCGCCTCGATTTGATCGTCGAGATTGACAATCGAATAGCGACGGAACATCGACGGCGTGCGCCAGCCGCCCACGCCCATCACTACGTTTTCCGGCACGCCTGAATCGCGCAAGTTTCGGGCCGCGCTGCGGCGTAGATCGTGTGGTATCAAACCCACGTATTGCCCCGGCCCTTTGTACTTCTTGCATGACGGGCAACTGCCGTCCTTGATGAGGTGCCTGCGGTCACGCAGGTCTAGGGCGTTGATCTTCGGCGTTGCCTGCTCGCACTCGGGGCATACCCACTTACCCAACCCGGCAGCGCAGCACATGGCCCACCACTGGAAACGAATGTCGGTGATGCGCTTGTGTTTGTCGCCCTCACGCGTGAGCAGGTAATCGGCGCCAGCCTTGCCAGCGACCGCCTCGTGCAGCAGCGCCTCGATGGTTTTGCTCATCGCGACTTCGCGGGGCTTTTTGTTCTTGGTCATGCTGCTGTCCAAACTGAGCACGCGACGTTTGAAATCGACGTGCTCGGTTTTCGCTTGCAGGTTCAAGATCTCGTTTTTGCGCCAGCCATACGTGTACCCGATTGCCAGAAACAAGCGCATCCACAATTGATCGTCGGCGGCAAGCGTGCTCGTGGCCTCGTACAGCTTCGCGTATTGCGCATCGGTCACGAAGCCGCCGCGCCCTTCGTCGCATGAGATGATTACCTAGTGGGGTAATGGTCGTTCCGAGAGGCGCCTAGGAGTCGATATGATTTGTAGATCGTGCGGGCTGGAAAATGAGACGCGTTTGCGCTGCGAAATGATGGTGCATCGCCCCAATAGCAATTCCCTTAAGCCCGATGTCCTGACATTCCCGATGCTGTCGGCCTGTCTCCACTGCGGCTTCACTCACTTCGTTCTTTCTGAGAAGGAATTGCTTCTGCTAAGCCAAGCAATTCCGCAGGAAAGAACCGCGTAGGCGGCACCCGCGTTTTGAATCGTTAGTCACCGGCCTTTTTCAGCTTCGGTGCCGATGATGTGATGATCGTGCTGTGCGTGGTGCCGGGTTTCATTTCGAGGCCGAGCGAACGCAAGATGTCTTCCAGCGATTCGTCGTGACTCACGGCGACGTTCGGATTTTTGTCTGAGGCTTCCATAGTTCGATACTACTCGTTCGATGGCGGCAACGCCGGTTAACCATTGCGCGTAGACTTAAAGGATGACAACGCCAACGATAAGCGCCCCGCAAATTCGGAAGGCCGAATTGAACGGCAGCGCATTGCTAGGAGCACTGTGGACGCTAGATGTTGTACCCACAAATTACATCGTCAAAAACAACGAGATTCTCGATCCGTTCCCGGCGAACCCGGCGCTTGCATCGCTTGGCATTCACCCCAGCGCCGAAGGGCGCGCCGACACATTGCCGCCCGAAATTAGCGCATTCATTCTGAAAACCGTTGCCGAGTGGGAACGCGAATCGAAAACGAATTAGTAGCGGCGGGGAGCGAGATGTTGGTGACAAACTCAGTGACGCTTCATCGGAGAGATGACACCCTGCACGAAATCCGCGAGGTGTGTATCTATACGCTGATTTCCCCTTGCGAACTTTGGGAATCCATTCAGTTTCTCCACGATGAGCATCAGATTAAACGAGGCAGACTCAATTCCGGCTCGCTCTCGCAGATGGAAGCGAAGCACGCCGAACACATAGCAGAGTTACAGGAGCAGGGATTCGCGATCTGCGAACCCACGACTCCGTAAAGCTGATTTTGTGCGCGCTGGTAGTCGTAGAAAGGCGTTGTAAGCGGCAAATCCAGAGTTGCTGCTCGGGTGATCGTGCATCGGTTTTAAGGCGTCGGGATTCGCGGCATGGGGGTTGGCTCGGCTTGGGCATCAGCGACCGCAGGGCGTCGGCTTGTTTCGCGAGCTCTTCGGCATGGGCGACAAGTCCGAATTGCGGATTTAAGCACTCGGAAGTCTGGCCTTTGCACTTGTTGGGTATGTGGCCCACTACCTTCATGCCACGCTTCGCACTTTCATCAACAATGGCGCGTAGCACTTCGACGTCGAGATCGGAATACACCTTGATGAAATCGTAGCCCTCGGCCTTGGCATCTCGAACCGCTTGACGACCGTCGGATGCTGTATTTGCCCGTCGGCCGTCCCCGTCTCCGCCGTTGATGAGCGCAGCCAAGCCCATTCGTGGCCCGATAGCCAATCCTCTAGCGATTTCGTTGCGCTGACTGAAGTGGTCGGCACGTGAAGTGCATTCAAGTATGGTGGTAACGCCATTAGCAACGAAGGGCGTCATGACGTCCTGAGTGATGAAAAAGAAGTTTGCGCCCTCGGTGGGCAGCCTGATACGGAAGTGGCTGTCGGCTGGCAGATGGACATGCATGTCGATAAAACCCGGTATCAACCACTTTCCGTTGCCCTCGATAATGTGGGCGCCGGGCGGAATGCCTACACCAATAGACGTGATCACACCTTGAGACACCACGACGGTGGTGCGAATGAGCGGCGGCTCACGCCCAGCCATTGTGATGACGTTGACGTTTCGAAACGCAACCGTACCGCGACTTTCCACAACAGCGGCGCTCGGAGGACCTAGCGCAGGCGACACGGTTTGACAGTTGGAAATCAGCACGCCACTGGTAATTACGACCNNGATCTCATATCGTTCGTTTCCTCGTGAACGCTACCCGCGCCCACATACGTCGTGATCGGACATCCTGCCTTGGCGTCACATGTGCTCCGATGGAGCTGCACTCTCAGTTACGGCCGCTAGAACAAAAAGGTTCCTTCACTCGAGAGCGAGCTGCGATGAAATTGCGCATTAATCCTGATAAGTCGGCATATCGGACGCGATCCGCGCAGATTCTCACGCATTCGTTGGATTACTCCCAGTTGACGGGCAATCCGGAAGTGATGTG
>PLWX01000084.1 GCA_003151155.1 Acidobacteriaceae bacterium
CTATTTATGACTCAGGAGACTAGAACCAGTCTCATAAATAGTTGCAGTGCGGGTTGGTGGCATTCTGGGGATGCTCTGAAGATCTCCGAATGTGCCGATGCGTGGCCGTTGGGAACTGACTGACGAGCAATGGGAAGTGGTGGAACCGGTGCTGCGGCCGCAACGTCGGGCCGGCAAGCGCGGCCGTCCGTGGCACGACACGCGTGCCGTGCTGCACGGCGTGTTGTGGGGGTTGGGCACCGGGGCGCAGTGGCGCGAGCTTCCCGAGAAGTATCCCCCCGCTCCAGACCTGCCATCGGAGGTTCCAGCAGTGGGTGCGGAACGGGAAACTGGAAGAGGCGCTGCGGCGGTTGGCGCGGCTGATGCGATGCAGCTTGGCCAACTCGCCGAGGCTGTGTCCGGCAGCGCGATCACGATGGATGGCGACGCGGTCCAGGTCGAGTGGCTTGCGGCCGATGTGCCGGCCGTCGAGACGGGCACGCCGCATGCCGACGCGCACCCGCTCGATGATGAGGTTGCGTTCCAGCTCCGCGATCGCGCCGATGATGGTCATCAGCGCGCGACCCAGCGGGTCGCTGGTGTCGATGTTCTCGCGGTAGCTGATGAACTCGATGCCGAGATGGTTGAACTGGTCGAGCACTTCGAGGAAGTGCTTGGTCGAGCGCGCCATGCGATCGAAGGCCCATACCAGCACGACGTCGACATCACCTCGTTAGCTTCGTTTGGCTGGCCTTCTTAGCTTTCGCGCCCAACGCCTGCCCGCCTCGTTGGTGCCACTTGCTGCGCTCCTGCTTTGCGCTCTACAAACTTTACCCGAGAGCTTGTGGGCGCAGGCAGGACACGGGCCCTTCCGAATTCCCGGCAACGCCCACATTCCCGGCCGGATCCCGCTCTATCTCGCCAAAGTCGTAACCACCCTGGGATGAAGGACTGCGTGGCGGACAGCCTGTGAAAGTGGCTCCGATCGGCGGTTTGCGCGAGGCGGTGCGGGAAAATGTGTGCCATTCGGAAGGGGAATGGGACCTCCGGTGGCGGCCAAGGGTAGTGGGCGGAGGCAGCTTCGCTCCGAACAGATTCAATAGCCTGTGCCATTGTCGCTGGTTCCGCTCGAGTTTCAATTGTGATAGCGCGGGAGAGCGAAATTCATGTACCAAGAACACCGCGGAGCTTGCGTTTTCCTCTGCCGGTGCTGCCCTCCCGCCTGCTCCCGTGCCGCGCCCAGCTCCGACCCGGGCAGCCCGCCTAGGCCGGGCTTACCCCGGTTGCGAGGAGTGTCCTGGGCGGGAGTTCTATGGGGGAAACGTAAATAGAGAGGATGAACATGGAGTGCTAGATGTCTTAGCCCGCCCCCTGCCGCATTTCCTGCCGCAAATACTGCCGCACACTAAGGGGACCTTACGCCCCCTTACTACTTGTCTACCACCTTCCCCGTGCGGACGAGCTGCTATGCCCGTCTCGACGGGTTAGCGCTCAGGCGGACGAGCCCCCATACCACGAGTAGTACTAAAGTGCGATTCTGCTATCCTGCTTTGGAGAAAGAACGCCAGGTAATTTGAAGTATTGTCAAGTTTTGCTTGACTGCTGTACCCGTGCGCACTAATGTCGTGTTACGAAAGGCCAATGACCTTACCTCTCCCGCTTTGGAGGTCGATGGCGAAATAGGACAAACCGAACGGGAATTTGGACAAGCGTTTTGGGTTCGGCAGCGCTTGGGTTCTGAGGATAATGGCACTCCCGCCAGGTTCGACTATCGAAGTTCGCAGCTCGAATTGCAAGTCCCAGCGAGATCAGAAAGATGAGTAGGCGTGGATCACGATTCGATCCGCGCTATGTGTCGCACGAGGGCGGCGTTAGGATTTTTGTGGCACCCGTGAACTCCTCGAAACCGGAGTTCGTCGCCAGCGAGAAGGGCCAAAGATGAGAACCTCACGGACTGTAGATACAATGGGTTGATGGTCGCTGCCATCATCTCTGCGGTATCCCAGATTGATGGAGTCGACGGTAACGCCGCGTTTGCAAATTGGTCAAGTGCATCCATCGGAACATCGGTAAGGTTTCAGCACAGAAGTCTTCGATGTTACATACGGAATTGGGACGCCTCCCCCCTTCCACGAAGGGACAACGTCATGCTTAAACATCAGCCAGGGCGCATCTGCGTCCTCATTGCCAAATCCAGCGCTATGGCCAGAGAGTTACTGGTCTCTGCGTTCAACCGGAAACCGCATTTTAAAGTAGTTGCCCAGGTTGCGACCGGGGCTGAAATCCTGGAATGTCTGAAATCGGCCCGGGTTGATGTTGCCCTGATCGACGCATCGCTTCAGGATGGCCCGTTAAGTGGGATCGGCGCTTTGCGCCAAATGCGTGAATCCCACCCCGATGTCAGATCGGTGATCCTATTCGACAGCCCCGATCCACAGCTTATCGCCGATGCTTTTCGAACGGGAGCAAGGGGCGTGTTTTGTTCCTCAACGTCTGAATTCAAGGGGCTCTGCAAGTGTGTAGAACGAGTGCATGCCGGTCAGATTTGGGCAAACAGCGACGAGTTGAATCACGTAATGGAGGCTTTTGGACAACTGGCGCCGTTGCGGGTGGTTAACGCAGCTGGCTTGAAGTTACTGAGCAAGCGCGAGGAAGACGTTGTTCGCCTCTTGGCTGAGGGATTCGGCAATCGG
>PLWX01000295.1 GCA_003151155.1 Acidobacteriaceae bacterium
CACGCTTCGTTGGCTGTGCTGTTCTCCACGACCAACGATTGCGTGGTGGATTTCTTAAAAGCTCCTGTCGTATCCAATTCCACCACTGTCAAAGTATGCGAACCAGTTGCAATCGTGATCGGTGCATCGAAAAGATTTCCGGAGGCTTGCGCTACTTTCTTGCCATCCACAAACACTTCCATCAGCTTCACCGGTCCGCCGCCACCCGTGCCCGTGGCAATCACTTGCATAGGCGATCCAGCAATGGATCCCGGCGAGCCCGCTGGGTAACAGAGGTGTACGCCTGCCTGCGCCGGTGCCGAACATTCCCCGTAAGCCGCATTCGGAGTGGCGCCGGTCGAACCGGTGGTAGCATTCTGCGCAAACAGCGACAAAGTAGCCAGTGAGCAAACCCCAGTGATCATCAGTGTGGCGCGGATAATTTTCGACTTACAGGGAAACTGCATACATCCTCCAAAGCCCCGATGGTTGACGGAAGGCCAATTGCAGAGATGGATGCTGAGCCCCTGAGCCGAGTTCCCCGAGTTGTGGAGTAAAGTCCGAAACTGTCTAGGAGTTGGCGGTGTTGGAGGCGTGAGGTCTGCGGGCTATTGTTCGTGATAGTTAAACAGTAGTCCGCCATCGACTAGCAACGTCGCGCCGGTAACGTAATCGGCATCCGACGAGGCCAGGAACGCCGCGCATCCCGCCACATCCTCCGGCGAACCCATTCGCCCCAGCGGAATGTGTTCTAAGAGTGGGTTCAGCTTTGCCGGATCGTCGAGCAGGTTCGCGTTAATCGGCGTCTTAATCGCGCCCGGAGCAATGTTGTTTACGGTGATCCCGTACGGCGCTAACTCGATGGCCAGATCGCGGCACAGCATCTTAAGTCCACCCTTGGCCGCACAGTAGGAGGCAAAGTTAGGGAAGGGCAGCTCTTCGTGCACCGAACTGACGTTGATAATCTTTCCTCCGCGTTTCGACGAGACCAACTCACGCGCGAACAATTGCGAGAGGAAGAACGGTCCCTTCAAATTGACGCCGAGCACCAGGTCGTAATCTTCTTCGGTAGCCTGTAGGAATTCCGCCCGCTTTTCAACGCCCGCGTTGTTGACGAGGATGTCGATTGGTCCAATCGCCGCGACCGCATCCGCAAAGAATTTCGGCAGTGCCGAGGTTACGCTGACATCGCCTTGGATCGCCACGGCTTTTCGCCCGAGCGCCTGGATCTCTTTGACAGTTTCGTCGGCATTGTCCTGGTGCGATCGATAGCTAATAACGACGTCGGCGCCTTCCTGCGCAAAACGCAGAGCAATTCCGCGGCCGATCCCCTGATCGCCGCCGGTGATGAGTGCACGCTTATTCTGTAATTTCATCTTCACTGTTCGGATGCGCACGTCTTGTGCAGGTTGGCCCGATCTACATCACTCGTCGTGCGACAGTGATCACGTACCCGATGACATAACCCGCCAGTGCGAACACGACTGCCGAAACCAGCCCCAGTTTGAGGCCCGCGTCCACGGCCGGTAACGTATTCGCAAGACTCGGAGCCGCGAAGGTGCACCACGGGCAAACCGGCCCGAATCCGTTAGGAAACATCGGCGCTGGCGTGTCATAAAACAGAACTGGCCCGCCCAGTCCAAGGACAAGCCCGAGAAGTGCGAGTTGTCTGGCGAATCGCATATCGTGTGCCGGGGAGTGCCGTCATTTTATATACTGTAATGTTCGCCCTGGGGCATTTTTCCTGAACTTCGTTCCGGCTTCGCATCGATTGGGTTCCGATTCCATCTAATCCAGTAGCTTTACTAATGGGAGCATTCAATACGTGTCAACCGCACTGATCAACGTGGCAAACGAGAAACAAGAGCGCATTCTCGATGCGTTCCGCCGTTGGGGGCACCTTCAGGCAAATATCGATCCGCTCGGGCACTTCAAGCCCGTCGCGCATCCTGATCTCGATTTCCCAGAAGACGAATCGGAGTTTGCCCGCAAGATTTATTGCGGCACCGTCGGCGTCGAGTTCATGCACATTGCCGACCCCGAGAAGCGCCGCTGGATCCAGGAAAAGTTCGAATCCGCGCCCGCGCCGGTCGATCAAAAGCGCATCCTTGAAGCCCTGGTCCGCGCCGACATGTTTGAGCAGACGCTCCAGTCGCGTTACATCGGAACCAAGCGCTACTCACTGGAAGGCAACACCACCCTAATTCCGCTGCTCCACGAAATCCTGAACACCGCCGCCGAGCAGGGCGCTGAACAGTCGGTGATGGCGATGAGCCATCGCGGCCGCTTGAACGTCATCATCAACGTCGTCAATCGTCCCGCGGCTGAAATCTTCGCCGGCTTTGAAGATGTCGATCCCCGCAGCGTTCTCGGTGGTGGCGACGTGAAGTATCACATCGGCGCTACCGGAACCTACGTCGCGGCCAATGGCAAGAAGTTGCGCATTCACCTGGCGTCGAATCCCAGCCACCTCGAAGCCGTCAACCCCGTAGCCGCCGGACGCGTTCGCGCCAAGCAGCAGCGCCTCGGCGCCGGCAGCCAACCAAAAGTAGTGCCCCTCATTCTCCACGGCGACACCGCCTTCGCAGGTCAGGGCATAGTTGCAGAAACTCTAAACCTTGAGCATCTGCCCGGTTTCGACATCGGCGGTACCGTGCATGTCATCGCCAACAATCTCATCGGATTCACCGCCAATCCTCGAGAGGCCTATTCCTCGCGCTACTCCTCTGACATCGCCAAGCGCCTTCCGATGCCGATCATTCATGTCAACGCCGAAGATCCTGACGCAGTTGTGCGTGTCGGCCGAATCGCCGTCGAATATCGCAACCACTTCGCCAGCGATGTCCTCGTCGATCTCGTCGGCTACCGTCGCCACGGCCACAGCGAAGTGGACGACCCAACCATCACCCAGCCCATCGTCTATCGCAAGATCAAAGACATGCCGCTGATCTCCGAATCCTACGCGGCAAAAATCGGCGCCGCGACCAAGCCCATCGCCGATGCCGCGCAAGCCGAGTGGGACGAAGCACAAAAAGAAGGCCGCGCCATGCAGAAGAAGCCTTCCATGCGCGCTCTTCCCGCGTATTGGAACGACTTCAAGGGCGGTCCCTACAATCCCTCCTGTGAAGTCGATACCGGCCTCAGCGCCGAGGAGTTGTTGCAGATCGCGGAAGGCGTCACCAGCTATCCGGCGCACTTCAACATCCATCCCAAGGTGCAGAAGTTGCTCGAGCAGCGCCGCGAGATGGGAGAAGGGAAGAAGCCCCTCGACTACGGCATGGCGGAAACACTGGCCTTCGGATCGCTGGTGAAAGCCGGCGTTCCCGTCCGCATGAGCGGCCAGGATTCCAAGCGCGGCACCTTCAATTCGCGCCATGCAGTCTTGATTGATACCGAGAACGAGACCGAATACATGCCTCTGGCGCATCTCGCGCCCAACCAGGCGTGGATCGAAATTTATAGCTCCGAGCTTTCCGAAGCCGCGGTTATGGGCTTCGAATACGGTTTCGCCCGTGATTATCCGGAGGCCCTGGTGATGT
>PLWX01000090.1 GCA_003151155.1 Acidobacteriaceae bacterium
TTCGCCAACGGCGCGCAGATCATCATCGACCAGTTCATCGTTGCCGGTGAAGACAAGTGGGACCTGCTCTCCGGCGTCACTCTCCTGCTGCCGCACGGTCACGAAGGCCAGGGACCGGAACACTCCAGCGCCCGCGTCGAGCGTTATCTGCAACTGTGCGCCCGCGACAACATGCAGGTCTGCCAGCCTTCCAACGCCGCGCAGTATTTCCATCTGCTGCGTCGGCAGGCCTTGCGAAAGTGGCGCAAGCCGCTCATCGTCTTTACCCCGAAGAGTATGTTGCGCCATCCGGAAGCCGTCTCGCCGCTCAGCGATCTAACCAAGCCACGCTTTGAGACCGTAGTTCTCGATCGCGAAGTGCAGAACGCCGAGCGCGTGTTGTTGTGCAGCGGCAAGATCGGTCACGAGCTGAAGATGGAACGTCGGCGTCGCAAAGACGACTCCACCGCCATCCTCATCCTCGACCAGATTTATCCTTTCCCGGAAAGTGCGTTGGAAGAAGCGCTCAGCCAGCATCCGAATGCCCGCGATTTCGTCTGGGTCCAGGAAGAGCCGGCAAATATGGGAGCACTCTCGTTCGTCGAGCCGCGTCTGCATCGCCTCATCGGCCCGGGCGTACGCACCATCAAACGCGCCGCCAGCGCCACTCCGGCTACGGGCTCACACAAAGCCCATGAACTCGAGCAAAAAACGCTCCTGAACATGGCGTTCACACCGCTGAAAAGCTAGGTCTTTCGCCGCAGTTTTTGAGGGTCACGATGCGATTCGTGACCCTTTTGCGTGCCTGGAAAAACGATTGGGTCCGTTTCTCCGCATCCCACGGAATATGGATTTTGGAAGGTGACCGCCCGGTAACTATAACTTCTCGTATCGTTTCGTAAATTTTCTTTGTAAGTTGTTGAATTTTAAAGCAAAGACTTTGGAGTCTCTATTGCACTGCTCTCTCTGGGACGCTAGCCATTGCATTCACGATGGCGGCACCAATAAGAAGCGGAGAGAGCTTGATGAAAACATTTTTAACGAGACTATCGATCCTTGGTCTCCTGCTAGCGTTAGCTTCGGTATTCGTACTGGGCCAGGCGATTAGCGGTGACCTGACCGGTACCGTACGCGACGGCTCGGGAGCCGTGCTGCCGAACGTGACAGTTTCCGTCACGAATCTGGCCACGGGCTTCAAAACCAGTCAGCCCACCACCGGCGTTGGTGAGTATCACTTCACCAACCTTCCGGTTGGACACTACAAAGTTGACGCAACTGCCAACTCGCTCACCGGCGGTTTTGCGGATGTCGAAGTCCAGTTGAACAAGACGTCGACGGCCAACATCGTGGCCCAGGTTGCCGGCACGGGAACAACCGTTGAGGTTACCGGACAGACCGAGACTATCGACACCACCACAGCTCAAATTCAGAATACGTATGACGTGAAGCAGACGCAGGATCTTCCGTCCGCGTCGATCGGTCTTGGTGTATTGAATCTTTCGTTGCTCGATGCCGGCGTGGCCAGCGCTGGCGGTATCGGCGTTGGCACCGGTCCTTCGGTCTCCGGTCAGCGCCCCCGCAACAATAACTTCACCGTCGAAGGTATCGACAACAACAGCAAGTCGGTCACCGGCCCGGTAGTCGTGATTCCGAACGATGCGGTGCAGAACTTCACCGTTCTTCAGAACCAGTTCTCCCCGGAATTCGGTCACTCCTCGGGTGGGCAGTTCAACCAGACGCTGGTCAGCGGAACCAACCACTTCCATGGACGCTTGTATGAGTACTTCCAGAACCGAGATCTGAATGCGATTGACGCCGCTACGGCGCGCACGCAGCCGGGGACTCCATACAATCCGCGCTTTGACAATAACCGCTTTGGCGGTCAAATCGGCGGACCGATCTTTAAGGACAAGCTGTTCTTCTTTAGCAACCAGGAGTACAACCCGATCGGCAACGTGACGGGTGGGTACTATGGTTGCGCTCCTACTGCTGCAGGCTATGCGCAAATCCAGGCATTGTCGGCCAGCGATCCGAGTTTCAGCGCGGCGAACTTCGGCATATATCAGAAGTATGTGGGTGCAGCGCCGACAGTAGCCGACGCCAGCAGCCCGTGTTTCTCGAGCCTTTCGTTCCAGGGCGCCGCCATTCCAACCGGACTGGTCAACACCAACGGTTCGTATTTCACGAACAATTACACTACGGCGAACAGCATCGACTTCAACCTCTCGCAGAAAGATCAAATCCGTGGCCGTTGGGTTTATGCAAAGACGACGACCCTGGACACGGCAGCGAATTTGCCGACATTCTGGACGCCGCTGCCGGTTCGCAACCATCTGATTACCCTCAGCGAATATCACACCTTCACTCCTTCGCTGACCAACGAATTGCGTTTGGGCTACAACCGCAACACCCAGTACTACACGGTTGGCAGCCAGACTTTCCCGGGAACCGACCAATTCCCCAACCTCACCATCGACGAATTGCAAACGCAGGTCGGACCTGATCCGAACGCACCGCAGTTTGGCGTGCAGAACATTTACCAGGCGACGGATAACTTGAGCTGGATAAAAGGAAAGCACAACTTCAAGTTCGGCGTGGAAGGCCGCAAGTACATCTCGCCGCAGGGCTTCACCCAACGCTCTCGTGGTGACTACGAGTACTCAACATTGGAGGCCTATCTGAATGACGTTGTTCCAGACGTGTTCGGTGAGCGATCGACGGGTAGCAATACCTACTACGGCGATCAGAGCGCGATCTACGCTTACGCGAACGATCAGTACAAGGTCAACCAGCACCTCACGTTGACGCTTGGAGTTCGTTATGAATTCACCTCCGTTCCGTTCTCCGAGCGGTTGCAGAGTTTGAATTCTGCCGCCAGCGTTCCTGGATTGATTACTTTCGGGAAACCGGAGCCGCAAACGAAAAACTTTGCACCGCGCCTCGGCTTCGCCTATTCGCCCGGAACCTCCGGTAACACCTCGATCCGCGGCGGCTTCGGCATGTCGTATGACGTTTTGTTCGATAACCTCGGGCTACTCTCGGTGCCTCCGCAATTCGGTGGAACCTGCGATGTGAGCAACCCCTCTGCTGGAGCTTGCACGTATCCAACGAGTAGTGGTTTCCTGGCGGGTGGTGGTTTACCGCCCGGAGCCGGTTCTGGATTGCAGACTTTCACGGATATCCCGACCCAGCAGTCGGTCACGGCCGGCTACGTACCGAACCAGGTACTGCCCTACACAGAAACGTGGAACCTCGGCATCCAGCATGTGTTTGCCGGCAAGTACACCTTCGAGACGCGGTATGTTGGAACGCGCGGCATTCATCTTCCGGTGCAGGACCAGATCAACAAAACGCCGCAAGTGACCGCGACTAACTACATTCCTACTTTCCTCACCACACCGAGCGCCGCAACCATTGCGGGGATGGCGCAGTTTGTCGCGCCGGCTTCGCTGTCCTATGTTCCCGCCTATGTAGCTGGATGCATCGGTGCGACGACGGCGTCTCCTTGTTTCGTGAGCAACATCACTTCGTACGAGCCCTATGGCAAGTCGTTGTATCACGGGTTACAGACGCAGTTCAGCCGTAACTTCACCAACGGCCTTCAATTTCAGGCCGCCTGGACTTGGAGCCATGCGTGGGACAACTCGACAGCTGAGGTCTTCTCGACGCAGCTGACGCCTCGTCGCCCGCAGAACTCGCAGAATGTTGGCGCCGATTATGGAACGTCAGCTCTCGACCGCCGCCATCGAGTGACGATCGAAGTGCTGTACGACCTGCCGTTCTTTAAGAATGGCAATTGGATGTCGAAGAACTTGCTGGGTAACTGGGAATTCGCTCCGGTCTACACCTTCCAGTCTCCTGAATACTGGACGGCGCAGAGTGGAACGGACAGCAACCTGAACGGAGACTCGGCGCCGGATCGCACCATCCTCAATCCAGCGGGTATCCCCGGCACAGGATCGACGGTGACCCTCATGACCGATCCGGGTACGGGCAAGGTGTATTACCTCGCTGACAATCCGACGGCCCAGTACATTCGCGCGGGCAAAGGCGCCCTTGCAGATGTAGCCCGTAACACGGTTGCGTTGCCCCATATCAACAACGTCGACTTTACGGCGGTGAAGCGCATCAACTTCACCGAACATCAGTCGCTGGAGTTCCAGGCGCAGGCCTTGAACGTCTTCAACCATTCGCAGTACATCGCGGGTGCGATCAGCCGGGTAGACGCTTATGCGTACACCACGATCACCCAGTTCGTCAGTGTCGCTGGAGCCGATTTCAACCAGCCCCAGAAGACGTTCAGCAACAACTCCCGCACCATGCAGCTGGCTCTGAAATACATCTTCTAGATTCCCAAACTTGAACACTTGCAGGGAGCTCGAAAGAGCTCCCTTTTTTATTGCTCGAGCGAAGCGTGAATCCCTCGGAAGTTCCGCGTCACCGCCTTCCGTGCGCTCCCTCACAGACACTTGCTTTACCTCCCGGTATCGTGCGCATGTGGGGCTTTCCCAAGAACCGTCAACCGATCTTTGAAATCCCGGCTACCCTTCGGAGCGTGTGCCGTCGTGCCCAAATCTGCGATGAGCAATTAACTCCAATGTTTGCAATATTTTACCAATAATCCCCTTGCAATCTATACTTTGCAGGCTTTCCATGTTCTAAGTTGCTGAAAACAAGGATGCGGATGGGGGAGGGAGTAGTAGCAAATCTAACGCACGAGCGCGCGTCGAAGGCGTTGCATCAGCAGCGATGATTTGTACGGCTTTGAAACGCGTTCCAGACCTTCCAGCGCCGGATCGGAGGAACTCTCTCCCGAAACCAGCAGAAAGATTGCCGGAACCGGTTCCGAAGATTCCTGCCGCAGCCGCTGAACCATATCGGCAGTCGTCGATCCAGGGAACTCATCGATGATGACCGAGCGAGCCCGTAGATGAGAACCAGCGCCGGCAAGTTCCTGGATCGCATCCTCCGCTTTCTGGTAAAGATCCACGGAATAACCGCGCATCTCCAGTAGATGGCGCAGCGGCGCAGACATGGCGACATTTGGGCTCACGATGGCAACGTCGGTATGCGACCGTGCTGCCGACTCCTCGGGTTCTACCGCGTAGATGCGCCGCCCTCCGGCAGCCTTCGCGCGATATAGCGCCTCATCCGCCAGCCGGTAAAGCGTGTGCAGGTCCTTGCCGTCGTCGGGAAATTCCGCCAGCCCGGCGCTAAACGAGACGCGAAAGCGCGTTCCGGCACTAGGCTCAAATTCATGTTCTTCGAGGCGCTCGAGAACATAGGCGACACGTTCAATCGCATCGCCGCGGCGCATGGCGAACATCGCAATCACGAACTCTTCGCCACCCCATCGTGCCACGACATCTTCGGAACGAAAAGATTGTTGTAAAAGACCGCCAAGGTACGTCAGCACATCGTCGCCGGCTTGATGGCCGTAGGTATCGTTCACCCGCTTGAACTTGTCGAGATCGACAAGTACCAGCGATACCGGCAAAGCATGTCGCTCCGCGAGACGCAGGTAGTTCGCGATCACGACATTCGAACTACGGCGATTGCGTACATTGGTGAGTTGGTCGTAATCGGAAAGCGTCCGGTAGAGCCGGTCGCGATCGAGCCGATTGCGTACCCGCGTGCTGAGCTCGATATCGATGATCGGCTTGG
>PLWX01000223.1 GCA_003151155.1 Acidobacteriaceae bacterium
CCAGGATGGCAGGTCACAATCGTTCCCGTCGCGTGCACAGCGATGTCTTGCACTTCTACGCGAACTTCGACCTTGCTGCCGAGAGGCAACGTCTCAGCGATCTCCACGTATACGCCGCCGCGCGATAGATCTCCGATGTTGCCCCACGCGTGAATCGGCGTCTCCAAGATATGAATATCGGCGCCGCCCGAATACGTATAACGAGGATATCGTCGCTTTTCGGTCATAGCAGGCTTCCTCTTGGGCTTCGAGTCTGCTCTTGAATCTCGTCACCCGCGGGAATCCTAAGATTGGCGGAAGCGCCCACGCCAGTGCTTCGATCACAGCCGTCAACCCTTGGTAATCAATTTCCCGAAATAGGAGGATGGCGACCGAAGATTGCGGCGATTAATCCGCAATCGTAGTGGAGCTACCCTTTGTCGAATTTTGCCTGGGCTCACGTCTCGCGCTTCTCGAACAACCTGCAGTTCCGCGATCTATCTGCCGAGTGGTTCAAACCCCAGCCCGCCGAAGTGCATACGTTCGGCGAGCACATTCAGACCGCAGCGAACAGCGAACCGCAAGGTGCTTCGACTGCGAATCCGGAACGTTGTCCGGATTCTCCGCTCAGCATGACAAGAGATAAGCATTCACGATAATTGCTGGCATTCGCTTTGACTGCTGGCATTCGCTTTGACTGCTCGCATTCGCTTTGACTGCTGGCATCAGGAACTTGTGTCGTTCCTCACCAACCCTCTCAAGTCCTGTCATCCTGAGCGAAGAACCCGCATACCAATGCGGATGCGCAGCCGAAGGACCTTGCGTTTCGCGGGGTGTTAGTAAGCTTTGTACCCACCCCCTCCCCCAGTCGAATTATTGTTTTCAGCAGCTTAGGCTGTGGAAAACTCGCAAATTCTTGAGTGCGTAGGGGTTGGAGGTAAATTCTTCGGAGCAAAGGAGTTAAAGGCAAAGTCTTGAAACACGAAGGCCACGGGAGGTCACGAACTGACCGGGTAGTGGGCCGCATACGCGATGGTTTGTCGGCGCAGCAATTGCGATGCTTCGCGGACGCGGAGGCTCCGGTCGCCCGGACGGGGCGCAAGATTTCAAAGAGCTAATTGTTCTTCGGGGTATATCCCACATGCGCAGAATACGCAGGTCTTGTCACGATGTATGTGAGCCGCGACACGGGTGTGTGTGAGGGTCCGTTGGGGAAGAAATGGGATTATTTCGTCTGTCCGCGATTTAGCCCTAAATTGTTAAGCCGGGCCTGAGCCCGGCTCGCCACAAAACCGACCCGCCTACCCGAGCGCTTCCGCCAGTTCCACCGGACGCATCAGGCTCACCATGTGGCTTGCGCCTTCGATCACTTGCAGCTTCGCTTTCTGGATTTTTTTCGCCATCTCGCGCATCGATTCCACCGTCGCGCCTTTGTCGAGTTCCGCTGCCACCAGCTTGGTCGCGACTTTGATCTCGTGCAGCCGCTCGAACAAATGCGCTTCCCCGATCGCGCGCCATGCGCCCGCCCAGTTCTCTACCATCGAACGCAAAATTCTTTCCCGCGCGTAACGCACCGCCCAGCCGTTCACCGCCAGCCACTCCGGCGTGAACCAACGTGTCAGCGTCGTTCCAATCTGCGCCTCGACGCCCTGCCTCTCCGCATCGTGCGCGCGTTGCATATAGGTTTCTTTGACTCCGTGAATTGCGCTCGCCACCACGTTCAGCGACTTCAACCGCTCTGGATGCTCCAGCGCGAATTCCATCGCCACCATTCCGCCCAACGAGAGTCCCGCAACATGGAACTTCTCCAGTTTGAGTTGATCGGCAAGATGCAGCAGGTCTTCTGCCCAGCGCTTCACCGACAGCGGCTTTGGCGCCGGCGCCGCGTATCCGTGACCGCGCAGATCGTAAGCGATCACTCGGTGCTTCTTGGTCAACGGCAGAATCGCATCGCGCCACATGCGCCAGTCGAGGCCGATCGCATGCAGCAACACCAGCGGCTCGCCCTTGCCGCTGTCCGACACCAGCGTCTCGTGGTCCGACAGTTGGATCTTCTTCGGCAGCCCCGGACGAGTGATTTTATGCTCTTTAAGGATGGCACGCGCTTCGCTCAACGCGTTCAGCGCTCGCGGAAATCCGGCATAAGGCGTCAGGTGCTCGCAGAGCGCGACCAGTTCATCGGGATCAACACCGGTTCGCAGCGCGGCACTAAGATGCACGCGTAATTGCGTCTCCGCCCCGCCGATTGCACCAAGAATTCCGCAGGTCACCAGTTCCCTTTCGCGGCGGCCGAGTTCCGCACGCGCGAAGATCTCTCCGAATACGTGGTCGGTCAGCGCATCCGCCAGCGCTGGCGAGGTCTGCCGTACGGTACGAACCACCGCTGCGCTGCGTTGCCCGTCGATCGCGTGCATCTCGTGCGCGCCTACTATCTTCCTGCTCATGCCAAGTGGCTCCTTGCGTGACACTTAAATGGGATGCACTTCGCGAGTCATAACCCACACTTCTCAGTACCATAACAGACTTTCTGGGCACCCCATTTGCTATCCTGATAAGTGCAAGACACGGGGAAACTTCAGGGCAGCCCACCGCTTCCTATCTGTAGGATGTCATCTCCCCCGCTCACCATATTGGCCCTGAACTCTGTTCCGCCGCGTCTCTCACTGGTGGAGCGCGCTCGGCCGCACCTCACCGCGACCTCCGCCAACCTCGACTTCCTCCGCGCCATGGCCGTGCTGTTCGTCTTTGTTGACCACCTCTTCCTCACCATGGGGATCCAGCGCATCCTCTTCTTCAGCCCCGCCGATCTTGGCCGCGTCGGCGTGTACTTCTTCTTCGTCCACACCTGCCTGGTGCTGCTCATGTCACTCGAGCGCACCCCCATTCACGGGTTCCGCAAGGTACTCCACTTCTACCTGCGCCGCATGTTCCGCATCTATCCGCTGGCTGTGTTCTTCGTCCTGCTGGTTTACCTTTGCAATGTCCCGCAGGACGTCTGGGGCGCCGGCACCGCTCCCCACGACTTCCACACCATCGCCGCCAACCTGCTGCTCGCGCAGAACGTAATGGGCACCGCCGTCATGTTCGGCCCGCTCTGGAGCCTGCCCCTCGAAGTCCAGATGTACCTTATGCTCCCGCTCGTCTTCTACCTCGTGCGCCGCATCTCCCCAACGACTTTGCTGACACTCTGGGGCACATCCGTGCTGGGCGCACTCGCTTACCTCCCCTTCCGCAGCAGCGGACACGTACTCTGGCGCCTCGATGTCATCATCTTCGTCCCCTGCTTCCTCGGGGGCGCTGTCGCCTATCAGGTAGCCCAGAAGTCTCGCCCGGTCCTCCCCGGATGGCTCTGGCCCCTGACGATCGCCGCCGTCCTCAACGTCTACCTGGCCTTCGAACGTCAGCGTTACGGATGGGTCGCCTGCCTGCTTCTCGGCCTGGCCGTCCCCTTCTTCTCCCAGATCCGGGGTGAGTGGCTCACGCGTGCCGCCAAATGGATTGCGACCTATTCCTACGGGATTTATCTAAGCAACATCGTCATCCTGTGGTTCGCATTCCGTATTTGCGCCCGCTGGATGCCGCGCTTCGTCGTGTGGAGCGTCTTCGTTGCCGGTGCTGTCTTCATCCCCGTGGCGTGCTTCCATTGGATTGAGAAGCCGCTGATGAAGATGGGGGGCACCCTGGCCGACCGCTTCTTCCGCGCCGAAGCCGCCTAGTTGCAAATTCCTTAACTTTCAACAAGCTTCCTGACAATTTATGGAGAAAGTATGTCGAAGATGCGTGCTGTTCAAGTTTCTGCTGCCCACGGAGCTTTTGAAATCGTTGAACGTGAGATCCCCTCTCCCCGCCCGGGGACCGTCCTGATCAAGGTGCAAGCCTGCGGCATCTGCCACAGCGAC
>PLWX01000082.1 GCA_003151155.1 Acidobacteriaceae bacterium
CGGGCCCACAGAGGTCCCGTGATCAACACGATGGTGCAGAATACAACTCCGACTTCCGCCGATGCCAGCGCGAAGGCATCGACAGCCTGGTTACGGCGAAAAAGGAACCACGCCGACGCGCAGAAGTTGAAGAAGAAGCAAAGACCCGCAACCCACGCACAGGGCACGTGATAGTAAAAGATGCGCTGTACATCGCCCTGCACTGCCTCGGTGGGCGCGACGTAGAGCGCCTCGTAAGTGCTGAACCCGAGAAGTGCGAGCGCGGCCGCGGCCGCCAAGATAAAAGCTGGTTTCATTCTGCGTTTATAACGGTCCCAAATAACATCAGGCAAATGGTTGTGAATACCACATCATATACCGTGAGCAGCTTGATCCAAATGATCGGCGAGTAATCTCCCGTGAGCACCGCAGTGGTGGCATTGACCATTGCCAGCAGCGCCGGTAGAGAAATTGGAAAGAGAATCAAAGGCAGTAGCGTTTCTCGTATTCGTGTGCGAATCGACATCGCCGCAAAGAACGTTCCGTTCACCACCAGGGCCCAGGTGCCGAGGATTGCGATCACCGGAAGCAGCTTCCAGTTTCCCAGCGCACGCAGGTTGTAGAACATGGTGAACAAAGGAGCCATCAGGCACTCGAGGATGGTGACGAAAATCATGTTCCCGAGTGCCTTGGCGAGGAACAGAGAATTCGGAGGTGCAGGCGAGACACGAAACGCGTCCAGCGCCTGACTGCGTAACTCGCGCGCCCATGTCTGATTCAGGGCGACAACTGCCGCAAAAAGAAACGACGTCCAGATCAATCCGCCGGCAATCTCGCGCGAGGTCTCAGCCGTGGGATCGAACGAAAAGCTGAAAATGACGACCACCAGCAACGAGAAGAAGAGCATGGAATTGATGGCATCTTTCGATCGCCATTCCATGCGTAAGTCTTTTCCGATCGTCATGCGAAGCACCGTGCCAAAACCTGGAGCAACGCTCATGCTTTGTGCTCCTCGCGGCGCTCGACGATCTGCCCCGAACTCATCATGATGTACTCGTCGGCGAACGCTTCGAGCACTGCCGGTTGATGTGTCACCACGAACAGGGTGCGGCCTTCGTCACGCATCTTCCCTAATAATGCAGCCATGTCATGCGCCGACTTAACGTCCACATTGGAGAACGGCTCATCGAGAAACAGAATTTCCGGGTTGTGGATGACCGACCGTGCCAACGACATGCGTTGCCGCATGCCCTGCGAATAATTCCCAACCCTGCGGTCGAGATCCGGGTCGAGACCCACCGTCCGAATCGCGTCGCGAACCACGTTATCGTCCATCCCGTACAGCTTCGCGAAATAGTTGAGGTTTTCGACGCCCGTCAGTTCGTCATAAAGCAGCGGGGCATGGCCCATATATCCAAAGCGGGGATTTACGTCGTCGGGATCTTCGCCCAGCAACTTCACCGCACCCGAGGTTGGCTTGAGCAGCCCAGTCATGACCCGCAGCAAGGTCGATTTGCCGGCCCCGTTGTCGCCAAGAATTACATAAAGGCGTCCGGCAGCGAACGTCGCCGTGACATTGCGCAGCGCGACAAATCGCCCGAAAAACTTGACGATGTTGTCCAGCGACACCGCTACCTTCGCTTCAGTCGCAACCGGCTGGGCTGGCGTGGTCACTTGCAGTAGGTTCTCCGAAGCTTTCCGGGGCTCCCGGCGGCTTCGCCGCTGGGGTGGCAGTTCGGAGCTATGTTACATCGAAGCGGTAGAAGCTCCGCTTTGCGCCTGGTTCGCTTGGTTCATGCCCGGGGTCACGGCAGGAGTCGTGCCGTCTTGCTTGGGCGCGTATTTCGAGGCGCACTTGGCCTGAATCTGTTGGGCATGGAACACGCCATCGCGGCCCATCTTGCCTTCTGCCAAGGCCTGCGACTTATCTTTAAAGGTGTCGGGAGGAGCTTCGGTACCGTTGTACACAACCGGAAGCAAGCGTCCCTGCTCTTCGAGCTTGAACTCCACGTGGGTTCCCTGCCGCTTGATCGAGCCCTCGGCCACCGTACCGGCTACGCGTAAGCGCTTCTGATACACGCTCGAATCCATCTTCTGCAATTCTTGGATGGTGACGTAGTAGCTGGCAATGTCCTTGTCGCGTGCTCCGCTCACTGCCAGATATCCGATAGGCACGAGCACGAGAACGATGGCCACGGCAAAGCGCGTGTAATTGGGCTTGCGAGTTGACATGAAGAGAGTAACCCCACTGCAAGGATACGAGCCTAAGCCCCCATAATCAAATAGTACAAAGGGGTTATGAGTTAGTTCGACCCGGATGGGTCGCAATGAGACACATTTTCGCAATCCTGAGTACCAGCCCTCACAGCATGCAATTTGGCGTCAAACTCAGGGAAAAACTGAATTTATTACCAGTTCCAACGCCGACGGAAACGGCACCCCTACCAGCGTCCTTAAGCCGGGCGAGGAGTGCGTCGTCAAGCGCAAAATAGAGGCCGCGCGCACCGGAGACGCAACGTCTCGCACATGCATTTCACACGCAAGGGCGCTGTCACCGAAGAAATGCTCTTCGTCGCCGATCGAGGAGCCTCGCCAAGTGAGAAGCTGTGTTGCGTCCGAAAATATCGAGTTAGTACGACTGACCGTTGCCGTGAACTTTTGTGTCTTCGCTCCAATTTCCCTTTAGCACGCCGTTGGGATTCGCGTTCGGATCATTGGTTTGGAACCATTCGTTCTGGCCGTTCGACCAGGTGTGTCCGTACGCGTTAGAGATCTTCACGGTCCCGCCCGCTCCGGTAACGGTCTGCTGGTCCAGAGCGTAGTCCACCCAATCGGAAGCCGCGGTAGTCCTGGCGTTCATGGCTCGGTTGGCATTGTTCATCGAGCTCCGGAACGATGACTCCTGCTGCGCCATGAACGCGGCATGATTGCGATTCATGGTCTCCTGAACCTGCTCGTATTGTTTGCGGAGCATGCCCTGCTGCTGTTTTTCGATAGCCGTCAGGTTGGCGAGCCGGTCTGCCCCTTCGCGGTTCTGCCGCGTCATGTAGGTCTGCAGCCACTGCGGATCATGCACGGTTTTCGTCAGATCGTGCTCATCGACGAGTCCCACCAGTTGATCGAGCTTGCCCTTAGGAGCGCGAACGACGTCGACATGGGCGCTGCAGCCACCGCCGCTCATCCGGCCAAGGTTCTGGTTGGTACGGCAGTCGACCCAGGCGCGCAGACGCTGTTCGACGAGAAATGTCCCATTCATCGTCTCAACCCGCATTGCGGCGGCATCGAAGGTAATTTTCGTGCCCGGGATACGGTTGCTGGCGTTCTGGTTGGCAGCCATTCGTTTCACTCTTTCATCGTAGGAGGCGCCAGTCGCCATCGCTCCCACCACATGCACTCCACCGGGAATGAGTTCCACAAAGTGGTCGAGGAACTCCGCAGCGGTCAACGTCCGCTGGATCGGCAGACAGCCCGCAACGGTTCCCATCTTGATGGCGGGGTGGAAGCTCCAGCTAAATGCCGGTAGCATGCGGATCTCGGANNAGTAAACCCACCAGAAGAAGCAAACCGAGAGCTCGGGCAAAGATACGAAAGACGCACATGCGCTGCATTCTGTCGGAAGGACGGGCGTGCGGCAAGGGTCAGAGCGGGACAAAGTGGGACGATTCGAGAAATCCCTCCTTCTGCAGGTGACGCCAATCACAGCGCGAATCGCGCGTCCCTACTATCGTCATGCGTGCTGTATTGCGCGACGGTAGGAGCGACATGAAGTGGTTTTCCAAGAGGATCCTGTGGGCCGGTCTTGTTGCAATCGCGTGCATTTCCCTCTTTTCCTTAATCGGCCGTGCGCGATCAACCTCAGACTCCAGTTCTCCAACGAAGATCCTCATCGACTATCCTCTCGACGGTTCGATCTTCCCACCCGAGATTACGCCGCCTACTTTCTTATGGCGTGATAGCGGACCAGCAAATCGTTGGATCGTGGAAGTCTCACTTACAAATAGCGCCGCAAACCTTCGCATCGAGATCCCCGGCCCTCTCCTGCAGATGGGGGAACTCGATCCGCGCGCCGGAACGGGCGATGAAGTCACGCCTCTTACGCCTGAGCAAGCCGCCACGCATACGTGGAAGCCGGACGTGGCAACCTGGACGAAGATCAAGAGTGCGTCGGTTAAGCATCCGGCTACCATCGCAATCCTGGGATTTGGAGAATCGACAGACCGGCCACTCTCGATCGGGCGTGTGAACATATCGACATCCGTCGATCCCGTCGGCGCTCCGATTTTCTATCGTGATGTTCCCCTTCTCCTCTCTCCCCCCGGAGAAAAGGGCGCCATCCAGCCTTTGCCGCC
>PLWX01000172.1 GCA_003151155.1 Acidobacteriaceae bacterium
TTGGGCCCTCGTCCTAATTATTCTCATCAAAGCGTGAATGGCAGCGTCAATGTCACCGGATATTTGAATACTGCGCTCGCCACCATAAGCACTCCACTGGTCGTGAACCAATTGCTCTGGGTAAATGGCACCGCGACTACTGGCGGTGTGATCACGGTTAAGGCACAGAATGCCAGCAGCGCAGGTACCGGAATCATGGGCATTGTCACCTCACCGACCGGGAACACCGTTGGGGTAATCGGTCGCAGTGACAGCGTGGTCGGCAACGGAGTGTACGGGGTAACTACCTCACCTGCGGGATCGGCTGAGGCCATTTCCGGCACTGCGATGGCGAACCAGGGGCATGGCATCGGGGGCTACGCGATCTCAACGACGGGCAATGCGATAGGCGCGTATGGAAAATCGTACAGTTCTCAAGGGAGTGGTGTGGTCGGAGAGTCAAACCCCTCAGCGGGGGATTATCTTACCTACGGTGTCGCGGGCTACGCCCACGGAAACGTCGGCGTGGGAGTGCTGGGGACGGCGGATTCCATGGCAGGCAGCACGATCGCCGTTCGCGGCAATGTGATGAGCCCGTCTGGAACCGCTGGTTTCTTCATGAATACTGGCGGAGGCAACATTCTGATCGGAATGAATGCATCCGCAAACGTCTTCCGCGTAGATGGAACTGGCAAGGTATTTGCCGATGGCGGCGTGCAATCAAGCGGAGCAGACTTCGCGGAGTCCGTTGCTGTACTCGGCGAGGGTACACAGTATGAACCGGGCGACGTACTGGTGATCGATGATGCGTCTGACCGCCAGGTCAAGCTTTCCTCCCAGCCGTATTCCACTCGTGTCGCAGGGGTGTACTCGACTCATCCGGGAACCTTGTCGACTCCGCATGCCATGGGTTCCACAGAATTCGAGCACGAAATCCCGATGGCGGTTGTCGGCATTGTGCCATGCAAAGTTACGGCTCTCCACGGGGCGATCCGCCGCGGTGACCTGCTGGTCGCTTCTGAAATTCCTGGCTACGCGATGAAGGCCAGTGACCGCAGTCGCATCGCTGGAGCGATCGTAGGCAAAGCCATGCAGGAGCTACGTGAAGGCTCAGGACTGATCGAGATTCTGATTACGCTCGAATAATTGCGAACAGCAGAAAGCCCGGCTCTAACGGCCGGGCTTGTTCTGATCAGCCTCCGTTTGATCTTTAGTTCCGCGCGAGTTGCCATCCGCTGGTCGCGTTGTACTCGTCTTCAATTGCCGATTCGTGGAAAAGGTCAGCGCCTTGTTTCGCCAGCGCAGCGCGATCCCAAACGTTCAATCCGCTCGCATAGTTTCCGGCAAGGTCAAAAACGTCGCCCATCGCTGTCGGGCGCCACTTCCATGTGTAATGGATTGTTGCAGAACTGGGGCTGGCGACATTGACTCCGGTCACTGCCACAACTTCACGAGTTCCCAAGGGAACCGAGTATTCTTCGGTGCCATCGCTATTCCGCGTATGAGTCGTCCCGGCGATCGTGTCGAGCAGCTTCGCCCCATTCTCCGTCAGCGTAACCTGCACCTTGTTGTCGCGCTTCTCCATGGTGATGATTTCGGCGCGTTCGAGCAACTGGTAGTGCGGATCATTGGGCTTTTCGGTCGTGGAAGGCGTCACCAGTCCGGTGCGAAAATGCACCACCGCTGGACCTCGTTGTTCCAGCATCGCGGTAACCGCGCTCTTGGCTTCGGCATCGCTCATTCCTTTGCGAGCTTCGTGCAGGACGTAAACGGCCGTTCCGACAATCGTCAGGCAAATCGCTGCGATCAGAAGCATCGGTGTCATGCTTGAGGTTCGGTCGTCCGTTTTGATTTCTTCCTGGAACATGATGCTTCCCCCGCACTGTGTGAGCAATTGCCGTTCTGGGATGAACGGCTTAGTGGAGGGACATGATCGGCGAATCTATCGTTTCCCGCTATATCACTGAGGTCACGTTACGATAGTCATGGGTCGCGAACGCAATGAAAAGCCCGCACCGAAGTGCGGGCCAGAGATCAAACCGTTGCGATCAATCGGCTTCGGCAATGCTCCAACCGTCGTTCGCACCCCGCACGAAGGCAAACTGTTCCGCCTTCGGTTCGGCATGGTAGAAATCTACGCCGTAATCCTTAATCAAACTTCCGCGCTCCCACACGTTAAAGCTCGATACCATCGGATTCGACGCATCGAACACTTCCCCGAGTTTCGTTGGCTCCCATTTCCAGGTATAAGCAACGGTGGCTCGTGCCGGGGATTTCACATCGACCTTGGTGACCGCTACCAGCTTACGAAACGCCAACGGCACTTCAATCGACTCGCCGCCTTCCAGCCGCTTGGTCCGTGTCACACCCTTCGTGTCGCTGAGAACCTTCTCTCCAGCGGAAGTCAGGGTAACTTGCAGGCCGCCATCGCGCTTCGCCGTCTTGATCAATCCAGCTTTTTCGAGCAGCTTGTATTGCGGATCGAATGGCTTTTCATCGACGGTCTGTTTCACCAGCCCAGTCCGAAAGTGCAGAACTGAAGGTCCTTTGGTCTTCAGAATGGAAGTGATGAGTTGTGAAGCTTCCGTTTCCGACATGCTTTTCTTGCTCTCATGCACGGCGTAGTAGATACCGCCAGCGATCGCAAGCACCAGTACGGCAATGAACAGCACTGGCCCAAAAGAACTGGACCTTTTTTCCATTTCAATTTCGGCTTCAAACATCGCTTGCCTCCAACGGAAGTCACGAACGACGGGCCAGTACACTGCCAGCTCCATCTGACGGCATCATAGGAGGACGGGAAACATCATGCTGTGTCGTACGTCACATGCGTCTGTCCATCGCGCACAGTTCAAGCTCGACAACAAATCCGTAAACATTTAAGCATCAACATCTTACCCTTTGTCACAAAAGAGGGAGCTTCTGTGACGATGGTGGGATTTTGGGGCACAGAGCCTAGCTGTACCCTCTCGTCATGCTGAACATCATTCCGGTCTCGATGCTTACCGCGAGTTCGTTCCGGCCCCCCGAA
>PLWX01000199.1:0-1094 GCA_003151155.1 Acidobacteriaceae bacterium
TGTTTTCGGCTCATAGGCTGTCTTTTTCCTTGATCGTGAAACGCCTGCACTCGCTTAGTTAGCTGTTCAGGCTGCCTCACCCTCGGATTCAGGGGAGAGCATTTAGCCAGAGGCTTCCAGCACATGCGTGAACAAGCTTCGGAAAGTCTCTTCATCGTCGACGGGTAAAACTCTCAGATTCGCTCCATCACTCATTCAGATCGTGCCCTTCTGCACGGTTAACTGGATTCGTTTCTTCGAGTGTCGGAATTCGGCGGTCGTAATATGAGCCCTTGGGAAGGGTGCCATGTCAGAGGAGATAAGTCTGGTCAATACGGAACAGACCAGTATCTGCAGCACCAAAGCCCTGGCGTAACTTCCTTCGAACCACTGCCAAGATCGTTTCTATGTGATGGTCTGAATGGTAAATACAGTATTGGTCAACCGAATGTAAACTTCCTCAGTGCTTCGAATCGTATCGAAGCTTAGTGTAGGTAGCGAACCCGTCGCGCAATGAATCTTTAACTTAGGAGAGCCTATGAACGTCCTCGCCGTCGATATCGGCGGAACCCACGTCAAGTTTCGGACGCAGCGCCACGCCGAGGTTGTGAAGATCGATTCGGGTCCGAAGATGACGCCGCAAAAAATGATGAAGGCGCTCAAGTCACTGACGAATGGCTGGAACTTCGACCATGTGTCCCTCGGCTACCCAGGCCCGGTGGTGCACGACATTCCGCTGCGGGAACCGCACAACCTTGGCAAAGGATGGAAGGGATTTCGCTTTGACCGGGCGTTCGGCAAGCCGGTGCACGTGATCAACGACGCTGCCATGCAGGCACTCGGCAGCTATCGCGGCGGACGCATGCTGTTCCTCGGACTTGGTACCGGCCTCGGTTCCGCTATGGTGGTGGATGGCGTAGTGCAGGCGATGGAACTCGCGCACCTTCCATGGAAAAAAGATAAGACGTACGAGGACTATCTCGGCGCAGCGGCTTACGAACAAGATGGACGAAAGACGTGGACCAAGCATGTACACGAAGTGATTCACGATCTACAGGCGGCGATGGAGTGTGGATACATCGTGCTCGGTGGCGGGAATGCGAAACAGCTTCGCA
>PLWX01000199.1:1160-17855 GCA_003151155.1 Acidobacteriaceae bacterium
GCTCCACTGCGATTGCGGATTGATCTCCGCAATCTTCGGTCGCCATGACAATGCGAGTGGGTGGGCTCTTATAATGGCCGTCATGTACACGCCCCAGGCTGGAATTTTCGCTCTTGGCACTTCCTCGCATGCGTACCTCGAGTTCGACCTTTGTGACGCGAAGAAGTGCAAGGAGTTCGCGTCGGCGATCTCCGATATCCGTGAACCTAGCACCACCACGGGAGGGGTGAACTTCGTCATCGGGTTTCGTCCGGAGCTGTGGCGCGCGATTGCGCCCGAGGGGGTGGAGGGATTTAACAAGGAGATCCGCGGCACGGAAGGGTTCGTGATGTCGAGCACGCAACATGACGCGGTGGTGTGGTTATCGGGCAGCGCGTATGACGTGATCTTCGATATGGCGCACACGGTCATAAATGACCTCGCCGGACTGGCCACGCTCGGGGAAGAGACTTCGAGCTGGCCTTATCGTCACGATCGCGATCTCACCGGCTTCATCGATCGCTCGGAGAACCCGAAGCTGCTCGACGCGCCTATCGACGCACTGTTGCCCGAAGGTGTTCCCGGCGCTGCCGGCTCTGTGCTGTTGCTGCAGAAGTGGAAGCACAAGTGGGAGGTGGGAGGCCGTGCCCGTCGAACGGCAGGAGCGCATCATGGGGCGCAGGAAGCTCGACAGCGTGGAACTGGAGAACAAGCCGGCGGATTCGCATGTTGCGCGCACCGACCAGGATGAGTATGGCAAGATTTTTCGCCGCAACATGCCGTATGGAAACGTGGGAGATCATGGCACCGTATTCGTTGGATTCAGCGCAGACCAGAAGCGGCTTGCGAGAATGCTGGAAAGCATGGCCGGCCTGATCGACGGCACGCGTGACGCACTCACACGCTATACGGAACCTTTGACGGGCTCCTATTATTTCGTTCCTTCGGTTGAGAGCCTGCGGCAGTTACGGTAGCCGCACAAATTTCACCATGCTTCGAACTGTGAATGACAAGCTTGTACGAGGCTTCCTGCATGAGCCGGAGCATGGATCCGGCGATGGACTGGTGCTGACCCATGGCGCGGGAGCGAACTGCCAGGCGCAGCTACTGGTGGCACTGGGGAACGCTTTTTCGCAATCGGGTATTACGGTGCTGCGCTGCGATCTTCCTTTCAGGCGGAAGCGTCCGCATGGGCCACCGCCACGCGGTAGCGCGGAGGTGGATCAGCAGGGGTTGCGGGAAGCCGTCCACTATCTGCGCAGAGAGATAACGGGTCGCGTGTTCCTCGGCGGGCACTCTTATGGTGGTAGGCAAGCATCGATGCTGGCTGCGGCGGAGCCGGAGATTGCCGACGGGCTTTTGCTGTTGTCCTATCCGCTGCATCCACCTAAGCGCCCGACTGAGTTGCGGACGACGCATTTTCCGGAGCTTCGTACGTCTGCAATCTTTGTTCACGGAAGCAGAGACGGTTTCGGAGCGGATGAGGAGTTGCGGGAGGCGATGAAGCTGATCCCATCACGAACCGAACTCCTGGAGGTGGCGGCGGCGGGGCATGAATTATTGACAAAACGAAACGCTGACGAGCTTGCTCGTGAGATCGCGACAGCATTCGTGGAGTTTTATGAGATCAAGGCCATGGAGAAGCGAGGACTATCCTGACAAAACTTGGTGCCTTCATGAAACTAGTTGCTATGGCGTGCATCATCACGGCGTTGCTCGTCGGACTGACTCAGGCTCAAGAGCCTACAAATGTCACCCTTGTCCAATTAATTGCAAATCCAGAAAAGTTCGATGGAAGGCTAATTCGGGTGATTGGTTTTTTACGGCTGGAATTTGAAGGAAACGTCCTCTATCTCCATCGCGAAGACTATGACAACGCCATCTTGGGTGACGGTATCTGGGTTGATGAGACTTCCGAAATGAATAAACAGCGTGCGAAGCTGAATATGAGCTATGTCCTACTCGAAGGCATTTTCAGCTCGCGCGAAAGAGGGCATATGGGTATGTGGAGCGGAACTATCAAGGAAGTTCGTCGGGCCCAAGTGTGGGTACCCGCGAAGCACGAAAAATGATGATCAACGGCCCTGCGGCGATATCTACCCGACGCCAGCGACCGGATTGATCTCCGCAATCTTTGCGAAGCTGGCGATCATGGGCTTTGCTTTGGCGATTGTCGCTTGCACTGCGGGCAGGGATAGCGAGGCATCGTGATCGGCTTTGCTGTTCCAGATTTCTGTCACCCAGATAGAGTTTTCGTCAGCGGTATCTTCACTGATGACATAACTAACGCATCCGGGCATTTGCCTGGTTCCGGCGGCGAGGATTGCAATCACCTCGGCTCGGTGGCCATTGGCAGCAGTTAGTTTCGCAATCAAACCAAACATTTTGTGGTGCACCTCGGCTGGTTGTGCCGCGAGCGAACGCAGCGATGCGGCGGTGAACAGCGCTGAGATCAGGAACTGGCGTCGGTTCGTCATGGCGCTGCTGATTGTAATGTTTGGTTCGGTGAGCGTGCTACCCGGCACATGGCTCCAACGGTGATTCCTTGCCTTAACGGATGGAGAGAGAAGACTCGGTGCGCGGGTGGGGGTGCACTACGAAGAGAGGGTGCCGGGCTTGGGGGTATCGGGCCTCGAAGTGGCGCTTGAAGCGCAGGATTTTCTTTTCGAAGAATTCGTAGCTGACCGCGGAGATGGCGAACGATGCGGCCACAATGAACCCGATGTACGAGCAGTTCCACAGCACGCGTTGCGTCAGGGTATGCGCATGAAAACTGGAATACAGCGCGAGGTTGGCGATGCCGAGCAGCGGAACATGGTAAACGTACATGCCGTAGCTGTACTTTCCGAAGGGCGCCAGGATACGCGATTGCAGCAGCCGCTGCATCCAGCTGCGCTGGTCTTCCGTCGCGGCCGCGAGGAGAACGAGTGCGCCAAATCCGACGGCCATGAGCGAGAGTCCGCCGTATTGGCTGAAGAGCAGTATCTGGTCTTCCATGGGGTGCGCCAGGCGGAAGTCCGAACCGTAGATGAGATACGTCGTGAGGTCCCGCTCGACGACCATGAAGGTGACCACTGCAACGAACGCGCCGAGAAAGAGAGTGGCGATCCACGGCAACCAGCGGCGAAGGCGCGCAAGCAGTTGCGGGTTGCGGAAGATGCAGGCGCCGATCGCGCCGAGGAAAAGCCCGTCGAGGCGGCAGATGGTGGCGAGCTGGATCTCGATGGAGATGGGCAAGACAAGGTGGTACGGGCCGAAGTGCATGGCCCAGGCACCACGTACCACGGCGGCGACGAGAGCCAGGGTGCCGGCAATCCACGGCACCGCGCGACGCGGCGCCAGCCAAACCATGAAAGGCCATACCAGGTAGAACTGTTCTTCAATGGCTAACGACCAGAAGTGGGCGAGGATGCTGGCGAAGTGCGAATCCCAGTGCGCCTTCCAGAGACCGATCCAGTTGGTGAGAAAACAGAAGTAGGTCCAGCGGTCCTGCGGCAGCGGCAGCAGGCGGGCGAACTCAGCGGCACCGGAAACATGTCGCCAGGTCAGCAGCGCCCCGGTGGCGATCAATCCAACGAGCACGAGGTAGTAGAGAGGAAAGATGCGAAGCACGCGGCGCGCATAGAAACCCGAGAAGTAATTGGTGGCTGCACGCGTGTCGAGCAGGATGCCGGTGATGAGAAACCCGGAGAGCACGAAAAAGAGATCAACGCCGATCCAGCCCTGTTGCACGAACCTTGAGAGGTAGTAAGTCGGCCAGCCGAGGATCGGAAAGTAATCGTGCAGGTGATGGAAAATGACGAGAAGCGCAGCAATGGCCCGCAGTCCGTCGAGGGACTGAAACTTGCGCCCTGATTTAAGCGGCGCTGAAATGGCCAAAGTTTGGGCAAGAATATACTTGCCTCGCCCACCTTGAGGATGTACGATGATCTCGCTCCTCAGGGGCTTTCTTATGTCTGATGGACCGCCGACTGAAGATAGGGCAGTCTCTTCATTTCTAGATTATGTCGCGCTGGCTTGCATTTTTGGTTTCGTTGACGCACTCATAGCGGGCAAGTGGCTGATTTCTTTCGGGGCGCTGGGTGCAGCGTTAGTGTTCCACATTGTTGGAATCAAATGGTCACAAATAAAACTGAAGGTGGGAACGCGAGTTGCTGGGAGCGTAGGCCGAATTGCAAATGACTATCGCTATCGTCGGGGCATGGTAGGAGTCGGCATCCTGCTTGTAGTAGTCGGACTGCTCTTTGGAGCAATATGGATTGTTAGACTTCACAGGCTAAAATATGAAACCAAAGCGAGAAAGGAAAGCCAACCTCAGTCCGCTTCCGTCAAGATCGAATCGCCTGCTCCCGAACATACGGTGGTGCCCAGTTCCAAGGCACCGAAACCACGCACGAAACTCCCCGCGAAACCGCCAGTAGTAAACGAACCAGAGGAGAAGCCAGTAGAACGTGCCAACCCTCCACTATTGCCACCGTCCGTTGTCATTCCCCCTGCGAGCAAAGACCAGGATCAGACACAAACGGGTGGTTCGCCGCCTAGCATAATCCCGCAAGACCCGGTGAAGGCGGTAGAAGTAATGGACCGCATGAGGAGGTCTTTGACTGCCGTCATCGATAAAAAAGAAACGATCACGTTTCTTGTTACTTGGCCAAAAGATGACAATTCAAACTTGGTCTTCATTGAGGGCCTTATCAGTCAGGCTTGTAGGGAGTCTCCTAGGCAATGCTGGTTTACACAGGAAGGAAATCCTCAAGACTTAGACAAGCCGCCCGTGCAAGCATCAGGCAGGTCGGGAATTACAGTGCATGGGGCTGATGCGTTCGCCTTGGCACATGCCTTGGGGGCTTGGTTTACCACTCACAGCACTTCGACTTTCCCGTCCGAGTTGAATGGCTACAACGAGTACCATACAAAAGAAATGATGTGGATAGAGATAGGCCCCGGATCACTATGGAAACCGACAACGAAGTGAAGGACGATGTAGGAACGCCATCAGAGTTTAAGAAATTCGATGATGTAATGCGGAAGATTCTTTCGGTCTCGAAAGAGGAATTGAAGAAACGAGAGAAGGCATGGAGGCGCAAACGAGAACGAGCAAAGAAAAAGCGGGCGACTTCTTAGCCCGCTGTCCTCGACCTTGCCGCCGAGCGGCCCGTGTCTGGGTAGTCCTTGCTCAATTTGGTTTGCCTGTCAGTTGAGCAAACGTAATGCGCTTTCCGACGATCTGCCGAACGGCCAGATCGAAGCGGCCAGCGTCATCAAGTTCTTTACGGGTATTGAATCGAAACATCTGTTCGTCAAGGTAGCGGTGAAGATGAAACGGCTCCACGCTCACGTAGGTTCCCGAGATGCCGCGCTTAAGGAGACTCCAGAAATTCTCCAAGCCATTTGTATGCACGCGGCCATCTACGTATTGAGTCGCATGGTCCACGACCTGATGCGCGTAATCCGTTGCCAGTCCTTCGTAGGACATGAGCGCATCACTGTAGAGGGCAGCGCCAGCGGTGACATGCTTGCGTACCTCTTCTTGCAATACAGTCTTGCGTCGGCTGGGAACAACGGCAGCGCGAACCTTCCCGCCACGCTCAAGGATTCCCATCACTGCGGTTTTGTCTTTGGTGCCCGTTCCGGTGATACGGCGCTTGCGCTCACTGAGGTGCATATTCCGAGCCTTGCCGCCGATGAAGGTCTCATCTACTTCGACTTCACCGCCGAGCTTGGACCCGAAGAAGTCGTCCTGCATCGCAAGGCGAATCCGTTGCAGCATGAACCATGCGGACTTTTGAGTGACCCTCACATCACGCGCAATCTCGTAACTGCTCACGCCATTCTTGCAGTTCGTCAGCATCCAAGTTGCGGTAAGCCATTTGTCCAGCGGGATGGGGCTGTCCTCATAGATCGTTCCGACCTTGACGGAGAACTCGCGCTTGGGGTGATGACTGCCACACTTCCAAGTGCGCCGATTCGCATTGAAACTAACCTTCGTGGCCCCGCAACCGGGACAAACTACGCCGTTCGGCCATCGGCGAATGGCGATATAGTCAATGCAGTTGTCAGGATTCGAGAAGTAAACATTCGCTTCTTGAAGGCTCTTGGGTTCTTGGTTCATCTTCGTTCTCCGTTGACGAAAATGTATCAAAAACCAGTGGGCGAGTCAAGTAAATTATTGCCAAAGTTTGGGCCGCAGCGGCCAAGCAAGCCTCTCTTCCAAAGGACTTCTTGATGCGTGGAATGCCCTACAGTAGCGAATCGAGGGACAAACGGCACGTGACGTAAGTACCTGTCTTAGTGGGTGCCGGCAGGAAACAGCATCACTGCGGTGATAGGGGTCCTTCGACTTCGAACGCTGCGCGTTCTTCGCTCAGGATGACAGGGGGAGCTCGCGAACGCTGCGCGTGCTGCGCTCAGGATGACAGGGGTTTGAAGGGATGTGCGGGGATAGAGGTCCTTCGACTGCGAACGCTGCGCGTTCTGCGCTCAGGATGACAGGACCTTGAAAGCGCTTGTGACCTGCAAGAAACAGCTGACCGCTGCGCTCAGGATGACAGGGGCCTTGAGAGCGTTGTGACTGACCTGAGCTACATGCCGGGGGGCATTTTCATTCCGGCCATGCGCTTGGCGAAGCTCGGCTTCGACATGGTCTTGAACATCTTGCGCATCTGCGAGTACTGGCGCAGGAGTTGGTTCACTTCCTGGACGCTAGTACCGGAACCGTTGGCGATGCGCTTGCGGCGGCTGCCGTTGATCACGTCGTGGTGATCGCGTTCGTGAGGGGTCATTGAGTTGATGATGGCTTCGACGCGAGTGAGTTCTTTTTCATCGACCTTGTCGGCAACCTGCTGGAGGCCGGCGAAGGGGCCGATACGCGGCAACATGCCGATGATGCTTTGCAGGGAGCCGAGCTTCTTCACCTGTTTCAATTGATCGCGGAAATCGGCCAGCGAGAATCCATCGCCACTGAGAGCTTTGTTGGCGAAGGCTTCCGACTGCTTCTTATCAATGGTGGCTTCGGCTTTTTCGATGAGCGAAAGGATGTCGCCCATGCCGAGAATGCGGCCGACGATACGGTCGGGGTGGAAGGGTTCGAGGGCGTCGTATTTTTCGCCGATGCCGATGAACTTGATGGGCTGTCCGGTGACGTGACGGATGGAGAGAGCTGCACCGCCACGGGCGTCACCGTCCATCTTGGTGAGGACGACGCCGGTGAGATTGAGCTTGTCGTGGAAATCTTTGGCGGAGTTGACGGCGTCCTGGCCGGTCATGGCGTCGGCCACGAAGAGGATCTCCTGGGGATTGAGCAGCGACTTGAGGTGCTGCATTTCGTCCATGAGCTGTTCGTCGATATGAAGACGGCCGGCGGTGTCAACGATGAGGATGTTGCAGCCGCTGCTGATGGCTTCGCGGCGGGCTTCCTTGGCGAGACGGACGACAGTATCGGTATTCGCCTCTTCGACTTTGCCTTCGTAGAGCTGCGCCTTGATCGATTGGGCGACGATCTTGAGCTGTTCGCGGGCGGCGGGACGGTACACGTCAACCGACACCAACATAGGACGATGGCCGCCATTCCTCAACCAATGGGCGAGCTTTCCGGAGGTGGTCGTCTTACCTGAACCTTGCAGGCCGGCCATGAGGATGACGGTCGGCGGCTGCGAGGCGAATTTTACGCGTGCGGTGTCTTTGCCGAGAATCGCGATGAGCTCGTCGCGGACGATCTTGATGACTTGTTCGGCGGGCGAAAGGGCGGTCAGGACTTCCTGGCCGAGCGCCTTTTCGCGGATGTGGTCGATGAGGTCTTTGACGACCTTGAAGTTGACGTCGGCTTCGAGCAGGGCGAGGCGAATCTCGCGCAGGACTTCACCCATGTTCTCTTCGGTGAGCTTGCCCTGGCCGCGGAGGTTTTTAAAGGCTCGCTGGAGCTTCTCGGAAAGGTTCTCAAACATGATTGCGGGATGACTCCGGTCGAAAAGACTATTTTAGCAGTTCAGCGCGG
This sequence comes from Acidobacteriaceae bacterium, assembly GCA_003151155.1. Taxonomy (GTDB): domain Bacteria; phylum Acidobacteriota; class Terriglobia; order Terriglobales; family Acidobacteriaceae; genus Korobacter. The sequence goes on from PLWX01000199.1 coordinate 9,133, forward strand.
AGGTCAGGAGGCGCGGACATCGTCGTCGTCGCGGAGTGCAGGAGCCATGCGTAGACGACGGCGTAAAACCTCGTCGGAGGATTCATCCAAGGAGTTAGAAGCAACGTAAAGAAAAGTTACGGGCGAGTCTTTTTCCTCGGAGCTGGGTCTAATTAACTGCGGGGTTAAATTGAGGGAGGATGAGATGAAAGACCCGAAATTGGTAGTCAAAGCAGCGCTGTTCCTGGCGGCAGTTGCAGGATTTGCGCTGACCAGCTCAGCCTCGGTCACTTCGGATACGAATCTGCAGCAGAGCGTGCAAAGCAAGCTGAAGAATAAGGAATTCCAGCAAGTGGTCGTGGCGGCAAACAACGGAATTGTGACCTTGACCGGCACGGTGGGGAATTACCAGGCGAAGATCAGCGCGGAGAAAAAAGCCCGCAAGATCGCGAATGTGAAAGAAGTGGATGACGAGATCCAGGTCGGCGGCAAAGAGATTCCCGATGCGGTGCTGCAGAGCAAGTTGGATCGCAAGCTGGCTTACGATCGCTGGGGCTACGGACATGTGTACAACCACGTGGTAGCAACGGTGGACGATGGCAAAGTGACGCTCGATGGAGAAGTGCGATGGCAGCCGGATAAAGATTCGGCATTGGCGCTAGTGAATTTCGAACCGGGAGTGAAGGATGTAGTGGACCGGATCAAGGTGCTGCCGACGTCGATTTCCGATGACGAGTTGCGGGCACGGGAGTTCCGCGTACTCTATGGCGACTCGAGTCTGTCGCGGTACGGGAGCGATCCGCAGGCGCCGATTCGGATCGTGGTGAACCATGGACACGTTGCGTTGTACGGCACGGTACAGTCGGAAGCGGACAAGAATATTGCTGGGATCCGCGCGAATGGCGTGATGGGCGCGTTCTCGGTAGAGAATCACCTGGTGGTCAATAAAGGTTAATAGGGTCTCGAACCCTCAACGAGGCACGGGAAACCGTGCCTCTTTTTTTTTGACACAAGCGTTCCCGATTACGAGAAGTGGACCGCTTATGCAACTGCCGTGGGACACACAAGTGCCACGATCCCAGTTATGCTGTAAAGAAATAGTAATTGGGAGAGTGGAATGAGTCGGAAGATCGCAGTGCTTACCAGTGGCGGAGATGCGCCGGGAATGAATGCGGCGATTCGCGCTGTGGCACGATGCGGCATTGCCAAGGGTTGGGAAATTGTCGGCGTGAGCCAGGGATTTGCAGGACTGGTAAATGGGGAGTTCCTACCGCTCGCGGCGCGCGATGTAGGTGGGCTGCTGGCGAAGGGCGGCACCATGCTGGGCAGTGCACGCTGCCCGGAGTTCTCCAAGGATGACGTTCGAGAAAAAGCTCTACGGAATTTGAACCGGGCGGGCATTTCGTCGCTAGTTGTAATTGGCGGCAACGGATCGCAGACCGGGGGAGCCGCGCTGAATGACATGGGATTTCCGACGCTGGGCGTGGCGTCCACGATCGACAACGACCTGGTTGGTTCCGAAATTACGATCGGGGTGGATACGGCGCTGAATATCGCGCTGGAAGCGATTGACCGGCTGCGAGTGACGGCAGCCTCGCATCAGCGTGGGTTCATGGTGGAAGTGATGGGCCGGAAGTGCGGGTATCTCGCGCTGATGGCTGGAATCGCGGGCGGAGCGGAACTGGTACTGCTGCCGGAAATCGATTTTGAGCCGGCTGAGATCGCCGAGGCGATTCACGACGCGTACCGCCGGGGGAAGTCGCATGCCATGGTGGTGGTGGCGGAAGGCGCGAAATATAACGCAGAAGCGCTGGTCAGGCACTTCAAAACTCAGAGCACCGGCTTCGAATTGCGCGCGACGATTCTTGGACATGTGCAGCGCGGCGGTGTGCCTACAGCTTACGACCGGCTGCTGGCGACGCGATTGGGAGCGGGAGCGGTGGATGCGCTGGATAAAGGAATCTCCGGCGTGGTGGTTGGCATGAACCAGGGCGTGGTTTCGACCACTCCGTACGCCGAGATCGTGGGCAGGACGAAAGGAATTTCGCCGGATCTGTACCAGTTGGCACACGTGCTATCGCGCTAAGCGATTCGAGACATCAGAAATCCCCACTCGTAAAGGGTGGGGATTTTTCTTTGCAGCGGCTGGTGTCGAGATAAAATGCCAAAACTCAGGAGACATCATGAAACGACGTGACATCGGCAGCGGGTCTTCACACTTGGATTTGAATCGACGTTCGTTTCTCCGCGCGGCCTCGTTTGCCGGCGCGGCAGTGGCTATCGGCGGATTTAGCGAAGCCCAGTTTGCGTTCGCACAAGCGCGGCATCACAGTCTCTTGCCGGAGAACATGGTTTTTCTGAATGCGAATGAGAATCCGCTTGGTCCGTGCGCAGCGGCGCGGGCTGCCATGCTGGAGGGGATTACGCAGAGCGGGCGCTATCACGACGAATATGCCGAGGAGCTGACCAACCTGTTTGCTTCGCAAAATGGTCTGAAGCCCGAGTATGTGCAGCCTTATGCGGGGTCGAGTCAACCGCTGGCTTATTGCGTGTTGGCTTTCTGTGGTCCGGGAAAAGGTGTGGTGATGGGGGCGCCGGGATACGAGCCGGCGGCCTTTACCGCTAAGACTTGCGATGCCCCGGCGGCGAGTGTGGCGCTCACGAAAGAAGGAGCGCACGACGTGCGGGCGATGGTGGCGGCAAGCAGCAGTCCGGGCATGTACTACATCGCGAATCCGAACAACCCGACGGGAACGGTGACCAGTCGCTCGGATATCGAGTGGCTGCTGGCGAACAAGCCCAGCGGGTCGATCGTGGTGCTGGACGAAGCGTATATCCACTTCAGCGATGCGACGCCGTGCATCGACCTGGTGGCGGCGGACAAGGACGTGGTGGTGCTGCGAACGTTCAGCAAACTCTATGGAATGGCGGGAGCGCGACTGGGGCTGGTGGTGGCGCGACCGGATCTGCTGAAGCGAATAAACGATCGCGGTGGATTTACATTTTGTCCGGTACCGGCGATGAAGGCTGGGATCGCGAGCCTGAAGGATGCGCAGGTGATCGCGCTGCGGAAGAAGATCAATGCGGATGTGCGGCAGGAAACGTTTGCGTGGCTGGCGTCGCAGGGGTATGCGTTTACGGCTTCGCAGGCGAACTGCTTCATGATTGACGCGAAGCGTCCGACGCAATCGGTAATCGATGGCATGGCATTGCAGGGAGTGCTGGTTGGGCGTCCGTGGCCGATGTGGCCGACGCATGTGCGGATCACGGTGGGCACTCCGGAAGAAATGGCACAGTTCCGAACGGCATTCCAGAAGGTGATGGAGACACCGGTGACGGCGAGTTACCGGCGGCACGTCCTGTCGCGAACAACGCTGTTCAGCTAAGCGGCCAACGATCGCCCCAGGCGGATTTACGGGCGGCGCGATAGGTGTCTTTCTGGGATTTGGTTACGGTACATTGGTGTAAGCCATCGGTTGCGCAAACCTGCAACTGTACGTAGCCGGAATGAATCTGCGGATGACGGACGATGCGGCCGGTACGCTCGGCGATGGGCAGGCGCGTCGCGGCGAGGTAAGAAAACTTCTCGTCTTCGTAGCCGAGGGATCCGCCCTTGATGCGGCGATGTTCGGCGGTGCGCTCCAGGCGTTCCGAGAAGTGACACCAATCTCCACGCAATAACAACGGACATTCTTTTTCATGCGGACAGGGCGCGGCGATGACGGCGCCCTCGGCGATGAGTTGCTTGCGCAATTCTGCCATTCGTTCGAAAGCTTTGGGTGTGCCTGGTTCGATGACGATGAGCAGTTTACCTGCGGCCCAGGCGGCGGTGACGAGACGACGGGCATGAGAGACGCTCAGTTCGCCGAGAGCGTAGGAGAGGACGACGATGTCGTGCGGCGGCGGTACGAAAGTGCGGAGGTCGGCGGTGGTCCAAGCCGCGCTGCGCAGCGTTGGATGATTGGAAGCAAGCGCCTGGCCGAGGCGGAGTAGTTCGACGTCGCGTTCGAGGAGGGTGATTTTGTCGAGCGATGGGAAGTCGTCGGTAGCGGCCCATGCGGCGGTGCCGGGACCGGCGCCGAGGTCGAGCATGGATTTCGGCTGAAAGTTGGGAAGCAGTTCGCGGGTTTTATCGAAGACATGGCTGCAAGCGGCGTAGGTGGCGGGAAGGCGAACCTGGAGGTATGCGAGGCGATGGGCTGCGCTCTTCAGAGGGGCGGAGGCAAAGTCGGCTTTGCGGTAGGCTTCACTGATTTCGGTGGCGGCGCGGACCATGGTGGGCGCGGGGATGGCGTCGACTTGCTGGCCGATGGCGCGTCGGAGATCGTCGGGGAGACGCATGCGAACATCTTAATCTTGCACGAAAGAACAGCAGGTCCCCACGTCGCTGCGCTCCTCGGGATGACAAGAGAGGGGGAGAAGAAGCAAGCGTTTGGGTGGGCTGACCGCGGAGCGAAACGCAAGGTCCTGCGCTGCGCTCAGGATGACAAGACTTTTGGATCCAGGCGATACATCCAATTTGAAAATGAAAACTATGTTCAAGAAANNGGCCAACCCAATTGCGGTAAGAGCACCATCCTGAATTACGTTGCGGGCTATCGTTCGGAGACGGCGAACTTTCCTGGCAGCTCCATCAAAGTCACGACGGGGAATATACGGTTCAGCGGCACGGTCGCGGAACTGGTTGACCTTCCCGGGACCTACACGCTGACGGGATCGAACCGCGCGGAGTCGATCGCGGGCGAATACCTGCTCGATCACAACATCGATTTGATCATCAACGTGGTGGATGCTTCGCTGCTCTGCCGCAGCCTGGAGCTGACGCTGGAATTGCGCGAACTCGGCATCCCGATGGTGGTATGCCTGAACATGGCGGACGATGCGACGCGTAAGGGCATCGTGATTGACAGCGAGAAGCTGAGTGCGGTGCTGGGTGTGCCGGTAGTGGAGACCATTGCGCGACGAGGGCAGGGCTTCGACAAGCTGTTTGCCGCGATCAAAGAGACATTGCGAAAACCGCCGTTGGAGACCGCCGCACTGGGCTGGAACCGGGATGCGGAGTCGGTGGTGGCGCGGGTGGATCAGATGATTCGCAGCGCCAACGACAAGAGTGCTTACCCAAGCCGTTTTCGTGCGATTCGATATCTCGAGACGGGGTGTTGCGACTCGCTGCGAGCTCCGGAGATCACGGCTTCGGCAGTGAAATGGAAGTCGGCTTTGGAGCACAAGCGCGGGCGAGCGGCGGATGCGATCGTGATGTCGGAACGGCATGACATCAGCCTGCGGGTGTTTGAGCAGGTGGCGACGGTGGGTAAGCCGCAATCGGATATTCGCAACCGGTTGGATTCGGTGGTGACGCATCCGTTGTGGGGATACATCTTCCTGATCGGCTTGCTGGTGGGATTTTTCTGGCTGGTATTTGGCATTGGGTCACGACTGGAAGATCTGCTGCAGCTGCACCTCGCGAGTGGATTTCTGAGGATCAGTCGCGGGATGGATGCGCACAGCTTGAAGTTCACGCTCTTCAAGAGCTCATGGGACGGGCTGATGGGTGGGGCGGCGATTGTGCTGCCGTACCTGGTGCCCTTTTTGTTTGGGTTGGCAGTGCTGGAAGATGTGGGCTACCTGCCGCGGGTCGCGTACCTGATGGATGGCTTGCTGCACCGGATCGGGCTGCACGGGACGTCGATGCTGCCGCTGATTCTCGGCTACGGGTGCAGTGTTCCGGCTTGCATGGCGGCACGAATCCTGCCTTCGCGAAGAGACCGATTCATTGCGAGTGTTTTGGCCATACTCATTCCATGTTCGGCACGATCGAATGTGATCTTCGCGCTGGTGGCGGTGTATCTCGGGCCGTGGTGGGCGCTGGCGGTGTTCCTGCTGAACGTGGTGATCGTGATTTTGTCGGGCTGGATGATGCGGCTGATCTGGCCGGAAGTGTCGCCGGGAATGGTGCTGGAAGTTCCGCGATATCAGTGGCCGCGGGCGGGGATCCTGACGAAGAAAGTGTGGCTGCGGCTCCGCGAGTTCGTGGTGTTGAGCTGGCCGATGCTGATTGCCGGCAGCGTGGTCCTGGGGCTGGCTTCGTTCTATGGATGGGACCGATTGATCAACCTGGCGTTGTCGCCGCTGACGCGATTGCTGGGCTTGCCGTTCGCGGTAGGAACGACGTTGATCTTCGGATTGCTCCGCAAAGAGCTCACCCTGATCATGCTGACCCAGGCGCTGGGAACAACCCATATCAACCAGGTGATGACGACGGCACAGATCGTGGGCTACACGCTATTCATTACCTTTTATATGCCCTGCCTGGCGACGATGGCCGCGCTGGCGCGCGAAGTCGGCAAAAAACTTACGTCGTATGCAATGGCCTATACGTTCGCTCTGGCGGTATTTGTCGCCGTGATGGCGCGGATGGTAGCCAGCGTCTTGAGATAGTGGTGTGTGACGGAGAACACAGTGGGAATGCTGATTGAACCTGTATGTTGGAACGCAATGGCCATGAAAGCCGCAACCCGCAAACCGGGCACCTCGCTCGATCATGTTGCGCCACACAGTGAAGTTGAAATCCTGTCGCTACCGAACGATGCGGGACAGATGCGCATGCTGGAGCAGTTGGGTATTCGGGAAGAAGCGCGCGGACGAGTAAAGTCGGCAGCGCCGCTGGGCGGACCGATCCTGTTGGAGATCGGGGGAAGCGCGGTGGCGATTGCGCGCGGGGTGGCGAAGAAGATTCGGGTACGGGTGGTATAGGCGCGGTTGATGTTCGTTCCTCGAACGATTTCCCGTAATATCTCGGCGTGACGTCTCGTTCTTATCGCGGCCGGATTGCGCCTTCGCCTACGGGGTATCTGCACCTCGGGCATGCGCGCACGTTTTGGATGGCTTATCAACGCGCGCTCGAGAATCACGGCACACTGATTTTTCGCAATGAAGATCTGGATCCGCAACGCGCGAAGCGCGAATACGCCTCGGCGATGCTGGAGGACCTGCGCTGGCTGGGTATTGAGTGGCAGGAAGGGCCGGATGTGGGTGGGCCGCATGTGCCTTACCTGCAGAGTGGGCGGCGAGAATTGTATCTGCGCGATTGGAAGTTGCTGGTCGAGCGAGGGGTCGTTTATCCCTGCACGTGTTCGCGGAGGGAATTGGCGACTATTGCGCAGGCACCGAACGAAGCCGATGAGGAGCCAATCTATCCGGGGAAGTGCCGGCCGACGAGCGTGACGAAACTCCAGCCGGTCGGTCCAAAAGGGTTGAATTGGCGGTTTCGGGTGCCGGATGGCGAAGCGATCCGGTTTACGGATGGCAATCTCGGGGAACAGAGTTTTGCCGCGGGAAGAGACTTTGGAGATTTCGTGGTGTGGCGGCGGGACGACGTGCCGGCCTACCAGCTGGCGGTTGTCACCGACGACTGTGACATGCAGGTCACCGAGGTGGTGCGAGGAGAAGATCTGCTGGTGTCGACGGCACGGCAGATTTTGATTTTGCGGGCTTTGGGACGTGAAATCCCTGCTTATTTCCACTGCCGGTTGGTGCGGGATACGGACGGACAGCGGCTGGCGAAGCGGACGGATGCGCTGAGTTTGCGTGAACTGCGGGAAAAAGGCTACACGCCAGAGCAGATTCGGGAGATGTGGGCCCGATTCGACACTTCCTTATAACTTTCTCATTTAAAAGCCAATACTTCGGTCATTTTCCTGCCGATAGGGATCGTAGCGGCGCGCCCAGGCGGCGAGTCACAAGTAATTGTGATAAGCCTCACAGCCGGTTTCTTGTCACAAGTGTTGAATAGGTTGTGACGGCGCGCAGCAGGAATCGCCGGAGATTGGAAAATTGATTATGGGACGCATCATTGAAGTTACCGACCTGATTCTTCGCGACGCCCACCAAAGTTTGATGGCGACGCGCATGGCGATGGAAGACATGGTTCCGGCGTGCGAGGACCTCGATAACGCCGGGTACTGGTCGCTGGAGTGTTGGGGTGGAGCGACCTTCGACTCGTGTATCCGGTTCCTGAATGAAGATCCGTGGGAACGGCTGCGGCAGTTCAAGAAGCTGCTGCCGAAGACCAAGCTGCAGATGTTGCTGCGTGGGCAGAATCTGCTGGGCTACCGGCATTACGAAGATTCCGTGGTCGAGCGTTTCGTGGCGAAGTCGGCGGAGAACGGCATGGACGTTTTCCGGGTGTTCGATGCGCTGAACGACATTCGCAACCTGCAGACCTCGATCAAAGCGGTGAAGAAATCGGGCAAACACGCGCAGGGAACGATCAGCTACACCATCAGCCCGGTACATACCATTCCAGCGTTTGTGGTGATGGCGCAACAGCTCAAAGAGATGGGCTGCGATTCGATCTGCATTAAAGACATGGCCGGCCTGCTGAAGCCGCAACCGGCGTATGACCTGGTGAAAGGCATTAAAGAAGCTTGCGGAAGCGACACGCTGGTGCACGTGCACTGTCATGCGACGACCGGCGTGACCCTGGTCAGCCTGATGAAAGCGGTGGAAGCCGGATGCGACATGGTGGACACGGCGATCAGCGCGATGTGCCTGGGGCCAGGACACAATCCGACGGAAAGCTTTGTGGAGATGCTGGAAGGGACGGGCTATGGGACGCGGCTGGATATGGGTCGCATTCTGAAAGCGCGGCGCTACTTCGAGACGATCCGTCCGCGGTACAAAGAGTTTCTTAGCGACATCACCGGCGTTGAGACAGAGATTTTCAAGAGCCAGATTCCGGGCGG
>PLWX01000274.1 GCA_003151155.1 Acidobacteriaceae bacterium
ACATCCGCAAGGATGGGAGCCGCTTCCCGGCTGTCGTGGCGGTCACGGCGCTGCGCAATGCTCAAAACGCAATTATCGGTTATCTATTAATCGGCACCGACAACAGCGCGCGCAAGCTGGTTGAAGCCGAGCAGAAGAAGCTCGATCAGCGTCTGCGCGACCAGCAGTTTTATACGCGCTCTCTTATCGAATCCAACATCGACGCGCTGATGACCACCGATCCGTCCGGCATCANNTCAACAAGCAGATGGAGGCGCTCACAGGTTGCACCCGTGACGAACTGATCGGCGCCCCGTTCAAGGACTACTTCACCGACCCTGAGCGGGCCGAGACGGCCATCAAGCTGGTGCTGAGCGAAACGAAAGTCACCGACTACGAACTTACTGCGCGCACCCGGGACGGCAAGAAAACAGATGTGTCCTACAACGCCACCACCTTCTATGACCGAAATAGGACGCTGCAGGGCGTGTTCGCCGCCGCGCGGGACGTCACGGAGCGCAAACGCAACGAGCAGGCGCTCCAGGAAACGAACGTCGAGCTGGAGAGCGCCAAGTCCGCCGCGGAGAAAGCCAACCTGGCAAAGTCAAATTTCCTTTCCAGCATGAGCCATGAGCTTCGCAGCCCACTCAATGCAATCCTGGGTTTCGCCCAGTTGATGGAGTCAGATTCTCCATCGCCCACGTCCTCACAAAAGGAAAGCATTGATCAGATTCAGCACGCGGGATGGTATCTACTGGAGTTGATCAACGAAATCCTCGATCTCGCGATGATCGAGGCTGGGAGGCTGTCGTTGTCTCTGGAACCGGTGTTGCTGGGCGAAGTCATGCTCGAATGTCGGGCCATGATCGAACCACAGGCGCAAAGGCGTGGCGTCAAAATGACCTTTCCCCAGTTCGACATCCCTTACTTTGTCCTTGCGGATCGCACCCGGGTGAAGCAGGTTTTTATCAACCTCCTAATCCAACGCGATCAAATACAACCGGGAGCAGGGTACGGTCACGGTCGAGGTGAAGTACACCGCATCCAGTCCGGAACGCATTCGGGTCAGCGTCGTAGACTCAGGCGCGGGGCTGCCTCCGGAAAAACTGGCGCAGCTTTTCCAGTCGTTCAACCGTCTCGGGCAAGAGGCCAGTTCCGAGGAAGGCACAGGCATCGGCCTGGTTGTAAGCAAGCGACTGGTCGAATTGATGGGGGGCGAGATCGGCGCGGAAAGCACCGTCGGGGTGGGCAGCGTGCTCTGGATCGAACTGGCCTCGACTGCGGCACCAGAAATTTCAGTTGAAGGACTCGAACCGCCAGTCATTGCGCAGCAACAAGTGCCGACCGGCACACGGCTGTACACCCTGCTCTATGTAGAAGACAGCCCGGCTAACCTGGATCTGGTCGAGAAACTTATCGCACGCCGTCCCGATATGCGCCTGCTGACCGCGGTGAATGGAACTCTGGGCATCGAGTTGGCGCGCGCCTCTCTGCCCGACTTGATTCTGATGGACATCCATCTGCCCGGCATGAGCGGTATCGAAGCCCTAAAGATCCTGCGCGAGGACTCAGCCACGATGCACATTCCCGTTATCGCTCTCAGCGCCAATGCCATCCCCGCTGACATCAAGAGGGGCCTTGATGCCGGATTCTTCCGGTATCTCACCAAGCCAGTCAAGGTCACTGAATTCATGGACACGGTGAACACGGCGCTGGAATTCGCAGAAGGGAAACTTTGCCAGCACAAATGAAGCAGGTGGAATGTTATGGTCGGTTCGTCCGATATTCTTAACGCCAAAATTCTGATTGTTGACGATCAGGAGGCCAATGTCCGTCTGCTTGAGCGTATGCTGCGCGGCGCCGGCTATGCTTCCATTCAGTCAACCATGGATCCGTATGAGGTCTGCGGGCTTCACCGCAAGAACCACTACGCCCTGATCCTGCTCGATCTCCAGATGCCTGGTATGGACGGATTCCAGGTGATGGAGAGCCTGAAGGAAATCGAGACGGACGGCTATCTTCCTGTCCTTGCGTTGACCGCCAGGCCGGACCACAAACTGCGGGCGCTGAAAACGGGCGCGAAAGATTTCGTCAGTAAGCCGCTCGATCTGTCCGAGGTGTTGATGCGCGTTTACAACATGCTCGAAGTCCGTCTGCTGCACCTGGAAACGAAGAATCTATACGATCAAGTGGTGGCGGAGCAGAAGGTAACGAAGCAGTCTGAAGCAGCATTGAGAGTCAGCGAAGAGCGCTTTCGGGCCTTATTCGAGTTGGGTCCCACGGCCGTCTATTCCTGTGATACCTCGGGTACGATCCGAGAATTCAACCTCTGCGCCGCGGAACTGTGGGGCCGCGAGCCAGCGTTAGGGGATACCGACGAGCGGTTTTGTGGCTCGTTCAAGTTGTTCCGTCCGGACGGCAGTTTTATGCCCCACGACCTGTGCTCCATGGCCAAAGTGTTGAGCGGCAAAATACCGGAAGTGTGTGACCAAGAAGTGCTCATCGAGCGGCCTGACGGTTCTCGGGTTAACGTCGTCGTGAATATTGTTCCACTGAAGAACCAACGCGGAGAAATCACAGGAGCAATCAACTGCTTTTACGACATCACCGCGCGCAAGCAGTCTGAAGCAGCATTGATCAAGTCAGAGAAACTGGCCGCCGCTGGACGCTTGGCGGCTGTATTGGCACACGAGATTAATAATCCCCTGCAAGCGGTTACCAACCTGCTAGATTTGCTGAAACGGTCACCAGGGCTGGACGATCAAGCCCAAGGATTTGCAGCACTGGCGGAGAAGGAACTAGGACGTGTAGTGCACCTGGTAAGGCAATCATTGGGATTTTTTCAAGAATCAACCGCACCGGCGGCGATCAATGTCGCTGAAGTACTGGATAGCGTGTTAGTCCTGTATGCCAGGCAGCTTGAAGCAAGACAGATCACTGTATCGAAGCAGTACCGGCTGGGCAAAACTATCGAGAGTTATTCCGGCGAGATTCGTCAGATGTTCTCAACCCTGCTCGTAAACGCAATGGACGCTATGGCCGAAGGCGGCGCGATCGTGGTGCGTGCCGACCACCGTTCGGAGTGGAAGAATCCATCGATTCATGGTGTTCGCATTACCGTAGCTGACAATGGCGTTGGAATACCGCCTGATGCACAGCTCCACATGTTTGAACCTTTTTTTACAACAAAAGGCGAGCACGGAACCGGACTAGGCCTTTGGGTGACTCAGGGGATTGCAAATCGGCTTGGCGGCTCGATTCGTGTGCGCAGCAAAACACAACCGGGAAACAGTGGTACTTGCTTTTCATTTTTTCTGCCCAGTCACACAGAGAAGCCAGCAGGACTAAAGATTCTCACTGCAAGAGCCGGTTGATCGATGCAGTCCACCAGTCGCGGCCAAGAAACATGGCCGGCTTTAGCAGACGATTTTAGAACTTTGGTTTGCTCGAGCTGTCGAACGCTTGAACGGAGAGCGACCTCAGAAGAGTCTTGCGGTGAGTGGTTTGGTCGGTGCAGCTGAACCAAGCCTACCTTCGCGGTTCGGAGATCCAATCTTCCACTTCTCGCAAGAAGACGCGAGAACGGTAAGAACAGATATGGGCCGGACGCCCGAGTGTCCCGGTCTTGAGACGGCGCACTTGACAGCCCCCTAGGCCTGCGGACATAATCCTCGGCTGCCAAGTGGCTTCGGCAGTCTGCCGACAGCATTCGTCGCTTGCCTTTCCAGGTTTTCAGGGCCGAGCTCCAGAAATTTAACCCACATCGATTTCAATACTGAACCCGACTCCCCATCGGATCTGAACTCACCATCAACCCACTCACCATCGAGAAGGAGTCGACGGCCAATCGTGCCGTCCTCTGAATCGGTGCACGAACTAATCAGCGCTGTATCGAACACATTCGAAGTCGTAGGAGAATCCAATGAAGATTCATCATCTACTGACAGTTGGCGTTCTGCTGGCGTCCGTTCTATGTGTCCAGCGAGTTGCCGCTGCGTCGCACGGAGGCGTGGAAGCGGCCTCTCCAACCGACGTGGTCGAACTCCATGTCTACCTGCCCTTGCGAAACCAAAGCCAGCTCGACAGCCTGCTGGCACAACTTCATGATCCGAAATCACCGAAATATAAGCAGTGGCTCAAGCCGTCCGATTTCTTGAAACAATTTGGTCCTAACGCGTCCGACCTTTCAAAGGTTCGGGCTTCCATGACCGCTCGTGGCTTTACCGTCATGCAAAGCAACGCCCACGGCTTTAGGGTGAAGGGGCATCCCGATGCGGTGTTGAATGCGTTTGGCGTGTCTCTCAACAAGCGTACGACCCTAGGCAGGACGCGTTTTATGGCGCAAGGTGCTCTGAAAGTTCCCCGTGAACTTGAGGGCGTCAATATGCGGGTGATGGGACTTGAGTCCATTCCGGAGCGCCGCGTGCAATCCCAAAAAATGCTACAGCGTGTGGACAATCGCTATGGCGTGACCGGTCCCTATTGGTTCGATGATTTGAAGCAGGCCTACGATTATCCGTCCTACGGCCAGAAGAGTAACCACACCGGCCTCGACGGCACAGGTGTCAATGTAGCCGTGCTCATGGCCGACCTGATCTTTCCGGGCGACGTTCCGGCTGCCTTTACCCACGAAAAGTTTACCGCGATCACGGGTAAGCCGGCGCCCAGCGTAACCACAGTCACCGTGGATGGTGGAGGTATTTACGATGGCGGCGGCTCGTTCGAGGCAAGTCTTGACGTGCAGCAGGTCCTTGGCGGCGCTCCGGGATCGGGTGTCACGCTGGTCAGTATTCCTGACCTGTTCGATGCAACCATCCTGGACGGTTATACGTATATCGTCGACGCGAACAGTTATGACATCGTGAACTCATCGTTTGGCGGATGCGAACTGGAATACACCCCGGCTTATAACGGAGGGACGGATTTCACCTACATCCTCCAGCAGTATCATGAGGTCTTCGAACAAGGGAACGCGCAAGGCATTACCTTCGTGGCAAGTTCCGGCGATCAGGGCGGTGTTTTATGCCCGAGCGCCGACTACGGCACACCGGGGGCAAGTCCAACTTTTGTTCGTGGTGTGAGCACACCCGCAGATGATCCGGATGTGACCGCGGTGGGCGGCGGCAACTTGATTACAACCGCTACGTCCGGGAGCCTGAACTCCGCCTATGTAAGAGAGAGTGCATTCGGCGACCCACAAGCACCCTACGATATCTACGGAATCAAACAGGACGTTTCCGGCGGCTATTGGGGCGCGGGCGGAGGGGTAAGTTCAGTTTTCCACAAGCCCCTGTACCAGATCCTGGCCAAAACAGGCTCGTCGTTCTGGCGCACTCTACCCGATGTTGGGATGGAGGTCGGGGGACTTGGCTTCAGCGCGACCTTCAGCGGCATCCCGTGCCAGGCGCTTAGCTGTAGCGCAGACGATACGTCGGTGCTTACTGCGTATGGCGTCGGGATGATTGACGGCGGTTACTTCTTTACAATCGGCACTTCCGTATCGTCGCCCGAGTTTGTCGGAGCGCTTGCTCTGTTTGAGCAGCAACTCGGGCAGCATCATCGAGTGGGGAATGTGAACTATTATCTCTACGCGGCGGGTGCTCTCCAGACCCTTTTCGGCGGAGTCAACGCTCCTTCCAGCCTGCAGTTCTTCCATCGAAAGAACCCCGGCTTTGATGGTGCCTATAACGGCAACTATCCAAGCTACAACTACAACTATATCTACGGCAACGGCAGTCCCGACGTCCGCAAGCTCTTTGGTCTTACGGGCTATCCGGCCGCGGGTTTACCGCAGACAGCAAGCAATCCCTAGGACAGGAACATCAAGAGAAGGCGTTCGCATTTCGCGAACGCCTTCTCGTTTTGTTGCATGATCTCCGGCCGCTCGAGTTTGTTTTACCTTTGTCGCGATGGTGGATGAAAGATTGGCGGCTTTAGCAGACGATTTTAGGACTCTGGACCTGCGGGAGTTGGAGTGGCGGGGTTTTGCAATCCCTTGAACAGCAGCAAGAAACTCAGAGCCAGTTCGAAAAGGGCCATCGGCGAATCGAACCACCAGAGATTCACCCTCGTCGGGAAGGTGGGGAAGATGAA
>PLWX01000021.1 GCA_003151155.1 Acidobacteriaceae bacterium
TTGCTGAGTTCGAGCGTTCGCTGATCGTGGAGCGCGTTCGCGCCGGCATGAGCAGCGCCCGCGCTAGGGGCAAGCGTTTAGGCCGTCCATCTTCCGGTATCACCGTGGAGCAGATCGCCGCGCTACGGGGCGAGGGTGCGTCCTGGCGGACCGTAGGAGAGAAGCTGGGAGTAACTGGCGCAACCGCATTGCGCACTTACCAGCGTTACGGAATGGCGCCGGAATCTGTGCTCGCAAGTGCATGAAAAGCCGAGTCCGCCGAAGGTGGATTCTGCCATTACGCAAAGATTTCTTTTTGTAACAAGCCTTCGCAAAGAGGAGAAAGCAATGAGAATTTTCCCGGAATACTTCAACCAATTTGAGGGAGATATCTTCCTCGAACACAAGCTACCTAGCGGCGGATCTATCTGCGCCCTGAGCGACCCTCTCGCCTCCGAGGGGTGCTATGTGATGGCGTTCTTCGATGTTTATGACGACCCGCGCGGAGAGATTGAGCTGGCACATGCGGCGAGCAGTCCTTTTCGAAAGGTCGGCCGAAGAGGATGGCGACTGCCGCTACGCACCGGCATAACGCACCCATTCAGCGCACGAGATCGGAGGGCCGTCGAATTGGCTATGTCGGAAGTGGCGAAACTCGCCGAGATATACGAACCCTTCAGGTCGAAGGAGAGGTTTGCTCTTTGGGAACAAGAGCAGGGAGTGAGCCGCTAAACCACCAGCAACGGCAGAACTGAACCAGTGTTGAGTGCTCCCGCCAAGGGAGCGCTTGGTATCAGACTGCTAGCAGACCTACTTCAGAAGCCCCAAACACCTACGAACACCCCAAGAGATATGGAAGTCCGGAATCCTTCGGGCAGAACGCCAAGGGTGACAAACCGTCAGGCAGCCGACTTGTCGTTATCGATGGCGTCGAGGCAATCTTGGATGGCATACGAATTAAGCACGTCACTGCAGCGGACGACGTCGCGCACTCGCGTCAGGAAGTCCGGCCCTTGTCGATTCAGAGTAGCCGCATGGGGGAGTTGAGACCGGTCAATCCGATACACTCCGTCAAAATAGCCCACTTACGATAGTAATGGTTTTTCCCAAGTTGGTACTAATGCGACTATCAGAATTTTGTAGAATAGTCACGTAGGACAACGGATGTTACGATTGTTTCTTAATGACCTCCCACTCCCGGCTAGCGCCGGGTTTTTTCTTTCAGTTCCCTTCGCAGTTTCGCCCATCTTTTCTTCATCGCTGCAGAGATACGCGCTCGCGCATCTGCCGACATGTGGCTACCGCGCTTACGCCCTATATGTACCCCGCCTCTGCTCCACATCCGTAATTCCCGTTCCGCTTGTCCCATCGCCGCGTCTGTCGCGCCCAGGTAGCGAAAGTGGCCGAGAAGCGCTGGGACAAAATGCTCGCAACGCCTCCCGGCAAATAGTTACTTGCGTGGTGGAGTTTTCCCCGCAAGTGAGCGCAGGTAGAACGGCAACCCGGAACCGGTTGGCTTCTGCTGCATCTGCTTCTTCGCCAGCAATGGCTCGAGCGTCTTCTTCTGCTCTGGCGTGGCGGCGTCATACACCTCACGCAACTCCCGATAGTCGAAGCTCCGAACCGTCTCCAGCAGACCATCCCGCTCCGATTTCACAATCTCGCGGTATTCCTGTGGGCTGATGTTTCGATTGTCGAGCGCGTCTTGTGCCGGCTTCAGGTCTCCGTTTGTCGCGCTTTCACGCAACGAGCGCTTTAGGGTGGTACGGGAATAGCTCTCGGGTGTCGGCGCTTCCTTCGATCCTTTGGAAGCTGCGATGTCCGCGGCGATCTTCTCTGCTCCGTGCTTGCGAAACCGGATTCCCAAGAGGCCGAGTGCAGTTCGTTTTGCCTGATGGGTGTCCTGGGCAGCGCGCTCCGCAGCGCCAACCGGCGCGACGTACTCGGATCCCTTGTGTGCCAGCTGCCATGCGAGCGTTGAAGGCTTGGCGTGTGCGTCGTAGATCGCCTTACCCGTCCGAATGTCGTGGTTCGTTGCCAGTTCTGCGGCCGCCTTCGCCACGACGGACGGGGTGACCACGGATTCGGCGACTTCGCGCGGGTTCTTTTCGCCCTTTGCCAACAGATAAATGTTGTAGGGGAACGTAGCCGCGCCTGCCCGATTCAACTCAGCATCCTTGTTGCCGGTCGCTTTTTTCAGCAGTTCGTCCGCGAGCGGATAGATCACGAGAGTCAGGAGTCCGAGCATCGCCATTACGTCGAAGGCGTGACCGCGGTCCTTTGCGCTCCGATCAGAACCGATCGCGTCTTTGGTCATCTCTCCATAGCTCTTTAGAGCGCCGTAGTGATAGCCGCCGAACATTGTCGCGAGTGGGCTGCGCATGATCGTTCCAACCGTCTTGCTCCCGAGGATATGGGTCGGCAGTCGATAGTCGGGGATGTGCTTCGCAGTTTCGTGTAACGCATCCTTGAGGGACATTCCGCCTTCCATCTTCTCGTAGGTAGCGGCGAGGAAAGCGGTGTCGTTCGTCCACCAGGTCACACGGTTTGAAACCCCGTAGATAGCGCTGATCAATTTCGCGGGGTTCGCATAGCCGAGCGCAGCCGCCAACTTCTTCGCAAAGCCAGCGTCCTGCTCCATCTCTCCGGCCAGCTTCTCAAAGAAGAGGTCGGCGAGTTTCTTTCCCTCGAACTTCTGGTATTGCATCGGGCCGCCGGAATCGAGAGCTTCCAGATAGTCGGCGTTCTGGTGCGTGACCGCGTTAATGGCGCGGACGGCCGAACGTGCGACCTTCG
>PLWX01000215.1:0-3996 GCA_003151155.1 Acidobacteriaceae bacterium
AACTTCTCGCGATGCGAGGCGGCCCGGGCGGTTCGGCAAGCCTCAGTTATTTCTTGTCCCCTATTTTTAGAATAGCAAAGTGGTAGGGTAAACCGGACACTTTCGCGGGATTTCTATTTCCAATGGGTTCAAGTGGTTGCGGGGAAATCGGGCAAGTTTTGGGCTTGACAACAGTTCCGCCTCCGCGCTGATGCCGTCCGCTGAAGCGGACTCTTACGCGAGGCGTGATTTTCCCACGACTCACGTCGTGGGCTATTACATTCCGTGCCTGCGGCACTGGGGTGACGGGCTTTGCCGAGAGTCAGCGACGGCTAAGTCGCTGCCAAAGACCCACCATACATCGAAAAGCAGCGATCCTCTATGCCGCTTCGAGCACTGACAAGATGTTTCCAGCTGGATCTTTGAACCAGGCTATCGTTGGTCCGTTCCCGCGCGAGATGCCACGCTCATCGGTCTTCAGGTTGGGTTCGTCATAGATTTCGAACCTCACGCCGCGTTGGCTCAGTTCATCCACCGCTTTTTCTACGTTGTCCACGGGGAAATTGAGGACGGTGAACGTGGCAGGCTGGTGGTTCGGCTTGGGGTACATCAGGGCCTTGGTGCCGCCGGAGAGAGGTACAGCCAGGGTGCCCTCTGGGCCGCTCGAAATTTCTAGACCCAGCGTCTTGCCATAAAACTCCCTGGCTTTCTGAATATCGTTTACCGAAAAGCTGCTGAATGCCTTGCCTGGGTTGAGCATGGATGCGCTCCTAAATTCTTGGTCTTAAGATGGGATGGCCGGATCAGGCGTGGGGTGGCTCGATTTCTCCGGGCCGATGCCGTCCGCTGAAGCGGACTCTTACACGAGGCGTGATTTTCCCACGACTCACGTCGTGGGCTATTACATTCCGTGCCTTCGGCACTGGGGTGGACTTGCCACGCACAGCATCGTTCGCCGAATGGCCGAGGAGGAATTCCGCGTGATCGCCGGATGCGGAATGGTCGTGGAAGAATCGAGGAGCACCAAACGCCAAATGGGAGAAGGTGGAACTCCACGGGATCGATGAATTTAGATTTCGATGGGCAGCACAGAGGGTCGCGGATGGCTAGGTTCGGATTGTGCCGGGGACTACGTACTTCACGATCGCGATGTAGTGGCAGATGCTGCCGGCCAGGACGAACAGGTGCCAGATCATGTGGAAGTAGGGGATGCGATCTTTGGCGTAGAAGGCCATGCCGCCGGTGTAGAAGAGACCACCGGCCATCAGCCAGAGAAATCCGTAGAGGGGTAGGACGGCGAGCAAGGGTTTGACGGCGATGACTATCAGCCATCCCATGGCGATGTAGAGGCAGCCGGAGAGAATGCCGAAGCGTCCGGTGGCGAAAGCTTTGAAGACGACGCCGATTACGGCGATGCCCCAGACAAGACCGAAGAGCGTCCATCCCCAGGTGCCGCGCAAGAGGAGCAGGGTGAAGGGCGTGTAAGATCCGGCGATTAACAGGTAGATCGAAGCGTGATCGAGGACGCGTAGAACGCGGCGAGCGCGAGGCACGGGGATCGCATGGTAGAGCGTGGAGCAAAGATAGAGAAGGCAGAGAGTGGTGCCGTAAACGGTAACGCTGACGATCTGGCGCGGGCCACCGTGGAGGACGGCAATCCAGACGAGGGCGACCAGGCCGGCGATGCTACAGAGCGCGCCGAGGCCGTGGGTGACGCTGTTGGCGATGGCTTCGCCGAGTTTCCAGGGCTCGAGTTCTGCGTGAGGCACAAGCAAATTGTAGGTGGGGGCCAAGAGAGTGCCTGTAAGAGTTTTGTCAGAGCGACGTGACGGTTCCAGTGGGGGAAGAAAACCGGGACCACACTCTGCGCGGGTGTGGTCCCGGCGAGCGCGAATGAATGATTGCTAGGTGCGCTCAAGACTTACGAATGCCGGGGCTAAAGCCCCTATCATTTTGGGCCCAAGGTCAGCCGGCTAAAGCCGGCTGCTACCTCAAGCCAAAAACGGCTGCTACTTCAGCCGGCTGCTAACTCAAGTCAAAAACGGCTGCTACTCAGCCGGTTGCTACCTCACGTCAAAGCCGGGTGCTACCTCAAAGCTAGGTTGCGCGCTGTTTGGCTTGCGCGATCATGGCCTCAACTTTCGAGCGATCAGCGTAATTCGGATTCACTTTCAGAAGCTGTTCCCAACTGGCGATGGCGCCCTTGGGATCGTTCTTTCCCTGCATCAGGACAACGCCACGATTGAAGAGGGTGCCGTTGTGCGTCGGGTTGTAGCTCAGGGAGGTCTTGAATTCTTTCAAAGCGCCGTCGGCGTCGCCGCTGTACCACATGGCGGTGCCCATGTCGGTACGGATGTCGGGATTCTCGGGGTGGATCTTAAGAGCCTTCTGGTAGTACTCGATGGCCTGGGGATAGATCTGGCTGTCGTAATAGAGATTGCCGATCTTAGCGAGCAGGTCAGGATCGCTGGGACGCTGTTGCAACTCCGCGAGCATCGGGGCGGCGGCCTGGTTTACAGCGTCCGTCGAGAGCTTCTGCGGGGATTGATTGAATGATGGAACCTGGAAGGTTGGCGCGGCTGGAGCCGGGTTGCTGGCGGCGGTGGTTTCGGCGGAGGCGGAGCCGCGAATCAGGTAGCCGATGCCGATGCCGACGATCAGGGTGATGAGCGCAAGCATGTAGGCCTGCGGGGTGAGTGGCGTTTGTTTGGTTTGCGCAGATGGTTTTGCCATGGTGTTTTCCTGGGGGCTGAAGTCCCTCGTTTTACCTCAGGGGCTAAAGCCCCATCTATTTGAGCCCTGAATCACCCGGCTAAAGCCGGGTGCTACCTCAAGTCAAAGTCGGCGACGTCGAAGCAAGCCCGGGTGCTACCTCAAGGCTAGACCGGTTGCGTTCACCGATCAATGGGTGGTGCCGGCGGCAGCCTGTTTTGGCTGTTCGAGGTGGAAGAGACGTTGCACCGCGAGGGTCAACGAATCCTGTTCACTTCGTTCTGGTAGTTCCTTCAATTCACGGGCCAGGGATCCAGCTATACGTTGGGTAATGTGCGCTGTTAGCGCAGACATCGCCTGGTCCTGGTCTTCCGTGAAAGGGCCTAACTCCTGGCGTAAGGAATCCAGCTCCTGCCGGCAAAGTTCATCAAGACGGTTGCGGAGTGCGACGATGGTGGGCACGACGCGTTCGGCGAGTAACTTACGCCGGAAGCCGCTGGCTTCTTCCGTCAGAATTTTTTCTGCAGCGACGGCGGCGACCTGGCGCTCGCCTTCGTTGTGTTTCACGATCTTTTCCAGATCGTCCATATCGAACAGGTGCACCCCGGGCACGGTGCGTACGCCGGGATCGATGTCGCGAGGCACGGCGATGTCAATCATGACGATCGGCTTGTTGCCGCGGGCAGCCTGGATGCGTTCTGCATCGGCACGCTCAATTACGTAGTGCGGACACGAGGTGGAGCTGACGATGATGTCGGCGTGGTCGAGATAGGGGCCGCGTTCGTCGAGGGCGACCGCAATGCCGCCGATTTTTTCGCCGAATTCCTGCGCCTTCTGCAGGGTGCGGTTGATCACGCAGATTTTGGAGGCGCCGTTCTTCATGAGGTAGTGGGCGGCGAGTTCACTCATCTTGCCGGCGCCCATCAGGACGACGCTTTTGTCGTAGAGGTCGCCAAGCACGCGCTTGGAGAGTTCGACGCTGCTGTAGGGAATCGACACGGCGGAGTTGCCGATGGCGGTTTCGTTGCGGACCCGTTTGGAGACGGTAAGCGCTTTTTGCATTACGGCGTCGAGGAAGCGGCCAGTGGTGCCGGCGCCCTGCGCTTGCGACCAGGCGTTCTTGAATTGACCGACGATTTCCGGCTCGCCTATCACCATGGAATCGAGGCTGGAGGCGACGCGGAAGACATGGTTGAGGGCGACGTCATCGAGGAGACGGTAGAAGTGCGACCAGTCACTCATCATGAGGCCGTACTCGTGGGTGAGGAAACGCAGTACAGAGTTGGAAGCTTCGCTCGGTTCACT
>PLWX01000215.1:4077-9221 GCA_003151155.1 Acidobacteriaceae bacterium
AGAAACAAGGCTGTGGCATCTCACACGTCCGCGGGTGATATGCCGCAAAGCTCATAGACGCCACGGAGTTGTGACAAGGAGTTGCATCCCCGGCGACTGAAAGCCTAGACTGTCGCGAGAATTCGAGATGCCGGGAATCGGATTCTCGCAAAAAATATGTTTGGAGGACTCCTCATGAAGAAGTTCGTTGCAGGAATGTCGCTCGCAGCATTAACGATGGCCGGCACGATGGCCTTCGCGGCGGGCGCGGATGATTACAAAGCAAAATGTGCCATGTGTCACGGCGCCGATGGCAAGGGCGCAATGGCCAAAAAAATGGGCTCGCACGACCTGGCCGACCCTGTAGTGCAAGGTAAGAGCGAAGCCGACATCGTGAAGATCGTCACCGACGGTCAAGGCAAGATGACGGGCTTCAAGGGCAAACTGACGGACGACCAGATTAAGGGCGTTGCGGCTTATGTGAAGACGCTGAAATAGATTTCTGTGCTTACGGATTTGGGCGGCTGCGGCCGCCCTTTTTCGTTTGCCGGGACGGCGAGTTTTCGCATTCCGTGCCGGCGATTTATACTCCTTGCGGAAAACTCCCCGAGGTTTGGATGATCGCTAAGTTTTTCGCAAGTGTGGTTCTGATGTCGATTCCAACAATCGTGCTCGCGCAATCGGCGGGCGAGGCCACTTTCAAAAAGAACTGTGTGATGTGTCACGGCGCTGACGGCACGGGTAAGACGAAGATGGGGTTGAAGGTCGGGGCCGCGGACCTGACCAGCAACGATATTCAGTCCCTGAGCGACGAAGCGCTCGCGCAAAGTGTGCATAACGGCAAGGGCAAGATGCCCGCATTCGATAAAACCCTTACCGCGGAAGAGATCACGAGCGTGATCCAGTACGTGCGCACCCTGCGCAAGTAAGCGAACGAAATCCTAAAGCAACCGACGGAGGGAACGATGTCGGACAAAGATCGGAACGAAGGTCCGGGCGTATCACGCCGCGACTTTTTGAAGATAGGCGGAATCGCGGTGGCGGTGCCGCTGGTGGCCTCGCCACGGGTACTGCAGGCCGCCGGTAAGCCGGTGGAAGTGCATGGACCCTACAAGGCTAAGATCAGCCTGAACATCAACACCAAGCAGCAGTTCGTAGAGGTAGATACGCGCGTGACGCTGCTGGATGTGTTGCGCGATACCTACCAACTCACGGGTGCAAAGCGGGTGTGCGATCGCGGCGCGTGTGGCGCGTGTACGGTGTTGATGGACGACAAGCCGGTGTATGCGTGCTCGATCCTCGCGGTGGATGCGCAGGAGCGGAAGATCACGACGATCGAGGGGATCTACCCGGCGGAGACGCTCGATGAATTGCAACGTGCGTTCGTGGAGAACGATGCGCAGCAGTGCGGCTTCTGCACGCCGGGGTTCATCGTGTCGGCAAAGTCGTTTTTGGATGCACATCCGCGGGCGAGCGCGGAGGAGTTCAAGCACGGACTGAGCGGAAATCTTTGCCGCTGCGGAACCTACCAGGGCATGCAACTGGTCGCGGCGGCGATGACCAAAGGGAAGGGAGCATAGCCATGGCGGATTATCAGTGGCCGGAAGAGAGCCAGCGCAAATATATCGGCAAGCGGATTACGCGCGTGGATGGCCCGATCAAAGTGAGCGGACGCGCGAAGTACACCTACGATGTGCGCCCCGAGGGAATGCTGTGGGGCAAGATTCTGCGCTCGCCGTATGCGCATTGCAAAGTGGTGAGCATCGATACCAGCGCTGCGGAGAAGATGCCGGGCGTGAAAGCGGTACAGGTATTGCAGAAGCGGGGGTCAGAGATCCACTGGGTGGGCGATGAGATTGTGGCCGTCGCGGCGGTGGATGAGCCGACAGCTTACGACGCGTTGAAGGTGATCAAGGTGGAGTTTGAGCAATTGCCGCATCACGTGTCGGACGCGGAGCCCCCGAAGAACCTGGGGATTTCGAATGAGCCGTTGTCGATCGACGAGATCGGCGACATGGAAGACAACCAGGTGCCGGACGAAGAAGTGATCGCGGCGCTCGGCAAGCGTGGCATGACGGAAGCGCCGGATCCGAAGATGCTTGAGGCGCTGGCGAAAGATGGAGTTCCGCCCGAAGTGATTGCGGCGATGAAGAAGGCGCCGGTGCGTAAGGGCAGCGGGGTGAAGTCTCCGTATAAGAAGACAGCGGCGCAGACGCAGGGAAAACCGGCGGAGGCATTTGCAGCGGCGAAAAGCGATGGCGTGGTTTCGGATGGCATTTATGGCATTCCGGTGATCACCCATTGCTGTTTGGAAACGCATGGCGCGATGTCGCAGTTTGTCGATGACAAGAACCTTGAAGTACATGTTTCGACGCAGAACTTGAGTGGCATTCCGGCACAGATGTCGGAGCCGATGGGGATGCCGGCAGGGAACATTCGCGTGCTGCAGCAATACATTGGCGGCGGATTTGGCAGTAAGTTCGGGATCGACCGGTGGGGCGTAGCCTCCGCACAACTGGCAAAGCAGACGCAAGGTAAAGCGGTGAAGATCATGCTCGAACGCGACGCGGAGTTGGAGGTCGCGGGGGCGCGGCCTTCGGCGTATGCGCGGGTGAGTGTGGCGGCTTCGAAAGACGGGAGACTCACCGCGTGGCAGTCGGAAGGATGGGGCACGGGTGGACCGGGCGGTGGGGGATCGCCGCCATTGCCGTATGTGTTCGATATTCCGAACCAGCGTAAGCAGTACACGGCGATCGCTACGAACCAGGGGCCATCGCGAGCGTGGCGTGCACCGAATCATCCGCAGGCGGCGGTGATCACGATGGGCGCGCTGGAAGACACCGCGGCCAAGCTCAACATGGATCCGCTGGAGTTCTTCCGCAAGAATCTCGATATGACCGGACCGCGGGCGAAGGTGTACGAAGAAGAGTTCACCATCGCCGACCAGCTTATGGGCTGGAAGCAGAACTGGAAACCGCGCGGAAGTTCTCGAGGCGTCGTAAAAACCGGCATGGGACTGGCGCTGCATACGTGGGGCGGGCGTGGTCACGATTCCAACTGTGATTTGACGATCAATCCGGATGGATCGGTTGAAATCAAGATGGGGACGCAGGACCTGGGTACCGGGACGCGGACCTGCATCCTGATCGTCGCGGCCGATACGCTGGGCATCCCGATGGAAAACATTGACTTGAAAATCGGCGACACGCGTTATCCGCAATCGGGCGGCAGCGGTGGAAGCACGACCATCGGCGGTGTGAGCAGTTCAACGCGACGGGCCGCGGTGGATGCGCGCGATCAACTGCTGGCGAAGGTTGCGCCAGCACTGGGCGTGGCAGCAGACCAGATCGAGATCAAGGACGGGAAGCTGAGTGCGAAGGGTGACGCGTCGAAGTCGATGACGTGGAAGCAGGCGTGTTCGAAACTTGGCGCGGTGCCGATCACGGTGCGCGGCGTGAACAAGAGTGGGATGAAGCCTGATCTCACGAACAGCGGCGTAGGCGGGGTGCAGATGGCTCAGGTTTCCGTCGATACCGAGACCGGCATCGTGAAGGTGACGAAGATGGTGGCGGTGCAGGACTGCGGCTTGGTCGTGGATTTGAAGACCGCCGAGAGCCAGGTTTATGGCGGCATGATCATGGGAATTTCCTATTCGCTCTACGAAGAGAAATTCCTCGATCCTGTCACCGGGCGCATGCTTAACCCGAACATGGAGTTTTACCGCCTCGCCGGACTGAACGATATCGGCGAGTTGATCGTGCACATGATGACCGGTAAAGGCTATGACGAGCGCGGTGTCATCGGGCTCGCCGAACCGGCGGTCGTCTCGCCTGGAGCGGCGATCTCGAATGCGGTGGCGAATGCGATTGGTGTGCGGGTGCCGTTCCTGCCGCTCACGCCGGATCGCGTGATCGAAGCGCTCGAGAAGGGAGCCAGCGCATGAGACCTTTCGAATATGTGAGTGCGAGTTCGAAGAACCAAGTGGGCGAACTGCTGGGCGCGAATTGGAGCGACGCGGAGATCCTGGCGGGGGGAACTGACCTCGTTGCGTTGATGAAGGATGAGGTCGTCAATCCGAAGCGGCTGGTGAATATTAAAGCCATCGCCGATTTGCGGGGAATCAATTTCGATGTGCAGAAGGGCGTGCGCATTGGCGCGCTGACGATGCTCGATGAGCTGGCGCACAACGAGGAGTTCGCGAAGCAATATCCAGCAATTGCGGAAGCGGCGCGGGATGCGGCGAGCCCGCAGATTCGCAACGTGGCGACGATCGGTGGGAACCTCTGCCAGCGGCCGCGCTGCTGGTACTTCCGCAACGGGATGGGACTGCTGCCGAAGAGCAAAGAAGGGAAGTCGCTGGTGCTGGAAGGCGACAACCGGTATCACGCGATTCTCGGCAACGACGGACCGGCGTATTTCGTCAGCCCTTCGACGATAGTTCCGGCGCTGATTGCGCATGGAGCGAAGGTACGGATTCTCGGCGGCGGGAAGTTGCGCGAAGTCGAGCTCGAAAAGTTTTTCGTCATTCCGAAGAACGAGAACGAGCGAGAACATGATCTGCGTCCCAACGAACTGATCGTGGAGGTGCTGGTTGCGTCGGCGATCGGCGTTCATGCGGCCAATTACGAGGTGCGGCAGAAAGAAACTTTCGATTGGCCATTGGCGACATGTTCGGTGGTGTTGCAGATGGATGGGGCGCGGGTGAAGTCGGCGAAGATTGTGCTCGGACACGTGGCGCCGGTGCCGTGGGTTTCGGCGGAAGGGGCGGCGGCGATCATCGGAAAAGAAGTGACGCCGGAGAATGCGATGGCCGCGGCGAATGCAGCTTTGGCGGGTGCGAAGAGCCTGGGTAAGAACAAGTACAAAATCACCGTGGCGAAGGCGGCGGTGAAGCGAGCGCTGCTGGCGGCGCAAGGAGGTCACGCTCATGATGATCATGCCTGATCACGAACGCTTCGATACATCGCATCCCGATCTTTGTCCGTCGCTGCGCTGGAAGGGGCAGTTCATCTCGACGGAGCATGACCCGACGGTGCCTCCGACCAACGATGGGCTGTTCTGGTGCATACATACGCAAACCTGCATTGGGCCGGATGGAGATTTGGCCGAGCCGGGAAACTGCAAGCACAGTGGGCGAAGCTGCCACGGGTGTAAGTAGGATCGCG
>PLWX01000018.1 GCA_003151155.1 Acidobacteriaceae bacterium
GCTCTGGATTTCTATTGAGGAGCGGGAGCGCGGAGTCACGCAAGACGGGATGAGATCAGTCGTGTTTCGAGAACGAGCAAAGACGTCGTGCTAAGCTGGTTCGTCGCCAGGTTCAAATCGGTAGCCGATCCAAGGTTCGGTGACGATATACTTTGGAGCGGGGCCCTCTGGCTCCAGTTTCTTGCGGAGATGATTGATAAAGACGCGCAAATACTCGGGCTGCTCTACGTTATTTGAACCCCACACTGCCGAAAGAAGTACACGATGCGTGATCACCTTATTAGGGTGGGTTGCCAAGAATTTGAGTAAATCGAATTCTTTGGGCGTAAGGCGAACTTCGCGTCCCCGTACAAGAACCATGTGAGACCCGATATNNGCCTCGATCTTGATCTTCTCCTCGCCACGCACGGACAAGACTATGATGGGCACTTGAGATTTCGTGCGGATATGGCGACAGAGTTCAAGCCCGGGCAGATTCGGCATCGAGAGATCAGTAATCACCAGATCAGGCGTCCAAGTGCGCATGACTTCGATCGCCTCGTCGCCATCGCCAGCGGTTCTCACAACAAACCCCAGACCTGATAACGTGGTCCTGAGAACCCGGGTAATCTGCGGTTCGTCGTCGACGACAAGTACATTACGATGCGGCTCGTCAATAGCCATTTCAGCGTGCCTCCTGGGTGACGATATGGACGTCTACTGACGGCGTATCGCGCAGGAACTTGTGAATCGCAGAAAGATACAGGTACTTCTTCCAGCCTTTTACAGCGGAGCGGCCAAAAACTACCTGAGTAACGTGCTTTTCGCGAATAATGTTCGCAACTTCCTGCGCGACGTTTTTCCCGGCAGTGCGAACAATCTGGGCCCCAAGGTTATCCGCGAACCGAAAGTTGTCCTGCAGGGTTCGCCGGTTCTCCGGAGTGTCGTCCATCCCTACATCAACATAGATAACGTAAAATTCGGCATCGATTCGATTGGCCATTCGGGAAGCGCGCGCCATCAGATACTGCGCGGCAGGATTGGAACTAATGCAGACTGCGATTTTTTCGGTGATAGGAGCGCGCTTTTCAATGTGCTCCTTCTCCAGGTAAGACTCGAGTGTCTGATCGACGACGCGACTAACCTGCTGCAGCGCAACTTCGCGTAATGCGATGAGGTTCCCGGGCCGAAAGAAATTCGTTAAAGCGCGTTCTGCTCGTTCGAGGGGATAAATATCCCCTCGTTTCATTCGGTTCCGCAGAGCTTCTGGCGTCAGGTCGCTCAAAACGACCTCGTCCACGCGCTGCATGACCCAATCAGGTACCGTTTCGCGAACGATAACACCGGTTATTCGCGTGATCAGCGGCGTAACACTTTCGATGTGCTGCACGTTCATCGTGGAGATGACGTCGATATTGGCGTCGAGCAACTCCATGATGTCTTCATATCGCTTGCGATGTTTACTTCCATCAACGTTGGTGTGCGCTAACTCGTCGACAAGCGCGACGTTGGGATTTCGCGACAAGACGGCGTCAACATTCATTTCATCGAACACCGTACCCTTATATTCGAGCTGTTTGCGAGTAACGACTTCCAACCGATTCGCGAGCTCCGCGGTGGCGGCTCGCCCGTGCGTCTCCACGACTCCGATCACAACATCCTCGCCTCGACTGTGACGCCGAATGCCCTCGCTGAGCATGCTGTAGGTCTTGCCAACCCCTGGAGCATAGCCGAGGAACACTTTGAACAATCCGCGTTTCTTGGTCGGCGCGGTTTCTTCCAGCCATTGCTCAGGCGATTTCAGCATTTCGCCCTATTCTCCTCAAATGCGTGGCACTTGTCGAATCGGCTACAATTCAGCACCGTGAAAATCCTGGACAAGCCGATGGTTCGCATTGCGGTGGGGATATTGTTCATCGCGGTCATCGTATTTGTCTACCGCGCTTGGATCCATGCAAATCCTGCAACCGTCGGGTTCACTCTGCTAGTCGCGATACTCGTGATATCCGCCATTTGGGGTTTGCGTTATGCAATTTTCTTGTCCATCATTTCTACGCTGGCCTATAATTTTTTCTTCCTCCCGCCGATCGGAACTTTCACGATTGCAGACCCACAGAATTGGGTCGCACTCACGGCTTTTCTTTGCACTGCCATAATTGCGAGTCAGCTTGCGGAACGCGCTCGACGCGAAGCGCTGAGTGCAAATCGCCGTCGCGGCGAAGTCGAGCGACTTTACGCCTTAAGTCAAGACTTGCTGGCAGCAGAGAATGTTTTATCGCTGGTGAACGCGATTCCGCGGAACGTTGTCGAAGCCCTCAACGCGACAGCGGTGGGCATTTTCTTGATTGAGCGAAAGAAGGTCTACTTCTCCGATCTTAAGGCGCAGGAACTGCTGAACGAGGAGGACTTGAAGGCGGTAGCCAACCGTGGAGAACCCGCACAAGGTGTCACACCGGACCTGAATTTCGTGCCGTTGCGAGTCGGCGTTCGTTCAGTGGGCTCCCTCGGAGTGGCTGGCGCGCGTACGAGCCCTCAGATTCTGGATGCGGTCGGCAGTCTCATCGCGATCGCTATCGAAAGGGCAGGTGCAGTGGAAAAGCTCGCTCATTCTGAAGCCAGCCGCGAGAGCGATCGGTTGCGGTCAATCTTGCTCGATTCCGTCACGCACGACTTCCGAACGCCTCTTACGTCGATCAAAGCTTCGGCGCAGACGCTTCTCGACGGCGCGTTGAATGATGAATCCCGCCACGAGTTGTTAACGATCATCAACGAAGAAAGCGACCGTCTCGACCGTCTGGTGGGAGAAGCCGCAGAGATGGCTCAGCTTGACTCGGGCGCCCTGGAGCTTCACCTTGAGCCGCACCACATTCGAGAGGCAATCGAAGCAGCGATTACATCCACCAAGAACGCACTGGCTAAGCATCCGGTCAACATAGTCGTTGACGAATCCATCCCGGAGACAGCCATGGACTTGAGAAGGATCGGAGAAGTTCTCGCCCAATTGCTCGATAACGCAGCGAAATATTCTATTCCTGAAACTCAGATAACGATCACCGCCGAGGTACAAGGTAGAAGACTGGTGACGAGTGTTGCGGATCAAGGACCAGGTATCGAAAACTTTGACCAAGGAATGATTTTTGACAAGTTTTATCGCGGCCGCGGCCAGCGTTCGATCATTCAGGGAACTGGCATGGGGCTGGCGATTGCGAAAGCGCTGGTGGAAGCTCATGGAGGAACAATCAGCGTCTTCAGCCAGCTCGGCCGCGGATCGGTATTTTCGTTTTCGTTACCGCTGCAATTACATTGAGTCGATTCGCCCAAAACTCGCAACATTACGCTCCGGCTTTTTTTGGTCGCGCTAGATCAGATCCGGCGTGCTCAACAAAGAGAGACTTGTGGCCGGTACGTTGGCTTATCGGATGTCCACCTGCAGGAGAAACTCGATGACTCCCCGCTAACAAGCCATCATTGTGCAACCAGACAGTCTGATCTGGCCCAGAAAACGTAACCCGTTACTTGACCCAAGTTCACTGGATCGCATTGGTCTATCTCAATCGTGAGAGTCGTACGTGGAAAGCAGTTAGTGCAACGCGGTAACCGCGCTATCTTCCGGGTAAGCTGGCATTCCAAACTCAGGAACGTCGAGACCCTCCTCTTCGA
>PLWX01000276.1 GCA_003151155.1 Acidobacteriaceae bacterium
CTAGTTTTGCACTGGCGCGCATACCCGCGTTGAGCGCATTTACAATTTCGTCTTTCCGTCGCAATTTGCGGCCGAGTTTCTCGGTCGGCGGGGAGGCCTTCGGCCGCTCTGCTTGAGGCGCAGCCGAAGACGCGTCAGTTGCGACCAAGTCGGCTTCGGTTTCGGGGATGTATCCTTCACCCGCAGCTGCAGACTTGAAGTCAGGGTTCTCTGTCGTCTTGGCCGTCAGCTGCTTGTTCGGAATCGCTGTTGGCAACTTTGCGTGATTCGGCATCTTTGGGGTAGTGATATGCTTGCTTGAATGTTTTGCAGGCACCATCTTAATCTCCTGGTCCTCTGGATTAAGTTCATCAGCCCTTGAGCTCTACCCGCCATCACCAAGAGTGTTTAAACAACAGGAGCACGTATCTCTGCAGGAATAGAGCGAAAGTAAGAACTGCTTCATAGTTCGCGGAAATCGAATGGTTAAGGGATCGCCTTGTTTTCCGAAAGGAGTCTCAGAATGCAATCATCGTCGCTTTGATTCAGCTCTGCAGATCATCCAGAAACTCCGAAGTCGGCTCCACTCCTGTCACTAGCAGGTGATCCCTGGCACGTGTGCAGGCGACGTACAATAAGTGCCGCTCGGTGGCATAGACCTCCTCCAGATCCGAATCGTCGCCTACCGATTGGATTCTCTCTTGGAGAGGAATTATCTCGTCATCACATGCCATCACAACCACGGTGCGAAACTCGAGTCCTTTCGCTAAGTGCATGGTGCTAATGGACGCAGAGCCGCTCGTTGTCTCGACGTTTTCGTCCAGCACTTTGAACGGGACACCCGCATCCTTGATCGCGGATCGAGCTCTATCCACTTCAGCGGCAGAACGTACAAATATGCCGACCTCGTGCGGAAGGATGCCTTCGTGCATCCGGGCAGTTAGCCACTGGCTAACGGTCTTGATCTCATCGCCCGCCGTAGCGGCAAGCATGATCTCTGGGGCCGGGCCGTTAAACGTCGAGATTGTGCCGCCGCGTTTCTCGGTTACACCATCGACATCGGATAGTTCCGGTCCCAGCAAGCGATCAGCGCGGCTACGGATCTGGTGCGATGTACGGTAATTGATCCGAAGCGTAAATGACCGCCCTCGAACATCTACGCCGAGGGCCTTCCATGAGAATGGCTGCTGGAAGATCCGCTGACCCAAGTCGCCCGCGAAGAAAACGCCATTCGGTCGTTTTCCCGCCAAAGCAGCTAGAAACCGAAGCTGAGCTACGCTTACGTCCTGGGCCTCATCGACTACAGCAAAGTCGAAAGGCGGATGGGCGTTCTCCCCGATCTTGGACGCCAATCGGCTGAATAAGCCCGAGTATGTCAGCAGGCCTCGGCGTTGCAGGTCCGTTCTGACGCGATCGAAAATGGACCATAGAGCGCGCCTCTGATTCTCTTGCAGTCGCGTCTTGCGCCCTAATCTCACCACATCGCGGTAAGCTTCCCAGGAATCCAATTGCCAGGCATCAACTACCTGTTCCCATTCCGTCAGTAGGAAATGCGGAGAGTACTTGTTGCCCACAGCGGCGCCAGCGGCTTCTTCCAGAACTGCTTGGATGGTTTCTCGTGAGGCAATCTGCGCTCGGCCAACATTTGATTCGTAAAGACGACGGCCAATAGCGTTCATGGAGTGCACCTCCAGTCGCTCGCCCAACTGCGGCTCATTGCTTATCAGGCGTCGCAGTTTTGTTCTCAATGCATTCGCTAGAGTGCCAGAAAAGGTGGTGAGCAGGACTCTCGCATCGGGATTCGTGCGAGCAAGAAACCCGGCCCGATGCAACGCAACGATGGTTTTCCCGGTTCCTGCAGAGCCCGAAACTCGGGCAGGACCGTTATATGCCCGCTCCACGAGAGAGCGCTGAGTTGGATGAAGGAAAACCGTCCAT
Organism: Acidobacteriaceae bacterium; assembly: GCA_003151155.1. Taxonomy (GTDB): domain Bacteria; phylum Acidobacteriota; class Terriglobia; order Terriglobales; family Acidobacteriaceae; genus Korobacter. The sequence goes on from PLWX01000276.1 coordinate 1,918, forward strand.
TTTTCCCATGGGTACTCGAGAGCCCGCTCGAGTTCCTCGGGGTTGTTGATGGTCCGGAATCGCCGCTGTGCGTCCGGGTGACTGAATCCTTCGCTGGCGCCGCCGTTCGAGGGTGCGAAGGTACCGGAAGGAGCAGCAAGTCCTCCTCCTACTGCGAATCCGATCGCCGGGGCAGCCATCACGCCCTGCGAATGAGACAACTGCGGAGTAGTTCCCGTAGCAAGTTCGAGCAACGCCTCTGCCGCTTCTGCGGGGAGGTGGTCTGCCAGATTGAGCAGCGTGTCCTCATCCGCCGCTTTTACATCCTTCAACCACTCTCCAGGCACCCCATAGGCGAGCAGATCTAGGTCAGCCACATGAGCAAAGAGGCGCGGCTTACTCGAAGCTGGTTCCTCCACATATCGAGGAATTGTGATCTCCTGCACCGTCTCTCGTACTTCGATGAGCTGCGCCGCCCCGGTCATCGGGTGGGTCTCCACTTTTCGCCGTTCAGCCCATTTATATGCCTCGTCATGGTGGTTGACGTAACACAGCAGAAGGCTTGTTCCCGTCCTGTGGACGATCAAACGGAGATCTCGATTTACGCGGACTGACCAGAACCGGGGATCTTTTGCCTTCTCAAGCTTGTGGAACTGCAAGCTGGGGTGAGCTCGGTTCAGCTGCAGATCGAAGGCGGTGGTCTTCACTGCCTTCTGCTCGTCGCCTGTGAGCTTTGCGAGGCTGTCCGTAAACGTATCGGCGATCAGGAATTCCATCAGTTCACCCGGAAAACCTTCATCACTTCGTCACCAAGGTGATTGATTACTTTGACGGCTATCCTTCCAGATCGTGGCTTGTCGAAGGGCCGTGAAGTGTCGCTGTGCAGCGTCTCCCATGCTTCTTCATCGATCTCGGCTTTCAGAGTGGTTTTGAGCGCGATGTAGGGATCGTTCGCGCCTAGAAAATAGGCGTGGCGAACGAAGAAGCTTTCCTCGTTGTAATCGGTGTCGATGAACCAGCAGGCGATGCCATCTGCGCCGTCGCTGCGGACTTCACCGGTGCTTGGGTGAAATACATCAACGCCGTTTACCTTCACTTGCACTTTGCCGTTTTCGGTTGGAAGCACATCGATGTCTGGCTCGCCGAAAATGACAAAAAGGTTTCCTTTACCGGTGTTCTTGAGATCGTCGGCCATATGTAAGTCGGCATTCATGCGCGCCTTCAGCACGGGAATACGACCGAGTTTGTTGAATTCCGTTGCGCGGGCTTCATAGTTAAAGGCGCATGCGATCAACACGTCAAAGTCAGCATCCCCTGCTTCGCGCGCGGCCTCTACCAGATCAGGACGGGTGACCGTACCGAATTCTGGCCCAATGAAAATGGCGGCACGCTTTTCGATTCCGGATTCTGCATTGCCCTCAATGTATCGACCTTCGGCGCAGACCAATTCTCCGGGCCATGGAATGAGAGCGGTGAAAGCGAACCGGTCGTCCTTGTGCGCCTGCTGCACGCCAGAAGTCTTGAGGTTTTCCAGAATCATCTGAGGGAATGACTGCCTGTCGCCGTATTCGGTGGAGCTTTCTTTCAACGGGTCAATCAATTCCTCATCATCGTCAACGCCAAGGACGCGGTGTGGGCTAAGGCTTTCCACTGTGAACGGTCCGGCCACGCGGACCGTCTTCTTATCTTCATATGGCTTGTCGTGAAGGAATTCAAACTCAGTATTGGCGTCGATCGAGGCGTCTATCTCCTTCTGGAGAGAGGTACGTGCATCCCACCAGCTCGCATGGAAAGACCTCGCCGAGTCCGCCCACTTGGCGTCGGCCTCACGCGGAATCTCCCACTCGCGCCAGTGTTTTTTGAGCGCCTCATTCAGCGCGACGCGCAAGGGCTCCATTCGTGGCTGCCATTTGTCCCAGATCACATCGATCTCCGCATTGTTAGTGATGGACTTAAGCGTGACGTGCGGCACACGCTCATAGACGAAACCGTGGCGGATATTTCCGTGAACCGGCTGCGAACTCGGTGCGACGTGACCGATTTGGGCTTCCTTGAGCCGGCCTTCGCGAGAATCGGCTAGCAAGTAAAACGGATAGCGCGCGCCCATGATTCGGGCTCGAGCCAATGCCAAGGCAACACGCGAAGTGTCGATGGTGATCCAGCGGCGACCCCAATTTTCTGCAACGTAGGCGGTAGTGCCAGACCCGCACGTGGGATCAAGAACTAGGTCGCCGGGGTCGGTGGTCATAAGAATGCATCTTTGAATGAAATCGGATAATGTCTGAACTACATAGACCCGTTTCTCGCCAAACCCCGATGGGGTGAGATCTGTCCAGTTGTTTGCGATTTCAGAATACCCAGACTCGTCATGATAATTCTTCCACCGCACGCTCTTGCCCACGGTAAATAGTCGCCCTGACATCAATAAACGATCCCGCTTGTCTGGTCCAAAAGACCAGCCGCGCTTACCGGACGGCAGGGCTTTGACGCCGTATACCTCGAACTCAAATCGACTGCTCTCGGAGCCGGTCTGGGAAGTTGTGTCCTGGAGCCGAAGAATCCGGCCATTTGGCATGGAATCTTCGCCGCGCTTCTGCTTCACTGAAAGGTCGACCACTTCGCCCGATTCTGTCTCAACGCAGACATATCTTTCTTCAGGATTGCCGATCGCTGGCTTTTTAACAAATACCGCCCTGTACTTGCATTTGGTCGCATCCTTCGCGTACCAAAGAATGAAGTCCTGAACGCCGGACAGATACTGTGAAGTTTGACCACTTGTCTTCTGAATCGATATCTGGGAAACAAAGTTCTGTACGCCAAATACTTCGTCGAGTAGTGTTCGAGCAAGATGAACATTTTCATCTCCGATCTGCAGAAAAATCGAACCAAACTCAGTCAGCAGGTCGCGCGCAACCGTTAGTCGGTCACGCAGGTAGGTCAAATAGGAATGAACCCCGTCCTTCCATGTATCGCGAAATGCTTTCACCTGTTCGGGTTCGCGAGTAATGTGATCGAGATTGCCATCCTTAACGTCACGAGTGTTGGTTGACCACTGGAAGTTGCTGTTGAACTTGATGCCATAGGGCGGGTCGACATAGATACACTGCACTGCTCCGCGCAATCCCTCGCGTTCAGTCAGGCTAGCCATGACTTGCAGCGAATCGCCCAGTATCAGGCGGTTCGACCAGTTTTGGTCATGCTGATAAAACTCAGTCTTGTCGATGCCCTTAGGAATCCCGTTGAAATCGGCGAAGAGATCTGGAGTGATTGCACCGGCTTCATGTTCGCGCTCACGAGTCTCGCGCAGCAGTTCGTCAATCAGTACCTTGGGATGGACCTTCTCTTGGATGTAGATAGGAGGTACATGGACCACCAAGTCTGACCAATCCTGCTCGTCTTTGCCTCGCCAAACAAGTTGCGGATCAAGGTCCCGGTTCCGACGCTCATACGCCACGCGGACCGGGTTTTGCTCAGTCTTCTGTAAGACGGACTGGTACTCGGCCGTCGGAATGTTCTTCCGCCTCGCTTCGTCATGCTTGAGGATCTCGACGGTCTTGGCGGTGGGTAGTTTCTTTGGCATCTTTATCCCTGCACTGTCGTCGGTATCGCGACGGACTGAATCATTTTGTCAAATTCCGCCTCCACCTTGGCTTTGAAATCGGCTTCTATCTGGTACACCTCCGTAAACTCGGCAAATGCCCAGCGGCCATGCGTCCCGAGATGATTCACGCCAGGCACCCAGTAGGTGCCCATGGTGGATTTCTTTTCCTTTGCATCTTCGCGGCGATAGCCTTTGATCTCAACGATGAGATTAAGGAGGTCGTCTTGGCCGTGACCATCTTCCACTCGCACGATGAAGTCGGGCCGGTACCGGAGCGTTTCCGAACCGTAGCGGTAAGGCACTTCCATGCCGAGGTTGTGGTTTTTTACGTAGGAACGGACGCGGGGGTGTGCTTCGGCAACGCGGCAGAACTCTGCCTCCCAGTCGCTGTCGAGGATGACCCAGTTGATGTGACACCGGCGCGAGTCGGTCTCCCAGCGATCCGCCTTCGAGGTATTGAAGTTCACGTGGATTGTTGACCCGGTCGGATTGTAAGGATCTAGCACTGCTTTGATAGGCCGTTCCCCGACGAATTTACGATTGATGCCCGCGATAATCCTGCTGCATGCCATATCGGCCAGCATCTTGTATTTGAGCTGCGCTGGATAGGTGCCGCCTCTGCACACCAGATACCCGTCGAGCCATTGCTTGGCGATCCGCTTGAGCTGGCCGAAGAGATGAAGCTTCGCATCCTCACCTGGATCTCGCCACCTGTTCAGGACAAGGTGCGATGTCAGTTCATACAAAACCTGAGAAGGTCGAACGTCACCTGTATGAACCAGATTCAGATCTACCCTTTCCCCAATGATGCCGGAGTTTTGTGTTTCAGTCGCGCCAACCAAGTCCGGCGTCAGTTCGAGCACCGAGTCTTCGTTGAACTCTGCGGAGAGGCGATCTTCCGGCAGTTCGACGCGATAGCCTTCGACGCGCGGAAAACGAATCTCGAGTGAATCTCGCTCGGGGCGCACAGCCTTGACCTGAATGGTCTCGCGCGGCGGTTGCGGCGGTGCGATAACGGGCTTCGCGGTAAAGTCGAACGGAATGCCTAATACATCGGCGTATTCCACGTTAAAGCGACCGTCTTCGTTCAGGTCGTATGACTGACGCCGCAGCGCACGCCCGATGACCTGTTCGCACAGTAGTTGTGTGCCGAAAGCACGGACTCCAAGAACATGCGTGACGGTATTCGCGTCCCAACCCTCCGTCAGCATGGAAACGGACACGACGCAACGAATCGAACCGCCTAGCTGGCCATATTTCCCAACTGTATTCATGACCTCACGCAGAAGTGTGACGTCGTCCAGTTCCTTGCCGCCGCGCACCTCCTCGGCGAGCTTTCCGCCGCGCTCGAGAATTTCGCGACGGAACCGCTCGATCTCATCGGCCGCCATGCTGCGGAAATTGTCGTCAAGCCCCTCGCCGGATTCGAGCTGCTCGCTGTCGATCAGTAGTGTGTTCGGCCTCGGAAACGGGTTCCCGTGCTCGTCGAAATTGCGGAAAAGTGGCAGGCGGCCTGCTATCGGTGTTTTGGAGCCGTCCTCATTCTCCTTCAAGAAACCTGAGATGTAGTCGTACACCAGCTTCGATGTAGATGTGTTGTTGCAGACGACGATGAAGCACGGCGGCACTCGGATCCCGGCCTTCTCCCAAAGGTCGTATGTTTTCTGATAGTGCCCGTACAGGGCTTCGAGAGCCGTCTGCAACTGCGGCGGTAAGCTCAGGGGATCCAGCGAGCTGGATTGGCCTCGCCCTTTCTTCGGCATCTTCTTACGGATGTGCTCCCAAAGATTCCGGAACATGGGCATCTCGGACCCCGGAATGTTGTCGGCGACGGGAACTCGTGGGAGTTTCACGATGCCGCACTCGATAGCATCCATCAAGGAGAAGTCAGTCATCACCCACGGGAAAAGAGTTCCTTCGGCGTAACCTGATCCGCTCAAGAAGAATGGGGTCGCGGAAAGATCAATGACGCGCGCCACGCCGAGTTTTCGCTTCACAGCTTCAAGACCGGAGATCCAAAGCCGGGCAGCCTCGGTATTTTTCTGTGCCTCTTTCTTGTCATCGCCTTTCAGTTCGTCGACATCTTCCGCACCGGGCTTTTCCCTGTAGCAATGGTGCGCCTCATCGTTTAGCACGAGGATGTCTTTGATGCCCATAAGGTCGGGCATAACCCTTTGCAGCATCTGGCCTTCGGTCTCGAGGGTGTTCAGCTCCTCTCCACGCCCCTGAAGAAGAGATCGTCCGCCCTTGGACAGGTCGATTCGTTCGCGGAGCTTAAAGCCGTGATAATTCGTGATGACGATCTTGGCCCGGTTTACGTCATCCAACATGTCGCTAGGAACCAATTCGCGACTCGCGTAGTAACTGTCTGGATCGTTCGGCTGCAAGACCCGCAACCGATCCTTGATGGTCAGGCCCGGAGCAACGACAAGAAACCCCCGGGTGAATCTTTTGCTTTGCGGATGTCGCACCGCGTTGACCGTTTGCCAGGCGATGATCATCGCCATGACGGTAGTCTTGCCTGCGCCGGTAGCCAATTTGAGCGCGAGACGCATCAGTTCGGGATTGGCGTCGTTATTTGCGTTCGCAAGATGCTCAAGAAAGCTCTCGCCAATCTTTCCTATTTGGGGCGCAACCTCAATCAGCCAGATCGCCGTTTCGACAGCTTCGACTTGGCAAAAGAATGGCCGGATACCGCTGAACTTATGGTGTCGCCAGTGGTCAAGCAGACGCGCTGTCTCAGGCGTTACACGCCAGTTCTTGGATTCGGGTATTTGGCGCCATTTATCAACTTGGCCCCGTACGGAATTGATGATCGCGGCGTGGCTGTACTGCTGGTTCGCGGTCGAAAGCCCTAAGCCCTCGTCAAACACCAACGAAGACTGCTTAGCCTTGACCTTCTTGGGTTTCGGGATCGGAGTGATGAATTCGGCTGGGCGGCGGCTTTCAATGATCTTTTGCGTCGGCTGGCCCTGATCATCCAGCTCCCAGTGTTCACGAGGATACTCGTAGGGCGAGTTACGAATGGGTTCTGTGAAGAATCGATTATCCATGCGTTAGTAGTATGGTCTATCCCAAGCAGCACGATTTCACCAAGAGTTTATCCGAGTTAACAGTGGGCTGCCACAATCGTTCGGAGAACGGAGAGCAACTTGCACAGTTAACGTGAATTGAGCGATTGGCCGCGGGGCCCGGTGAACTCGACTGGGACACGGTACGCGCCTCAACTTTTCCGAACAGGAGAAGCATACGATGCGACGCTCGCGGCGCATGAGAGCCGGGCAGCTCCGCTGCAACTGCCCCGACCGGTATTCTCCACCAACCAACGCGCGACGCCAGGTGCTCCGCTGTGTGTCCGCAGCGGTTCGCATGATCCTATAGTGTCTCGCCGTTGGACGTCTCCGAGTGGTGTCGATTACTTGAGGCTGGTGGTAATCTCCCCAGAGACACCATGCCCGATGAAATGCTCATTCCGTTGCTGGAATCCGGCACGCTTGACCGTTCCGTGATTGTCGGAGCGCCGGAGGATTTCGACTTCCCCACAACATTAGAGAACGCGAAAACCATCCGTCTCGCGGTGGCGTTTGGTCACATGAGCGGATGGCGGGAGATCGAAGCGTCGTTCACGCAGTCCCACGCTTCGCACATTCAGGTTCTCCTGGGGCGAGCCTTTTTTCAAACCGAGCCAGAGGTCATCTTAGCGATCAAACGGCTTCGCGACACCGCCCGTGCGGGGTTGGTGGTCGAAGTAAAGCTCGCCTCCGCTGTCTCGACCTTTCATCCCAAAGTGTGGATTATTGAGAGCGAGGTTTCATCGTTCGCACTCGTGGGCTCGGGAAACCTTTCTTGTGGCGGACTCGTTGGCAACGTTGAATGTGCCTTGTACACGGATCGTGCGCCGGACATCGCCGCATTGCAGAGCTGGTTCGCGCTTCAGTGGAATGCCGCCCCGCCGTTTGCCAACGTCTACGAGACGTACATCCGGAAGTATCAAGGTCTGCTCGCGGCGCGACGAGAGCTTGCGGCCAGAATTAACCAGGCTGCTAAGAAAGAAGCAGAAGACGAAGCGCAGTGGCGTCTCAAGCTCGCGATCGGTCTGGCGGCCGATTACTGGAAAACTCCCGAAGGTCAACGGGAAGTTGAAGAGCGGGCAAACGCGCTGGAAAGGATGCGCATCATCCTCCACCATCCCGATTTCGATTTCACAGCGGAGGAGTGGGGGCAGTTTCTTCGCATCCCGGAATTGGGGAGAATCCGCCTCAGCCATGTACAAAAGACAATAGCGAACCTCCCGAGGCTTCGAGAAATCCTGGGACAGATGGCCGTAACAGCGCCACTCGCAGCATTGGAAGCTTTGCAAAACGTTCCCGGGATCGGTAGGAATCTCGCTACGAAGCTCTTGGCCATGCACCTTCCCGAGAAATTCGTCGTGATAAACGAACCCGTGCAAAGCGCACTCGGAAGGTTTGGCTACGAACTCGAAATTCATAACATCGTGACCCGCGAGGCGTATGAGCGCTTTCTGAAGGATCTCAAACTCTTTATCGAAGAATGCGAGGCTGTCGGCCTGCTCCCCGCACCGGCGCTAGACGCCTTCTTTTACCACTTCCGGGACAAGGACGTAGTGGGTCAGGGTTGACGATTCTGGAAGCCCCTGCCGGCTTGGGCGTTATTTTTGTGAACCCCGTGAACTCTTTTCCTATCCCGCGAAGGGAGATACCTTACTGAGCGATATTTCCCACTCTCGGGCCATCGCTCACCATGAGAGTTATGCAGCTCCGCGGACCTGCCCCGACCGGTATTGTCCTCGACCAAACGCCGGAAGCCAAGGCCTCCGCTATTGTTCGGCGTGTGGAGCGGCTTACTTCTTCGATGAGCGTAACCCCTTCCCTCTTGGAGCTGCGTATTGAACTGGCATCGCTTCGAAGTTAAATTTCGAGGCTCCATCTTTTGGTGCAACGTAGAGATAAGCGTTATTCGCAGCCTTTCCAAAAACGAAAAGGACAAAACACTCGCCCTTTACGAGCTGCGGAACACTACGAGCATATTCGCTGAGCACCTGCCGTATTGTTTCCGCGAGGATTCTCGGATGTTCACGAACGATCATCAGCTTGAGCGGCGCCTTCCAGCAGAGGAGTTTCTCGAAGTCGTGCTTCATCCCTACGATGCCTTCAACGAATTCAGATTCCGCTGCCAGCAAACTTCCCTTGTTCGACCACCAGAGATAATCCAGGAGAAATGCGTGGATCTTCCGGTTTTTGTCGAGGTAGAAAGCGCTAAAATTCTGTGCTCCCCTTGCCGTCACCCTTTTGCTATCAATCGCTTTGGACTTCGATTTTCCGATCTTCTCCAGAAACTCGAATAGTTCTTGGGTTTTGGGATAGTACCTTCCTTTCCCTCTCGGCCAGCGCGCGTTGAGGCTGAGAATGAGGTCGACCGGACGGATCGGAAGGCGGCCAAAAACATTGCGTGCAGGGAACTTCATGACGATAGCTTAATGCAATATGCAGGATAGAGAGCAGCGGCGGAGGTTCGCGATTACACTCCGTTGTACCGCTTCGTTTTTTGGACCCCGGTTTTTCAAAGACTGGCATCTGTCCAAGCGCAGGCAATTTTTTTTCTCAAGGTGGATCGTGACCCGAATATCGTTGGCTCTAGCGAAAGAAGACTGGGCACGAGAACTCAGGTCGCGCAATTGGCAGGCTGCGAAGATAAGCGTCGCAATGTTCGACTACGAGCCTTCGAGGCACGGGAAAATATCGTATTTCCCCTCGCCAGGTTGGCCCACCATTGCGGGTCAAGATGGGTGCGCCGATCTCGAGGAATGGAATCAGTTAAAGGCGAAGATCCTGCGCCAAGGGAATCGCTACAGTAGTCTGGGGCGGGGAAGGGGCGGAAGCGCAAAAGCCCCGCCACCGCTCGTTTGCGCCCCAATGACTGTGACAAGAGAAACTATTGTTCAGACGATCCAAAGTGTCATGCGCTCTGTGCATCCTCAAGTTGTGACGCAGGAGCAAATTTTGCGATCCGCCTTTATTTCACACTTGCCATACGATCTAGCGAGGGGAATCGGAACTCCCTATTCAGCAATTCATTTGGAGAGGCCGACGCCTAGCCTTTACCAACACACCGGGGAGAAACCGAGTAGAGCAAGATTTGACGTCGGGATTGGCGGGTTGCATTCAAACGCGGAGATCCGCGGGGCCATCGAACTCAAAGCGGGGTTGGCTTCTTTCGACAACCTCCAGCGTAAGGGCGAGTTAACGACCATGGAGCCTGACGAAATCGGCACCAAGAGGAAACGTAAGGAGCCCATAAGCATCGATTTACTCAAGCTGTTAGATCCTGGAATTCCAAACGCCGCATTTCGAATCTCGTGGATTGCGTTGGGTAAGCTTGGTCGGGCGGAATCTGCTGACGTTCAAAAGAGCGCTGGGAAGATTGTGGAGTACAGCTCTGGCTCGCGAGGGATGGATAAACCTTCGATGCACCTGGATTCCGCCACGGGGTGGCTTGTATTCGGATGGGCCGCCAGCAAAATCGAGCTACATCTGGCCTGGTATAGGCCCTCGTCGGGGGACGCAACACGCTACGCTCCTGTGTGGTCTTAAATGGAGACGTTCAAAAAAGGACAACATGACCTTCAGTGAAGACCTGTCATCACCAAGCGAATGCAAGTACGATCTGAATTCCATTTTGGAGGGAACCCTGCCTCTCCGCGAGGACCTCACATGGGGCGACATTGACGCGGCGTTGGATCACTGGAATTCGTGTCGTGTATGTCAGGGCCGAGTTCCAGGAGCGTTGACGACTCTTCGTTCGATGCGAGCGAGTTTAAAAGCGGAAACTCTCGCCGTAGTTACAAGGCGAAAGACGGCGTTTTCTCGCGGCAAAGCACAACCTCAACGTCGCGACAAATGAGACGGAGCGATCTGAGCTACTCCTCGATATTGGAAGGACCTGCGCCGTCGTTGTCACAGAGCTGTGGACGACGAACACGACAGACTCTTCACCGTTTGAGTCTTTCCGCATTATGCCACCGGACGATCATAACGATGAACGTTGGGCAGCGTATGTGGGCTTTTCAGAGTTCTTTTCGATGTTGTCTAGCGACGATCAGCGATTTATTGCTGTGGCGAGCACGACAGCTGAGTTGTGGCCCGAACTAATGCGGTTTGCGAGGGATCAAGATGCAACCGAACTAATCTTATCGGAGAATATTCGTCCGGAATCGCTTCTCGATGTTCTGGAGATCAGTGCCGGTGAGCTAGTTGCATATTATTTACATAAAAGTGAAGAGTATCTCTCCCGAAAGCGTGTTTCCCCTCAACGATCCGACCCTTTCCCGGTTTCCTCAGAAATTCGTCATGCCATTGAGGAGATGCGACGTGAATTGGTGGGAGATTTGGAGAACTTTAGTGAGTCGATGAAGGCGGCCCAAATGGAAATCCTTCGTATTTCGGAAGGCCGTTCGGTTGCCGACACCGATGCTCTTTTACTGCAATCACTTGGGCGATTGGTGTCTTACCTTCTGCCGGAGACCAGGCAGATGCTGAAAATCTCAGAAGCCGCCTATCGAAATGCCCGAACGACGTATGACGAACATTTTTCGACGATGCTGCTGCTGCAAGCATTCGAAGCCGAATTCATGTATCGAGTGAGGCGTGTCCTCGCTGAAGAACTGATCAAAGCAGGCCAGTCCGATTATCCGCAAACCGGGTCGGCTAAGCTGGTGGAGAGCAAGAAACTCAACGGAAAGCTCACGGCTGGAAAGGTCTTGTATCTCCTTCGCGCCGACAAGCAACTGCAAGCTATTCTGGCTGCTTCGGGCCTCAACGCTGAAGAAGTCATCGACCGCTCCGTTCCAGCGGTTGAGCTGCGCAACAAAGTTTTTCACCACACCTTTTTACCTGAATACGTGCTGCTCGCCCGTGACCTACTTCTTGGAGAGAAGAGCGCATTTCGAGCGATCATTTCCAATCGGTCAGAAGAACAGACACGCGCCTAGTGTTTTGCTTGTGGACGAACCACAATTACCTGCCCGGGGCAAAGCTGATGAAAGGTTGTCCCGTGCACTTGAGGCCAGGCACCCCCGCCGCATCTGCCCCGACCCGTACTCTCCTCGACCCAACGCGAGACGCCAGGGGGCTCCGCTGTGGTTCATGCAGTCGGTCGCCCCTGGTGAAGAGCCCCTCGTGTGACGGACTCTTTGGCCGCGAATTCGATTGGAAATGGAACCGAGGGAACGCGCGAGACGTCGCAGCAGCACATGCAATCGCCGGTATCCGAAGCGCGGTTTCTCCCGCGCCAGCTTCAGCAGCTTCGTGCGCAGCGGTTCATCCGACCGTCGTGCCTGGTAGCGGTAACTCGACACCGCCAGCGTCACCAGGCCGCACGCCCGCCGCTGGCTGAAGGCATACTGCGCTTCGATCTGCTCGACAGCCGCCTTCATGGCTATGAGCTCCAGCCGTTTTTTCGGATCACCGACTGCAACGCTTCCTTGTCCAGCGAGAGGTCCGCCACCAGCTTCCGCAAGCGGTTGTTCTCGTCGCGCAGTTGCTTGGCCTCCTGCGCCTCACTCGCATCCATCCCGCCGTACTTCGCCTTCCAGGCGTAGATGGTGTGCTTCGACACCCCGTGCTCCCGCGCTACGTCTTCCGCCCTTCGTCCCGCCTCCACCTGTTTCAGCGCAGCAATCATCTGCGCCTCCGTATGCTTGCTTCGCGAAAAGTTCTGCCCCTTCCAAGAGTATGAAATCATACTCGGCTATGTGCGGATCTGGGGGATCAGGTCACCCGGATGCTGGTTCATGGAGAACATCGTCAATCAAACTACTGAACACCCTATGGTCGCTGTGGTCGGCGGTCATCACTTCTTTAAATAATGACCACACTGTTCGGAGAAATTACGCCTGAAAAGGCTGAGGGGGTGATTCAGAATATCTACAGCGGGGAGCGTTCCCTGCTGATTTCTTCTGAGAGCGGCGACCTGTATGCCGCCCTAGCGATCCATGATGCACTGCGGGAGCATGAGGGCACGACCATTGGCACAGGGTTGGTCGCAAGCAGCGCGGTGTTTGTTCTCCTCGGTGGCGCTCATCGCTACGCCACACCCAATTGCCGATTCATGACCCATCCCATCACCACAGCCGGGGAACCAGATGCAACCGAGATCGAAGAGGCTGCGTACATGCAGCACCAGTTGAGTCACATCCTGACGGAGTGCACGAGCATGCCATGGCGCATGGCGGCTGGATTGTTAGCGGAGAAGAACATCTTCGGTCTGGCATACGCAATGACCGTTGGGTTGGTGCAGGGTGTACCGCAAACGTGCGGGGATTTATAGTCCCGGGTTAATCGGGGATAAATGCCCATCCAACGACGGTCGCCGTTT
>PLWX01000148.1 GCA_003151155.1 Acidobacteriaceae bacterium
TACGAAAGGATTCATTCCCCCTAGGCGAAGCGCGGGCCCCAGTGCGATTTTCAAGACACGGGTGTATCGTCCGAACTAGCCCCTGAAATGTTGCAGCGGCGTCCAGAGAGTATGCCCTTCGATGTGATTGAGCTGAGGCGCTGAAGAACTTCGAAGACAACGGCGGGGCCTCAAACTGCACCACCACCTGGATGCCGGCAGCTTGCTTCTGGCCTCCAGAAGTGCTCAAATGAAAGTTGAAACAGGGGTGCTCCTCATTACGGGGCTGAGATCATACCCTCGAACCAGATCCGGATAATGCCGGCGTTGGAAGCTTTCCACGACAGGATTCGATTTGCAACGAGCTCCCTTGTTTCCAGTACATCGAGGAACTCGTGCACGAACCCGCAAGATCCACCCCAGCTGATCCAGGTCGACCGCTCCCGACATCTTTATATGTCGCAATGGTACTAACTGCATGCCTGTCGCTTTCTTTTTCCGCGGCAGCCCAGGATGCTCCGCCCCCTGCACAACCGATCGCGCACGTGGTCACGACGATCGAAGTCAAAGGGCACATTGACGACAACTACGAGCCCGGCGCCGCCACCCTCGGCGGGTTCGAATCGATTCCGCTCAAAGATCTTTCCGACTCGGCTTTGGTGGTAACCCGCGGCGTACTTAACGACCAGCAGGCACGAACTCTCTCTGACGTAACGAAAAATGACGCCTCCGTGGGCGAGGACTACGCCCCGGTTGGGTACTACCAGGATTTCCAGATTCGCGGCTTTCCGGTTGATCTCGCCACCGGAATCAAAATCAATGGACTAACCATCGCGGGGGAGCAATTGGTCCCACTCGAGAACAAAGAGAGCGTCGAGTTTCTGCAGGGACTTTCGGGAGTAGAAGCGGGAGTCTCGTCAGCCGGTGGGCTGATTAACTACACGACCAAGCGCCCGGCGAATGTGCGAACTCTGATCCTGGCGACCGATCAACGTGGGAGCGCTTTCGGGCAACTTGACTGGGGCGCGGTGTTCCAGCACTTTGGTGTGCGCACGAATCTCGGCGGCGAGTCCATGCGCTCGTACGTGCAACACGCCGACGGATGGCGCAGCTTCGGCACCTTTGCTGCCGATTGGAGCCTTACCAATAAAACTCACCTTCGTGGAGACTTCGAATATCAGCACATGGTCCAGCGCTCCGTAGCCGGCTATCAATTGCTGGGCGGGACGGTTGTGCCCACTGACGTTTTCCCCTCGAACATGCTTGGGTATGAGCCCTGGGCTAAGCCGAATACCTTCGATGCCTTCAACACCAGCGTGCGGCTGGACCACACCATTAATAAGCGTTGGAGTGCGTACGTGACCGCGGGCCGCAGCCAATCCCTCATCGATGACAATATTGCCTATCCCTATGGCTGCTACTACGTGGACGCCTGCAACACTGGCGGCGCCCCATATCCGTGGTTCTTCAGCCCCGCGGGCTCTTATGACGTGTACGACTATCGCAGTCCCGGCGAATTACGAATTGACGCACAGTTCGAAGCCATCCTCTCTGGAACCGTGAAGACTGGGTTCCTCACGAATCATTTGATTTTCGGAACGAGTTTGCTGCGCCGTAGTGTCGCGCTGCCGAGCGCGGTATACGACTACGTCGGCACAGACAACCTCTACCAACCCCTCCAAACGTTCGCTCCGTCGCCGAATGTGCCCGGCCCGGTGACGTTGCAGGAAGACAGTCACCAGTATGGTGTCCTGCTCCAGGACCATATCGTGCTAGGAAAGTTTGGGATCTCGGCCGGCGGACAGATTGTCACCTTGCACGATCACAATTTCTCCGGAGGTGACCAAACCGAACGTACTCTCTGGCTGCCGCAATATGCCGTCTCCTACCATCCCCTTGATCGCCTTACTGTGTACGGGACCTACGGAGTGGCGTTGTCGCTGGGTCCGCAGGCGCCGTTCTGGGCGTTGAACGGAAGCCAGTTCCTCAATCCGTACTTCACCCGCCAGATGGAAGTCGGCGCGAAGTATGAGGTAAACCGCAAACTGCTGCTTTCCACTTCCTGGTTCGACATGCACGCGCCGTTCTTCTATCCCAAGCCGGTTGCGGATGGACTGGAGTTTGTCAGCGAAGGGCGCGAAGTACACCGCGGCGTGGAGATCAGTGCGCAAGGAACCGCGGCTTCATGGCTTCGCATAACCGCGAGCCTGGCAGCGATCTCAGCGATCTCGCAAGATACCGGAACGCCTGCATTTGACAATCAGCAGATCATCAACCAGCCGCGCTTGCGCACGACGGTATCGGCGGACTTGAACCTGCCGCACGTAGCAGGGCTCGCGATTCTGCCTGGCTGGAGCTATACCGGGAGCAAAGCCGCGACGCGCGACGACGTAATCAGCGTGAGCGGCTACAACTTGTTCAGCGCCGGCGTGCGCTATACCCCAAGAGGCGAGAGTCACCTGACCTTCCGTCTCTACGCCGACAACATCACCAACAAGCGCTACTGGAAGGACACCGGCGCCAATTACGGAGATACCTTTTTACATCTGGGTGCACCGGCAACCGTACGTCTGTCTACGGAGTTCGCGTTCTGACATGGCAATGAAGCAGGACTTGAAAGTACACGGTCTCATTAACGATTGGACCGAACCGGACTGGCCATTCCTTACTCTCGCGGAGGTCGATACGCTTTTGCGGTGCTTCCCTTCCGCCGGCGGTGCGGACCGGATACTGAGCTACAGTCCGCGGCCTTTCTCCGCCGCCAGCGTCGTGCAAACTCCGCGCGGTCGCGTGTTTGTAAAGCGCCATCACCGCGCGGTGCGCGATCGCGACGGTCTGCTCGAAGAACATCGTCTCCTGCAGCATCTGCACGCACGTGGCGGAATTGTCCCGGATGTGCTCGTAACCGACGCCGGCGAAAGTGCGATCGCTACGGACGAATGGACCTACGAGGTGCATTCCATTGCCGACGGCATCGATCTCTACGAACAAGAACTGTCGTGGACGCCGTTCCACTCAACTCTGCATGCGCATGCGGCGGGTCGGGCGCTCGCAGATTTTCATAGTGCGCTGGATGACTACGATGCTTCGCCGCGCCGGACACAGTCACTGGTCACGAGCTTCAACATATTCGCCGCCCAGGAGCCATGGCCGAGGCTCGAGCAGTTCGTGGCGTCGCGACCGGAGCTCGCAGAATATCTCGCAGCTCGTGATTGGCAGACGCGCACGGACGCCACCCTTCTGCCATTTCATGCGAAGCTCCGGCCCTTGCTTGCATCGTTGCGGCCCTCCTGGACGCACAACGATTTCCACGCTTCCAACCTCTTCTGGTCGAGCGCCGCCCCGGATGCGGAAGTGCGCGCCATCATCGACTTCGGCCTCGCCGATCGCACCACCGCCGTGCATGATCTAGCCACCGCCATCGAGCGCAACGGGGTGCGCTGGCTCTCCCTCGAAGGCCAGTTCGACGAAGTCGTGCACCTCGATCACATCCTCTCGCTCCTCCGCGGCTACGAGGAGGTTCGACCCTTGAACTCATCCGAAGCGCACGCGCTCGTCGCGTTGCTGCCGCTCGTGCATGCTGAATTTGCGCTCTCTGAGGCAGACTACTTCCTGCGGGTTCTCCATTCGGAAAACAAGGCCGCGCTCGCATGGGACGGTTATTTCCTCGGACACGCGGCGTGGTTCCAGAGTGACAACGGGCTTCGCCTGCTCGAGCACCTTGAAGCCTGGGCCGGTGGTGCACGACGGGGACAACATGTCATTGCTTGAAGTGGTGGCAGTGGTGTCGTCGGCGGCTGGCATTTGGCTGATGACCCGTCGCAGCCTGGTTGCCTGGCCGGTCACCCTGCTCGCCTGCTTCCTATATGCCGCGGTCTTTCGCGAAGCGCGACTCTATTCCGATATGTTGCTGCAAGCGGTCTATGCAGCCTTCTGTGTTTACGGATGGTGGCACTGGTTGCAAGGTGTCCGCGAGCAGGGCTCGGTGCGGGTCGAAGCCTTTCCGTGGCAGGGTTGGCTGTATGGAATTGCCGCTGGGGCTCTCGGCAGCATTCTGCTCGGCTTCGCGATGGCGCGTTACACGAACGCCGCTCTTCCGCACATTGACGCTTCCCTGACGGCCTTCAGCCTGGTAGCCCAGTGGTGGCAAACCCGCCGGTACCTGGCGAACTGGTTGCTTTGGATAGGCGTCGACGCCGTATATGTCGGCGTCTTTGCTTACAAAAGCCTTTACGTCACCGCTGGACTCTATGCGTTTTTCGTTTTCCTCGCCGTACTCGGACTGCGATCCTGGAGACAGGCAACCGTGAAAAACGCCTGAGAACATGACCTCATTCTTGGGTCTATGAAAGATGCGCGGCCACCTGTGACACGAACTAAACCCCATAGTGAGAACATGGAGAACTGATTCCTTGAAAATTCAAGCGGCCGGAACCGCGTTCGTGGGGCGCGAATCCAGAACCTCGCGTAACTTTTGTGCGATCGCTTTCAGGCTGCACGGCTTGCGCAGCAGAACCGAACCCGTCTCAAGCCCGGCCACTGCTCTTTCGTGATAACCGGACATATACAAAATGCTGATATTTCGACGCACCGACTGAATCGCCTTGCCTAGCTCGACACCATCCAGCCCAGGCATAATGAGATCCGTAAGCACGGCATCGATGTTCCCTTTATGGTTTTCGCTGACGCGCAGTGCATCCGCCCCGTCCGCAGCATGCAATACTTTGTAACCTCTGCTTTGCAGGTAGGTGCAGACGGCGTTGCGGAGCAGCGCTTCATCCTCGACGACCAGGATCGTCTCCGATCCGCCGGCACCGGATTCGGTCGTTGGCATGGCCTCTCGCCGCGGTAAATCCGCGATCGGAGGAAGGTAGATCTCAAATGAGGCTCCCTTGCCTGGTTCGCTATTCAGCCAGATAAAACCTCCGCTCTGCTTGACGATCCCGTAAACCGTCGCCAGTCCCAATCCCGTACCTTTGCCTCGTTCCTTGGTGGTAAAGAAGGGCTCGAAGACCCGTGCTTTCGTATCGGCATCCATTCCCGTTCCGTTGTCGGTGACGGAAAGCATGACGTAGTCGCCAGGAATCGTCGGCGGGTGATCGGCAGCATATTTCGCATCGAGAGTTACGTTCCGAGTCTCGATGACGAGGCGCCCGCCGTTATTCATCGAGTCCCTGGCATTCACCGCCAGATTCATCACGATTTGTTCCAACTGCCCTCGATCGGCTTTCACGCGATATACCGACGGATCCAGTTTGGTTACAAACTCGATGTCCTCTCCCAACAGCTTCGGCAGAATCTTGCCGAGGTCACGTACGACGGAGTTTGCGTCGAGCACCTCGGGCTCCAGTATTTGCTTCCGGCTGAATGCCAGCAATTGGTGCGTGATAATCGCCGCTTTTGTGCCGGCATCGCGAATTTGCTTCGCGTAATCAATGAGCTTCGGATTTTGGATTTCGAGCTCGAGTATCAAGTCCGCGTAACTGCCAACGATCATTAACACGTTGTTGAAATCGTGCGCGACCCCTCCCGCCAGGCGGCCAACCGCCTCCAGCTTCTGGGCCTGCCAGAACTGCCGCTCCAGCGTCTTGCGCATGCTGATGTCGCGGATTGCAGCCGTCACCAGGATTCCCTCGGCACTCGCCAGCGGACTCAGCATGATCTCGATCGGAAATTCGCTTCCATCCTTCCGCCGCCCAGTGAGTTCAATCCCCGTGCCGATCTGCTGCGCCAAAGCGTCTTCGGTCGATCGAAGAGCATCGGCGATGAGCCGCTCTGCGAAGCCCTCGGGAATGATCGTCTTCATCTGCGTGCCTACGAGTTCATCGCGGCGGTATCCGAATTGTTTTTCCGCCCGAACATTCAGCAGGACGATTTCTCCTTGGGTATCGACCACCACCATTGCGTCCGGGGCCGCCTCCAGCAATCCCCGGTACCTGGCTTCCATGTGTGCAAGATGCTCTTCCGCCTCTTTACGAACGCTGATGTCACGAATCGCCGCGGTCACCAGGATTCCTTCCGTGCTCTCCAGCGGACTGAGCATGATCTCGATCGGAAATTTGCTTCCATCTTTCCGCCGCCCAATGAGTTCAATCCCCGTGCCGATTTGTTGGGCGAGCGCGTCTTCGCTGGAACGAAGAGCGTCGGCAGCCAGGCGCTCCGCAAAGCCCTCGGGAATGATGGTAGTGACCTGCTCACGTACCAGTTCATCGCCGCGGTAATCGAACTGCTTTTCGGCTTGAACGTTGAGCAGAACGATCTCTCCGCCCTGGTTTACCACCACCATCCCATCTGGAGCCGCCTCGAGCAGACCCCGGTAGCGTGCTTCCGACTCCTTGCTCTCGCTGAGATCGCGGCTGACTTCTGAAAATCCTCGCAAGTTTCCGGTGTGGTCGCGCAAAGCCGAAAACGTCACCCGCGCCAGGAAGCGCGAGCCGTCTTTTCGGACGCGTATGAGATGCTCTTCGCGCTGGCCGACCGCGGCGGTCATTCGGAGGATATCCTGCGGCTTGCCGCGCTTGATATCCTCAGGCAGGAAGAAACACGAAAAATTGCGGCCCGTTATCTCTTCGGCAGAGTAGCCTTTGATGCGCTCGGCGCCGGCGTTCCAACTCAAAACCTGCCCCTTCGGGTCCAAGGTAAAGATTGCGTAGTGCTTGAATCCGCTCAAGGACCATCCGATATTTCTCTTCACTGTCCCAGAGCGCCGCCTCTGCGCGCCCTCGCCCGGAACTGTCGTGAACGATGCTCCAACGGGCGCCAACCGCGCTCAGCAATCCCAACACGGATCCGAAGATGAGAATAGCTTTGGTCTCGCCCAAGCGCCGTTTCGCGTCCGCATCGCGCAGCACCAGCAATCGCAGTTCTTCGTCCTCCATCGCGCGAACTGCCGCGTGGAACTCCTGCATGATCCGTTGGCCCGGTCCACTATGAATCGCATCTGCTGCCGCGTCCAAACCCTCGTCCCTGCGCAGTTGAATGGCCCTGTCCCCGAACTGAATCTTCTGCGTTATCAGCCTTTCAAGAGCTGGCCACTGACTTTGTTGCACAGGATTATCCATCGTCAAGTTGCGCACCATCGACTCATGCTGCTGCGCACTTAGTATGCTGGCCTGATAGAACTCGAGATAGGACTCTTCGCCAGTTAGGACGAACCCTCGGTAGCCCGACTCAATGCTTCCCATGGCGACGAGTAAATCATCGAGGTTCTCAAGAATCTCGTGGGTGTGACGCACCGACCGGTCACTCTCACCGGATATGACCATGCCTCGATAGGAGATCGCTACCCACACCGAGTAGGATCACAATCGCGAGCCCGAACGCCAATTGCACGCTCGGATTGGAGATCGGTGTGTTCGTCATAGTGGCTAAGTCTCGCTATCTACTAGCGTTGTTTCAGAAAATGCGCTTTCACTAGACTGGGATTGCTGCGTCACCGCGGAACTGGTGACACGTGCGCATGCATTCGGATAGTGATGAGGCCGCAATTACAGCTGGCGCCGATCTATCCACGATAAGAATCAGCGCGATAGAAGTCTGGTCAGTTTTGACCAGCTCTATAAAGGCTAGCCGACTGGGTGGCCCGGGTCTCGCGTTTTCGAGACCCGGGATTCGTCGGGTGCCGGGTGCCCCGTCCTAGCTCGCCTCCGTTGGCGAGCTAGGGTGGGTCTATGAAAGTCGCGCCGCAGGCGCTTTCATCGCTCCTGCTCCTGCTATTCGAGAAGTCACCAGACAAAAGCGCGCAGCGCGACTCGCCGTAAAAGTCCCGCCGGGTGCCCCGGGTCTCGCGCCTTCGAGACCCGGGATTCGCGTATCCGTTGTCAACCCCCAAAATCTCTCCTTTTCCTCGTAACCCCCACCATCCAAACCCAATAAAAACATCGAGAAAGTGTCCGGTTTACCCCTTCCACCTTGCTATCCTAAAAATAGAGGGAGACGAGATTTTTCGTCTCCCCTTTTCATTGAACCTATCTTCNNTGAACTGGTGACCTGCCGATTACGAAAGAGCTCAGTTTTGCGTATGTTGTTGTGAGATATAGTGCGCAGTTGGTCGTTTTGGAGCGTTTTGGGTTGTTTCTGTGACGCAATGTGCAGCAGTTTGTGCAGCACTTCTGACTAGCCGTTTTGGCACTGGTAGCGGGCGGGCACCCAGCACCGCATTGTTGGGTTTTGCATGGCGTAATAGCATGGCCGTGCCGGCGAACAATTAGAGGAATTCGCCGACATTGAAACTGGTAATCCGGTCGGAGGTGAATCCGACCAAATCTCCACCGTCCCCAGTACTAAGCTTTCGCCCGTGCGTTCTACGCATCCCGCTTGCCTCGACCAGCGTCACGATGTCGCCACACAGCTGTTACCTTTCAGGCTCGCGAGGAGTCCGGAATAGCGCCTCTGCGGTCGGTCATTACGGACAGCAATCCCCAACGCCTTCTTCTGCCCGATCAGGACCACCAGCCATTTGCCCCGCGTGATCCCCGTATAAATGAGGTTCCGTTGGAGGAGCATGTAATGCTGGGTGGCGAGTGGGATGACGACGGCCGGAAACTCCGATCCCTGCGATTTGTGGATTGTGACCGCATAAGCCAGAGAAACCTCGTCCAATTCTCCGAAGTCATATTTCACCTTCCGCTCGTCAAAGCGGATGGTGACTTCATGCTCGACCGGGTCGATGCGCTCGATCGTTCCGATGTCGCCGTTGAACACGTCCTTGTCGTAATCGTTCTCGGTCTGGATCACTTTGTCACGCAGCTGGAACCGCCACCCGAACCGCTCGACCACGGGCTCTCCTGCCCGCGCTGGGTTCAACACCTGCTGAAGCGCCGTGTTCAGTTCGCG
>PLWX01000116.1 GCA_003151155.1 Acidobacteriaceae bacterium
CCTCGAGGACTCGGGAAGCTACGTCCTCCAAGACGGCGTCCTGTTTCGCGAAGAAACGGGCGGCACGTACACACCAGTCGGTAGAGTTCGGGCGTGAAGCAACAACTTTCCTAGCTTTTCACGAAACTCTCAACTTTACTTTTCTCCCGAAGCAGGTAGAGTACCTCGAGTTGTGTACTACTTGTGCAACAGCAGGAGGGATCATGGCAAACAAAAAGACTCGCAAGGTGCGTGCGGCTGCTAAGGCTCGCCCCAGTGGAAAGGTTCAGAAGAATCCAAAGTCGGCTAAGAGTACGACTCAGCCGCTGCCTGAGAGCGTTATCAGCCAGAATCGCTCCGAAGGCATCCGGCTGTTCAAACTCGCCGGAAGGCCCACGCGAGAGCAGTTCGTTCTTGTCTACGGTGAACGTGGACCACGAATGACGTGGGCCGAGCGTGCCAAGGCAGGTGTACCAGCCGCGAAATTCCAGGCTGCATTGGCCGCTAAACAATCGGAGCGATAACGGGTGGCATGGGAGATTGCCATCTTTGATCCGCCGCCGGGTCGAGAGGTTTGCGACTTCTGCACAGCCGAACCGACCCATCGGCTCTACGCTTGCCGAAATTTCATGTGGCTGAAGCACGCTATGTTCGCGCATGAATCCATTGGCGCGTGGTGTGCTTGTGAAATCTGCGCGGGGTTCGTTGATGCGGGTCGCTGGACCGAACTCACGGAACGAGCTTTGGCACAGTTCAAGAAGACCCACGGCTATTCGCAAGACGAAGAACCATACTTCCGAGAACAATTCCGGGAGATCCATCAACTTTTCAAGGAGCACATCATCACGGAGGTTTGAAATGCAGATTCGCAACAACTGGGGAGAAGTGATCGGAGAGATCAATAGCGGCTTCACGGATAAGGGAGATCGCATTACCACGAACACTGTTTATGATCGGGGCAATACGATCATCCAAAACATTTCCGTCCGCGACAATCAGGGAAATGTCCGCACAACGAACGTAATCGGCGGGAAGATCCTTCCTTAGCTGTTATCCAGAGACAGGGAGAGGGAACAAGACATGCAAATAGGCGAGCCGCTTCGAACCATCGTCGTGGAACCACTTGAGGTTCCGGTGCAACAGCCGGCAGCCGAACCTGTTCCTGCGCCAGAGCCAGAACCTGAGCAGGTGCCAGTCGCTCAGTGAAGATTCTCGATTACATCTCGCCCGTCGTTGGCTACCGCGTTTGGCGGTGGGATGCCGCTGGGCTGAAGTCGCTCAACGGCGAGCCGTGGCTTCCGGGTCGGCCGCTGGCGGCGGGATGCCGCAGAACAATCGTTCCTGGTGCTAAAGCCGTGCATGGCGCTCACCAACTCCCGCACTCGGACTGCACTTGCGGCGTCTACGCGGCGAGGAACCTTGAGCACCTACGCCAGTTCGGCTACGAGGGGCGCGGTATCCACGGCGAAGTCTACCTGTGGGGCACAGTGGTGGAGCACAAACTTGGGTGGCGCGCCCAGTTCGCATATCCGAAGAGTCTGTTTCTACCGCCCACCGCAATACCGTTCACGTTGACACAAATGGACGCTCGGCTGAAATCTCTGATCGCATTTGGCGCCGACATTTTTCTACTTGGCGAACACGAGAGCATCCGTTTCTGGAAGAACGGCGCAGGCTTCGACGCGGCGGGATTGGACTACCTAATCAAGACGCGCAAGGAGTATTACGCCCGCCGCCAAAGGGAGCGCACCCTGAAAAAGGGCGACCGCGTGGCAGTGCTCGGTCGCGGAATCGCAGTGGTTGAGCAAGCTGACGACAAAGAGCCTCTGGTCGTGTTGAACGGGCTCGTGCTGAGGATTGCCCGCAAGGACATCGTCCTGAATCAGCAAAACATGCGGTGGGAGTGCGAAGCCAACAACTCTGATGTGTGATGGCTCCGACTTGACCTTGCACGCCCTGCGGTCGGATCACGCCAAATGTGTCAGGTGTGCTCCGCCACGTTTATAACTTCCGGTTTGCCCGTCAACTGGGAGTAATCGCGATCACTTCCCATAAGCCGACTTGTCGTTACTGATCCGATAGAGTTGCTGGCGCTGTGAGTGATACTACGCATCGTGCAGAGAGAACCGCCCTCTCACGTCGAAAAGGGCCCGCTTTGTACTGCAAGCTGTAGATTCAGTGCGGTTCTCGCACACTCACGGCACGCAGTCGTTTTCAAGAGGAGCGACTGAGGAAGCCCGACAAAATTGTCGCAGATGACGCGGAGGGACACGGCGGGATTATCAGATCGAGCGCTACTTTTTAATGGCGGCAGCGCCGAAGGGCACTGCGTCGGCCTTTCGATGGCATGTTTTGCCGATACAAATGAAGGAATATTTGCGAAGGGCGTCGAGATCGTGAGCCTCGGCTAAGCGCTCGACCTCTTGCATTAAGTTGTCGACTTCCTCCGGCAGCATCCCTTTCGTAGCCTGCCAGTACAGATGCGGTAGGAACCAGATGCGCTTGTCGAGGTCGTTTTCCATATTTCAGCTTCGCCTCATCGATGAATTCGTGATAAGCGAGATGTGCGCGGTCCGTCCAAAATGGCGAGCCTGTGATGTTGGCGACGTTTCGCAACTGATCGTCACAACTCTCGCAGCCAGCGTTGATGTTCCTAAGTTGCCCAAGTAATTCCCCGGGGCGTACTGCCGCAAATATCCGCCTATCGAACCTCGAACTTTCCCTCGGAATGGAGCGTGGGCTTGAGCGAGCCGTCTGCCCTAGCAACGCGATCACGTGGCACCCGCCTAGAGCGGGATTCTCAGAGTCACCTTACTGGCCAACCAGGACGACTCGTGAGTATTCCCGCACCAAAGCACAAGACCACCACGACGATGATGAAAACCTCCACCATACGGGCCTCGCGGGTTCGTCGGCGTGAGAGGCAAACCTAATCAATTGTAGGCACGATTCTATTGACGCTTTGACATAGGATTTCGGCTTTCGGTCTGATATGGGAATCGCGATGAAGCTCGAATTTCTTTTTTATTCGCACCGCGCTGTTCGCCTAGCGACGTGCGATCAGAAACGCGGTTGTCAGGCGCGCGGGCAAGCCAGAGGCATTGGGAAAGTTCCTTGAACAGAACGCGGCTGCGATACACGAACCGTAGCTGCGTAACCATCGTGGCGCCGTTCAGCGTAATCTTATGCGAACAGGCGTCGGCGACGTTAGGCACCGCGCGCTGCACAGAACCGATCCCGATATTGGCAAAAACGCAATTGCAGAGATTCTCGTATGTTGTTTGCCTCGACAGACACTACCGCTACCACCCCGGTGCACCCGCACATCATCAGCGTAAAACTGCACGACGTGAATCAACTCTTCAATTCGATGGATCCTTCTCCGTTTATCGAAAAGGACCTCGACGACGACGCGGAAGAATTCATCGTGAGCTGGGCCCAGGAATTCTCCCCTAACGCTCCGATCAAACTGTGTATCTTCTTGGACCAGTGGCCGGCTGAAGACCCGAACGATCTTATTACCAAGGCCATCCACAACCACTTTTCTCACCGGAAAGAAATCACTGACCTGGAATTCAAACGTCTCTTGAAGCAAGGCCGTACCAGTCTCGTCATCGGGCTGCTGTTTTTGGCTGCTTGTCTACTCCTCAGCAGGATATTGTTGGGTCGTGACACGGGGACTGGGGCTGCCATCCTGCGGGAGAGCCTTACGATCGGTGGCTGGGTGGCAATGTGGCGACCGATGCAGATATATCTTTATGATTGGTGGCCTCTGCGGCGACTGAGCCGTATTTATTCCAAGTTGAGCCACATGCCCGTGGAACTGATCCGGAAGGAGAGAAGTTGAGGTTCGTGGCAAAATCTCGCGCCGCTTTCCATCGGTAAGAACTCCGTTAGTTCACCTCTCGCGGCCAACTCGCGCACTTCAGCCACGTCAGCAACGAATGGAGTTCTTGGGTGCCAGGAAAAACGTTCCCAATCTGAATCCGCAATTCGCAATTGTTGCGCGACTCCGCCACCGCTGTGATCCGGCGGTCGTAGGATTTGCTGACAGAATCCAAAGATGCCGGCACAGGCGCAAGGCGCCTGCGACACCTCTGCTCTCACTCTTCACTACTACCGGGAGGTGTATTCATGACAGAGATTGCAGCTAAGGGAGTTCGAGCATCGCAGACCCGCCCTATGCGACACTCCACCGGTGCGATCCGCGCGCATCAACATGTCGAATTGGTGCTCACCCGCGTCGTCACGAAGTTCCATTCCGCTGCGACGGAAGCCCCCACACGTTATAAAGACTGGGAATGTGACGACTCCGAGAGAGACTAGCGCTGATCTCACTCACGCAAGCCAGAACTGAATCGCCTATTGAGATTTGAATAATATAGTGACATTTCTGGCTTCCTGTGCTATCGTGCGGCCATGAAAAGAGCCTTCGTATTGTTTGCTGCATTGTGCATGGTCTTGCCCATGGCTGCGCCGCAGACGGCCGCACCAAAGCCTGAAGTGCGCGAGCGGTCGATGAGCGCCGACGAGGCGGCCATCCGGCAGGTCTCGGAAGACTGGATCAGGTTCTATAACGCCGGGGACGCGGCGAAAGTCGCGGCTTTGTACACCGACGACGGCTACTATCTCTCGGCACACATTTTGGCGCACGGGAGCCAGGCGATCGAGGCTTATTGGGAACGCGGCATCAAGGCGGGCGGGCACATCGATTTCATCAAGCCGCTGACGCTCTACTACACCAGGGACCTCGGCTATTGTGCGGGCACCTACCAGGCGACCAACGCGGGTGTGACAGTCGATGGGCGCATTCTAATAGTGCTGAGGAAAGTGAACGGCAAGTGGCTGATGGCCGCGCATGAAACAGTAGTGCGCGACCAACCGCTATGAGTTGGGATTTCCTTCTTGAGCATGGTTACATAGTTGAGGGATTGGGCGTCATTGCTCTTGCGCTGCTGACCTTCTTGCAGCTCTCCTCTTCCCACATCGCCGGCTTGCCGTCCGCGCCAGTCACTTCGAGATACGCATCGTAGGCCGCATCGCCTTTCTTCGTCAGGGTGTGCTTGACGGGCAGCTTCTCCGCGCCAATGATCATGTAACCCGTATAGATGAGCTTGTCGCCGTCCCATCCGGGCGAGGTGACGTCCACCCGTGAGCCGCCTATGTTCATGTCCCGGCGGACGTGCACCTTGGCGTTGGCGTCCCACGTACTCGATCCGATCAGAGTTTGTTTGCCCTTCACTGGCCCTTTCAACTGATCGATTTGGTAGATGAGCCATGAGCCGCGTAGCGTCATGTTAAAACTGAACCGATCGGTGAACTTCGCCCCAGGCCCTATCCGCGAGGCATGTTGTGTGCCCTCGCAGATCCAGCCCCCGACGAACCACTTCTCGACCGACAGCTGCTGCGGCAGCTTCTGTTCCTCTGCGGCCTTGACGGGCTTGTCTTGGGCCAACGCGGACAGAGCGAAGAGCGTGACAGCAAGGATGAGCATCTTCTTCATACTATTGATCCCCCTAAGAGATGGGCCATTAAAGATCGGTAATCATTGAAAATCTGCATAACTACACTTACATCGGAAACAGGTCGGCCTGCTGCCGGAAGGCGATCACNNCGGGGCATAGGCAGGCAAGAACTCCAACCAGAGTCGGCCACGTTGCTGGTGCACGAAGTCCCATACCATGCGGCTGCGGTGACCGGGCAACCCGTCCCAGACGATCAGCAGCTTGCCCGGAATGTGGCGCAGCAAATGCGAGAGAAACTCGATGATCTGCGGGCTGCGGATCGCTCCAGGAAACAGCCGAAAGTAGAAGTTCCACCACGTCACTCCCGCAATTGCCGACAGCATCTTCCAATTGAAGTGATATTGCAGCACCGGCATCTGGCCCCTCGGTGCCCAAGTGCGGCAGCGGTGCGGGCGCTCGCTCAGTCCGCTCTCGTCGATGAAGACGATCGTCCGGCCTTCGTTTTTGGCCTTTTTTTTAACTCCGGCCAACGCTTTTGTTTCCACATCCGAATCTTCGCTTCATCTCGCTCTAGCGCCCGCCCAGTGGGGCGCTGACAGCTCCATCCCAGCTGACGCAGGATGCGCCAAGCCTGCGAGGCGTGGTAGCGGACCCCGCATTCTTCCTCGATCAGGTGCGCCACCCGCCACGCCGTCCACAAACCGGTTTCGTAGCCCAGAGCTTCCGGCCCGCGCTTCAGCCCGCGCTCGATCTTCTGCAGGTCTTCGGCACGCAGCCGAGGTTTACGTCCGGCGCGCCCCGCTTTCCGCAATCCGGACAGCCCGGCTGCCTCCAGCTGTTGGGCCCAGCGGCTGACCGACTGCCGATGTGCCCCGACTTGCCGCGCCACTTCGGACTGATGTACTCCCTGCTTCAGCAACCGCGCCGCCCGCAAGCGCCGCCGCTCCAACGCCTGAAAGTCCCGTCGTACTCCCGCCGGATTCCCCATGGGCCAACGGTACCACAGGCAGTCAGGAATGTCACTATATTATTCAATACTCAATAGGACGCGATGAGGGTCAGCCGCGCACTGTCAATCAATATCGGGCAATGTGCGCGGGAAACTGCCTGATGAGCGACAGGCCAGGGCAGATGACCGGCCGACCAAGAAACATTTCGACGCACAAACATGCAACGCTGGCTGCGTTTCGAAGTGCGGCGAGAGAAGTCTCGGAAAAATCAGTCGCAACGAGAATGTTCGTGAATGCCATGGCAACTGTGCTGAGTCAGTTTTTGATTTCGGGGACGGAGCACTCCTCGGCGTCGACATCGATAAGGCGATGATGCTTGAATTCGCGGTGAGACACAACGGTATCGTCATCGCTCAGCCGCTGCAGCATCTCTAGCATGAACACTTGATTTGGGTGCAAGCGTCGCCAAGGCATTGCAGCGACGATGATCAGGAAGGCAATCAATACAATCCGCGGGAGCGAGGCCGCCATTGCTCTCTCCTACCCGCAGCGTAGCCTGCGATTGTTACGAGGAGGTTAACCCGGGCGT
Organism: Acidobacteriaceae bacterium; assembly: GCA_003151155.1. Lineage (GTDB taxonomy): Bacteria > Acidobacteriota > Terriglobia > Terriglobales > Acidobacteriaceae > Korobacter. Next base: position 6,984 of record PLWX01000116.1, read on the forward strand.
TTCGGTTTGGGATATCCCGCAATGGGACAGACCGGCGCATACGCTTCGGACCCGCGGTAGCAACTCGAAGCATTGAACCAATCGGGGCTAGCGGATTCGCCACACCAATTTCGGCCGTCAGAACAGTTGGCGTCTCACATCGTCACACATCAATCTTCACGCAGTGCCCCTGAGTCTGTGATTACAATGGTGCTGCCATCCTTCAATCCGATGGCCATTGTCGGCGGCGACTTCCATGAGCGACAAAATAGTAACGATTCTTGAGAAATCCGCGTCAGCGGATTCTGAGCGCGCTGGTGTCCCGATCTTAGCAACGCCTAGAGACACAGCTCATGCTCAGATTTGCTCTCTCAACGATCATCAACTCTATGTGAACCGCGAGCTCAGCCTTCTGGAGTTCCAGAGGCGAGTGCTCGAGGAAGCGCAGGATCAGTCGGTACCCCTGTTGGAGCGGGTCAAGTTCCTCTCGATCCTCGGATCGAACTTGGACGAATTCTTCATGGTGCGAGTTGCAGGTCTTAGGAGGCAGGTCGAACGAGGTTTTATCGATTCTGGTCCTGATGGGATGACCCCCAGCGCCCAACTCGCGCTCATTCGAGAAAGGGTCGTCGGCTTGTTCCATGCTGCGCACGAATGCTGGCAGAAGCAGATCGTTCCGGCACTCAAGGCAGCTGATATTTGTGTTCTCGACTACGCGCAGTTGAATAAAAAGCAGCGGCTAGCAGCCAACAAATACTTTACGGAGATGGTCTTCCCAGCTCTGACGCCGTTAGCCTTTGATCCAGGTCGACCATTTCCGCACATATCGAACCTGAGCCTGAATCTCGCCATACTAATCCGTGACAAAAAGCGCGTCGAACACTTTGCCCGCGTAAAGATACCGAACTCGATCCCGCACCTGGTTCCGGTGGAACCGCTTGCCTCCGAAAGGAAGGAGCGCGGAAGGCGAGGGCCGAAACAGTACTTCGTTTGGCTGGAACAGCTCATCGTCGCAAACCTCGACATGCTGTTCCCGGGTATGAAGATTCTGGAGGCGCATCCCTTCCATGTAACCCGGGATGCGGATACCGATATCCAGGAGTTGGAGGCTGGTGATCTTCTGGAATCGGTTGAGGAAGGCATATGGCAAAGACGCTTTGCGGGGGTGGTGAGGGTCGAAGTGAACGATGCGATGCCTCCTGCTGTGCTCGACATTCTGATTGAGAATCTTAGGGTCAATCGCAACGATGTCTACCAACTGCGCGGACCGGTGGGACTCAGCCGATTGCGGCATCTTTCGGGGATGGATCGGCCTGAACTCAAGGATCCGCCTTTTGTGGCAGCAACCCCTTCGGCGCTTCAGCCAGAAGAGGAGAATGAAGACATCTTCGCTGCGATCCGGCGGGGAGATATTCTTCTTCATCATCCTTTTGATTCATTCGAACCAGTCGTGTCCTTTCTGCAGCAGGCGGCACGTGATCCGGCCGTATTGGCTATAAAGGCGACACTCTACCGTGTAGGCCGAAACGCCCCCGTTGTCGAGGCCCTGCTCGAAGCGATCGAGAATGACAAGCAGGTTGCAGTCCTTGTCGAGTTAAAGGCGCGGTTCGATGAAGAGAGCAACATCGAGTGGGCGCGAGCACTGGAGCGGCAAGGAGTGCACGTCGTTTACGGGCTGCAAGGCCTGAAAGTCCATTCGAAGACGGCACTCGTTGTGCGGCAGGAGGGCAAACTCATAAAACGCTATGTGCACCTGTCGACCGGCAATTACAACAGCGTGACCTCGCAGCTTTACACCGACATCGGAATGTTCACCTGTGATGAACAGATCGGGGCAGACTGCACTGATCTGTTCAATTACCTGACCGGCTACTCCGCGAAATCTGAGTACCGCAGATTGTTGGTCGCCCCCATCAATCTACGGGAAGAATTTGAGCGGTTGATCGAGCGCGAGATCGAACATCAGCGTCGCGGTGAACAGGGACACTTGATACTCAAGATGAATGCTCTCGTGGATAAGCGAATGATTCGCTTGTTATACGAGGCCTCGCAAGCGGGTGTTCAGGTTGATCTACTAGTGCGTGGCATTTGCTGCCTTCGACCAGGCATCCGCGGCGTTAGCGAGAACATCCGCGTGGTAAGCATCGTAGGAAGATTTCTTGAGCACAGTCGAATTTTCTATTTCCGAAACGCCGGGAATGAAGAGATCTACCTGGGCAGTGCCGACCTGATGCCACGAAACCTCAATCGGAGAGTCGAGGTGATGTTCCCGGTACTGGAACCGAAGTTAGTCCGTCATTTGCGGGATGACGTGCTGGCTACCTATCTCGCCGATGTGGTGAAATCCAGAACGATGCAAACCGACGGAAGTTATGTGCGTCACGAGAAACGTTGCGATGCCGGCGCGGTGAACAGCCAGGAGTCGCTGATTGCCCGCGCTGAGAGTTCTTCACCGCAAGAATAGGTCCTTTGTTGGAAATTAACGAGCGAACAACAATCGGCGTCCCGCAGGCCGTTTCGAGAAGATAGCGCGCTGCTGCGATTCGCTCACTCGTGGGACCCAGTTCCTCATATCCCTCTGCTTTGACGACCAATATCCTGTTTTGTCGTTCAACATGAAGTTTTCGAACCTTTTGGTCGTGCGAGAGATCGAACCCGTTCGCTAGTCGGAGGACTCCTGCCAGTCGGATAACAGACGCTCGCCGTGAGGAAGGCAATTGGATCAGGGATTTTTGCCTTGCATTGGGCAAAGCGCCGCAGTGATAGCGGGCCACCGCAGCGACAGCGCGTAATTCCCGGAGCGTCCAGCCTAGTGGTGGCTCCAGGCGACGAATCAGCCTGTACGACTCCTTATGATGTCCTTGTTTGGACTTAGCGCGGCCCACATCGTGTAGGAGAGCCGCGGCCTCCAGTATCCGCTTGCTTGCCTGAGTCGCGCGCAAGACCCTTTCGTGAACCAGTCCCTGGTAAAGTTGCAGGGAAAGCCGCGTCACCGCCTGCGAGTGCTTGGCATCTGGGTCGAGGAATGACGCCCATATTCGAAGGCGAACAAGAGCGGCACGTTCTAGCTGTTTGCCAATCGGCAGATCTGCGCGCCATATCGGCCAGAGCGTTTCCTTCCCAACCATCTTTTGGCGATATCTTGCCAGCCTCTTCAGGCGTTCTTCCTTGATCCTCGTTTGCCAATGATGGCGTTGTTGGGAAGTAACGTCGGAACGGCTGCTGAGGACCCCCCAGAGCACGTCCAGGTCGTGCACTTCACCGAGCAGATCCTGAAGTTCTCTGAGGTCCTTGCCCCATCGCTCGTGCCTTTTGGGCAGGAAGTTCTCAACCGTGTACCGAAACCTCTTGAGTCCGATCCTTAATTGATGGAACGCAATCTGGCTCCGGTTTCGCAACGCCCGCCGGTGTAACAGGTGCGCTTCCTCCCAGCGTTCGACCGCGAGATGCTGGAATACGATTCCCTCAATGGGTATCTTCCGTGCTCGTTTTTCGAGCCTCCGAGCTAAGGACTCCCAGTGTTTCCGGTCAAATCCGTCCAGCGTCTCTCGTGAAGAATCTTTGAGTTGCCGCTCCTTCTCCGACAAGGAACGCAGAAGAGCTTGGGTCAGGGCATCGTCCGGATTCCCCAAACGGTTGACCCATTCCATCATGATCTGCACGTCACGGAGTTCTCCAAGTTGGCTGAACAACCGTTTGCCGAGCTTCTTCAGTTGCTTCCATTCGGGATCAGGATCGATGGGAATGAACCCATCCGCCATTGACCGGCAGCGGCGAAGCGCGACCCTTAAATCGTGCACTGGGTCGGCGTCGAAGTTTTGGCTGACTTTGTCACATTCCTCCAACACTCTTTGCGCCCAGTATCCAAGGCCGGATCTCTTGCTCGTGATTTCAGTCGTTGCAGTGGATTCAGCCATACCACGCTATCCGTCCGATGCAAATTAGCATGCTCCTGATGCTGTCCGGTGTCTGTGATCAAGACGTCTCGCCGGTCCTTGCAGCAACTAAACGACATCGATGGCGAAACCCAGATCGCTGGCTTCTTTGTCACTGACTCGTGGTGCCTGGGTGGGCAACAATGTGTGACTGCGAGTACAGGGGAGCGACGCTTCCCGACGGGAGGGCATTTGCGAAACCAGCGCACATCACTTGATGCCATTGAGGACTTCCTTTCCCAGAAACGTATTGCGATGGCGGGTATCTCGCGAGACCCGGCGAGTTTCAGCATGAAGCTCTTCGAAGAGCTTTGTGGCAGAGGTTATGACATGGTTCCCGTGAACCCTAATGCGACGAATCTGGACGGGCGGCCATGCTTTGCTCGCGTGCAGGATATCCAGCCTCCCGTCGACGCAGTGCTGTTAATGACTTCTCCAGAGGCTACCGAAATCATTGCGAAGGACTGCGCCGAAGCAGGCATAAACCAGGTCGGCCCCGGGAATTTTGAGCCAATCTGAATGTTAGTCTTTCGGCAAAACCAGAC
>PLWX01000279.1 GCA_003151155.1 Acidobacteriaceae bacterium
AGAACTTAATCAGAGTTTCCCTAAGTGTGACGACTTATGCCAAGGAATTCCATCCTCAGGATCTGAAGAATGGGAACGTGCAATCTACGGTCGCTGCACCGCTTAGCGCGACAGGGGTGGATCGTATCATCAAAGAAGTGCACCACGAGCTCGTGATGCTTCCGCTTTACGGCGTGTTCGACAACCTGCTTTACAAAGTATCGCCCGACGGCACGGTCACATTACTGGGCGAAGTGAGCCGTCCGACCCTGAAATCCGACGCAGAAAATGTAGTGCGGCGTATCGAGGGCGTTGAACAGGTGGAGAACCAGATTAAGGTGATGCCGTTATCGCCAAACGACGATCGTATTCGGCGAGCGACTTATCGCAAGATCTTTGGGAACAGCACGCTCTCTCAATATCAGGTACGCGCTGTTCCTCCGATTCACATCATCGTCAACAACGGGCATGTGACATTGGAAGGCGTGGTAGCGCGTAAAATGGAGAAGCAGATCGCCGGGATGCAGGCCAGCAGTGTTCATGGAGTGTTCTCGGTAACAAACAATCTTCGGGTAGAGAATGATTAGCTTGGTTGTTTCCGCGAACGATCTTGTGATTGGGCGATCATTCGGCAGCGACCTTGATCTCATGCTTGGCAAGCTTGTACCCGAGGTCGCTGCGAGAGAGTCCCAGGCGGCGTGCGGCTTCAGCTTGGGCACCGCCGGTTTCGGCTAACGTGCGCAGTAGCAGGCGGCGTTCAACGGAGTTCAAGAAGCCTCGCAGGTCTATTGACTCGGGGACGGTTGATAGCCACTCATCCCCTCTCGCACCTTGCGAGAGGTTAGCTCCGCTAAGCAACACGGATTGGAGATTTGGCGGAAGTGCTTCGGGTAAAATCTCGTCACCCTCCGACACAATACAGGCCCGCTCCAGAAGGTTCCGGAGCTCACGCACATTCCCCGGAAAACCGTATGCGCTCAGCAAGTTGAGTGCAGCAACAGTAAGCCGTCGTTTCGGCACTTTCAGTTCCTTTTCGATTAGGCGAAGGAAATGTTCGCAAAGGTCCGGAAGGTCCTCCTTGCGATCACGAAGTGGCGGGATGGCGATCGGAAAAACCACCACGCGATAGTACAGATCTTCGCGAAATAGGTGCTCGCGTGTTCGCGTCCAAAGGTCGCGGTGCGTCGCGGCAATTACACGAACATCCACCTTCCGCGGACGAGTTGAGCCTAGCCGCGTAACTTGTCCGTCGGTCAAGACACGCAGTAGTTTCGCTTGCGCAGGCAGCGACAGCTCTGCAATCTCGTCGAGAAACAGTGTTCCTTGATGGGCCGCTTCGAAGAGGCCCTCGCGCGCACGGTCCGCCCCAGTAAATGCTCCGCGTTCATGGCCGAACAGCTCACTTTCCAGCAAAGACTCGCTTAGGGCAGCACAGTTTACGGCCATGAAGGAATGGTTCGCTCGCGGACTGCATTTATGAATCGCACGTGCCACTAGTTCTTTCCCGGTCCCGGTTTCGCCAGTGATAAGCGCGGTCGCGTTCGTAGGAGCGACTTTGGCGATCTCTTCCCGGACGTGCTTGATGGCTGAGCTGATACCGATGATCTCTGAGGAGCCTTCCAGCCTTGTCATCGCATCCTTCAGCCTGCTGTTCTCCCGCAACAATCTGGTGTGTTCGGCGGCCCTGCTGACAGTTGCGCGAAGCACTTCCGGGAGAAAAGGCTTCAATAGAAAATCGAAAGCTCCCGCTCGCATACTCTCTACGGCCAATTCGATCGAACCGACCGCGGTCAAAAAGATGACGGAGGTGGTGGTGTCGTCCTCCATTGCGATCTTGAGTACATCAATCCCCGTACCGTCAGGCATTTTGTGATCGGTGACAATCACATCGTATTCTCCCTGCGAAAGGGCATCCTTTGCATCGATGACACCTGCCGCATCCACGACGAAATGACCGTCCTGTCTCAAATTCGCCGCGAGGATGTTCCGCATGTGGATCTCGTCATCTACGATCAATAGTCTAGCCATATATCAACTCGTTCCTTTTGCTAACACCTTGACTCTCATCGGCAAGGTCAGAGTGAATTTGACCACGGTCGGGCCGTTCTGAGACAGCGTGAGTTCTCCTCCCTGGCTGCGCACGGTGTTGCGCGCTATTGCCAGTCCGAGCCCAGTGCCTCCAGGCTTCGTCGTAAAGAATGGTTCGAATATCTGGGCCAACACCTCGGGAGCTATACATGATCCGCTGTTCTCGACCTCGATCGCTACCACATCGCCTGAATTCTTCCCGGACAACACCACTGTCGACTCCGGGGGAGAGGCATCGATCGCATTCATCAAAAGGTTCAGCAGCGCCTGCTGCAACAAGGTGGGATCAAACTCACAATACAAGTCCTGCGGCGAGACCACATTCAGTTTGACATTGCGCTCCGCTGCATGGGCCTTGGACAATTCGGCGACATAAGCCAGTATGTCGGACACGTTGTCGTATGTCATCGCTGGAGAACGTGGCTTCGCGTACGCCAGGAAGTCGTTCGTCAGCTTCTCTAATCTTCCAGCCTGGATTGCGGCGATTTCGAACATACGTCCTCGTTCTTCCGGCGCAAGTCTGCCGCGAATCGCGGTCGCCAGAGAACTTGAGATCATCGCGACAGGATTCCTGATTTCGTGCGCGATCGCGCTCGATAAGCGGCCCACTGCAGCGAGCTTCTCTTCTCGCAGAAGTTTGTCTTGCGTGCGCCTCAAGGTCAACAGGTTCTCGGCGAGTTCCGCTTGAATTCGGCGCAGCTGGGTGACCAACATCCAGACAAGTATGCCTACGAATGCATAGATCATCGAGATTGATCCAGCTTCGAAGTATTCGTTGGGGCGCATCGAACCGTGTCTGTGCAAATACACTGCAATCCAGAGGAAATTCAATATCGCGGCCACCGCGATCACCGCAAGAATCGCGAGTAATCTGAATCTGAACGCGGCCTCGACTATGGGCATTACGAGGAGAACGAAGTATTGCGCGTCAGAACGGTCGGTTAGGACAGCGGCGGCGAAAGCCAAAACCAAATTGAGGAGCACGGAGACACCCGTGACCAGCAATGACGTTCGATTCGTAAAATCGTGTGTGATCCCCTGCTGCCATACAAGTTGTGTGGCGCGGATAACAAAAGCACCTACTAAAATCCCTATGAGTGGCCTCGATGGGAGTCCGAAGTGCGTCTCGAAAAGAGTGTGGACAAGGAGAAGAATGGCCAAGACGACCAAATGCACGATGCAAAACGTGGATTCCTGTCGCTTCCACGCGACGAGGCTCGTCCCATTCTCCTGCCCCATGATCGATGGAGGTGACATGGTGATGCCTCCGGCTCAGATCGCCGCCCCCAGGGAGTGTAATCAGGAGAAGCACCTTTGTATGTGAGGAAGCTCACACAGGCGGAAGGAGTTTGGTCATTCATATATCCGGGGAACATTGTGGTGCACCGCGCTCAAACAGGATTCTTCTGCGGTCCTTATTTCGGGTAACCCACTCGAACTCGGAACTGAAGTTGGATCCTCGGCAGACATCTCGCGAATAGGAACCTAGAACCCACCAGAAACGCCATGAAGTACTGCGGGGACGCTTCTTACGGTTGCACTTGCGCCGCATGGTCGTCATCGGGTAAGACGCGCCAGAAGAGCCTTCCCGGCAGTTTCAACCTCCGGCGTCCACGAGAATCGAACCAACCCGGCGGGAACCACGGTGACAGCCCGAGCAAAGCTCGACTGCGGAGCGGCACGCTCTATGTTCGGCCCACTTCGCTACCGTCAACTGCAAATTCTATCCGATCATTCCGAACTTTGGCCTTGCGCGAATGCGCAGTTCGGCAAGACGTCGGGCGCGCGGCCGAAAGCTGTCAAATTGTTTGGACACCTCAGGAAGAGAATTGTCAAAAGAATCAGACGTACAATTCCCTCGTCTTAAGGACGAATGCACCGCATCGAGCCAAACTCGTCGAATTGCTCAAGATGTCACACGAACGATGGGACATTCTGGTGATACGAGATTGGAAGGTCGAATGCGTTCAGCAAGGAAGACGCCTCACCGTCAATTCTCGATGAGGGTTCTACACCCCCGAAGGGAGCTCTTAATGTCGAAGAATCCCAACCGAAA
>PLWX01000190.1 GCA_003151155.1 Acidobacteriaceae bacterium
TAATGTCGAAGAATCCCAACCGAAATCAGCCAGTGTCCATTGTGCGCGTTCCAGGCCCCGACGAAGAGTCGATTCGAGTGCGCGCTTACCAGATGTACGTAAAACGTGGCATGGAAGATGGGCATGATCTCGACGACTGGCTTAGGGCAGAAGAGGAGATTGCACAACGCAAAACCAGAGCTGCCGTGGCATGAGTTGAAGTAGTCGTTTCATTCTGAGCGGCGCATAGCGACGCTTCATTCGCAATGCGCCGCATTTCTACAAATGCGACCCCGAGGCAACTGAGACCGCGTATCTGAAAGTGACCTGTGGACTCGATCGATCTGATTGCTTGCGGAATACTCTGGCAGAAGACAGAAGATCCCGATGCTGGCTGGGAGCTCATTGAAGGTCTTCACTCCCCCGATCCAGAACTCAGTACTGTTGCTGAATCGATGTTAGTGCAAGCCGGCTGGCCGTCCGTCGGGCTTGTCGAGCGGGCGCTGGAATTAGGTCTACTGCGGCCCAGTGAGGCGGGACGCTGCATGGCTGCATTGTTTGAAAAAGCACAATTTAGCGCACCGCCAAGATTGACAACGAATTTCTTTTCGAATTGAGGGTACTCCGTGGTTGCAAAGTGCGTTAACCCAAAGTGCCGCGAGCCGTTCATCTATTTCCGACACGGGCGACTCTTTCGATTTGAGTTATCTACAGAATCTCGATCGAACAGAAATATCCAAGAGGCAGATCCGACGCGTCGCACAGAAATCTTCTGGCTGTGTGGGAGATGTTCCGCGAAGTGGACCTTGACTGTCCGGCACGACAGGGTGGAGGTGGCGCCGATCGGCGAGACTCGCAACCTTGCACGAACCATGGAGAGCAAACGTTTGACGCCAGTCTTTGGCAATTCGCTCGTCCCTCCGACAGTACCCGGACACAGCGACAATCCCGACCATTCGCACTACCGCCAGGTCGCGCGCGTGAAAGCTGATCGTGCGAAGCAGTTGCTTGCGTCGTGAATCATGAGGATGCTAGCCATGAAAGCCGCTCCCAAACACAGAATCCTAGTGGTAGACGATGCGCCTCTGATCCGCGAGACCATGTCATTCCTGCTCGCCGCGCAAGGGTATGAGGTAGCCACCGCGGCGGACGGCTTTGAGGCGCTGTTGCAGCTCCTTGTGAAACCCTCAGACCTCCTCATCTCCGATCTCAACATGCCGCACATGTCGGGGTTCGAGTTGCTCTCCATCGTGCGCCAACAGTTTCCGGAACTCCCGGTGATCGCGATCAGCGGTGCCTACGAATCCAGCGAAAAGGTACCCAGTGGGGTAATGGCCGATGCCTTCTATCCGAAGGGAGGGTACAGACTCGATGAGATCTTCCGCACCGTGGCCGACTTGATTCAGCAGGCTCCGGAAGCGAGGAACCCTCGGCAAAATGGTACGTAGCCCAAAAGAAAGAAGATGAGCTACCGGGTTACACACTTCCACACCGCTTCACCATCGCACATCAGGGGAAAGGGTAGACAGTCATGCATATAGAGATTCGTTGTCACGGTGTTGCACTCACGAATGAACTTCGCCGGTGCGTCGATCAACGACTGGGACGTTCGTTGGACCGTTTTCAGCCGCACATCCAATCCGTTTTCGTTAGTCTTTCGGATGTCAACGGGCCGAAAGGAGGCTCCGACAAAATGTGCCGCGTAACGGTGGTGCTAGCCGGCCGCGACCGAGTTGCCATCAGCCAATATGGCGAAGACGCGTTCCGGATGATTGACGTCGTCGCTGGCCGACTTAAGTCGCGCGTTGCCTCAAACCTGCAGAAAGGTCGTCGCTTCGATCCGACCCAGAGTATTCGCACTGAAACGAGAACCTGAATGTCAGTTAAATCAGGGGTTGTTGGATATCCGGACAGAGTAACGGATCCACGGAATTGGACTGGTCTGTTCCCCTAACGAGCATATGGCAAGACAACGTCCCGTCCGAGGTCGGCCCCACGGTTTGCTGAGTTCTTCTTATCCAACAAGGCCCAGAATCGAGCCGCTGCTCTGTGATCACTCGATGGTATTGGCAGATTACAATTCCGTTCTCCTGAAGGGACTTCCGGAAGCCGAAGCGGCTGCGCGGTTGAAAGCCGAAGGCTTTAACGAGCTGCCCACCTCCAAGCCACGAAGCCTGCTCGCGACGATTTGGGAAATCGTACGTGAGCCCATGATCCTGCTTCTTGTCGGCGCGGGGATCATTTATTTGTTCCTTGGCGAACTGCGTGATTCCCTTGTACTGCTCCTCTCCATATTTGTAGTGCTCGGTATAAATCTCTACCAGCAGCGCAAGACTGAGCACGCATTAGAAGCGTTGCGCGACCTATCCAGTCCGCGGGCGATGGTTGTACGCGAGGGGCAGCAGAAACGTATTGCCGGCCGTGAAGTAGTCCGCGGCGATATTGTCATTCTTTCAGAAGGCGATCGCGTGCCTGCCGACGGAGTTCTGCTGTCGGCGGTTAATCTTTCGATAGACGAGTCGCTGTTGACAGGAGAGTCGGTATCGGTAAGGAAAGAGGCTTCAGTCCATCCCTTCGACGTAATGGGAAGGCCTGGAGGCGATGATCTTCCCTTCGTATTTTCGGGATCCCTGGTAGTTCAAGGACAAGGATTCGCCGAGATCAAAGCTGCGGGCGCCAAAACCGAGTTGGGGAAAATCGGGAAAGCGCTGCAAGCAGTTGAGCCTGAAACGACGAGGCTGCAGGCCGAAGTAAACCGCTTGGCAGCGATCCTGGCCAGCATCGCCCTATCAGTTTGTGTCGTCATTGTGGTCGTGTACGGCCTTACCCGAGAAAGCTGGATAAACGGTTTACTTGTGGGCATCACGATGGCGATGTCCCTGCTTCCCGAGGAATTTCCGGTCGTACTCACGGTTTTCCTGGCACTCGGGGCCTGGCGCATCTCGCAGAGACGGGTCCTGACTCGGCAAGGTAACACGATTGAAGCGCTTGGTTCGGCAACGGTTCTCTGCGTAGACAAGACCGGCACGCTCACGCAAAATCGTATGGCGGTCCAGAAGCTATTCGCCAACGGCGTTTTTTTGGACCTCACTCCCAAGACGAACACACTCCCCGAAGAGTTTCATGAGTTGCTGGAGTACAGCATTCTAGCGAGCAGGCGAAATCCCCTTGACCCGATGGAGATCGCGTTTCAGCAATTTGGTTCGCGAAGCTTGTCGAACACGGAACATCTTCACCATGATTGGCAACTGATTCACGAGTACCCGTTGTCGACAGCTCTGCTATCAATGTCCCGGGTTTGGAGGTCGGCGAAACGGGAAGGCTACGTGATAGCGGCGAAGGGTGCTCCCGAAGCAATTGCTGAACTCTGCCACCTCTCCGAGGATGGGTTAAATGATGTGAAGTGGCGGGCTTCCGCGATGGCGGCCATGGGTCTGCGCATCCTCGGCGTTGCCAAAAGCCAATGGCGTCAGGCAGATTTGCCTGAACATCAGCGGGGCCTCTCGTTCACATTTCTCGGGTTGGTCGGATTGGCCGACCCGATCCGCCCCGAAGTTCCTGCCGCGGTCGAAGAATGCTACGGAGCCGGTATTCGTGTCGTCATGATCACCGGCGACTACCCAGGAACAGCACAGAACATCGCCCGTCAAGTTGGGATACGTGAGGCAGACCAGGTCCAGACCGGAGTTGAACTGGAACGCATGAATGAGACGGAACTGAGAAATAGTGTCCGCGCAACGAACATCTTTGCCCGCGTTGTCCCCGAACAGAAGCTACGACTGGTAAACGCCCTCAAAGCGAACGGCGAAGTCGTGGCCATGACTGGCGACGGAGTAAATGACGCGCCGGCATTAAAGGCGGCGCAAATCGGTATCGCGATGGGGGAGCGCGGAACCGACGTTGCCCGAGAAGCGGCCGACCTGGTGCTGCTGGATGATTCCTTCACGTCGATCGTAGAAGCGATCCGCCTGGGGCGCCGCATCTTCGACAACCTTCGTAAGGCAATGTCGTTCGTTTTTGCGGTTCATGTTCCAATAGCGGGCCTGGCTTTGATACCCATCCTCGCAAAGTGGCCTTTGATCCTTATGCCGGTCCACGTCGTATTTCTCGAACTGATCATTGACCCCGCTTGCTCGATTGCCTTCGAGTCGGAGCCCGAGGAGCCCGGGTTGATGCAACGGCCTCCGCGTGATCCACGCGAACCATTGCTATCTCGTCGACATTTAGTTCTGAGCAGTCTCCAGGGAGCCAGTGTGCTCTTGGTGGTAATCGGGTTGTTGGCAACTGCGCATTGTCTCGGCGAGACTGCAGAAAACACTCGTACGGTGACGTTCGCAACGCTGGTCATCGCAAACCTGATGCTCATCCTAGCGAACCGGTCCTGGACACGCGTCATTGTCGCCACGCTGCGTGCTCCCAATGCCGCTCTCTGGTGGGTCATAGGCGGTGCTTTTGTGGTGCTCGCGCTAGTGGTCTACGTGCCGTTCTTGCGTTCACTGTTCCGATTTTCGGTCCTCCACCCCATGGATATTGTCGCCTGTCTGGCAGCGGGGGTGGGGAGTCTCCTATGGTTCGAAGTGTGGAAGATGGTGAGGAACAGGAAGGCCCACGATACGACCGATGTGAATGCTATCTAAAGCGTTCGGCGAAATCACATGTGATGGGACCGTTCCTGTCGATTGAGGTCAAATGAACAATCCGAATGTGCCTGTGCGCCTGAAATTAGAAAATGTATTGCTTGCTACAGATTTCTCCGATTCTGCGCGTGCCGCAGTTGGGTATGCCGCGACAATCGCGATCCATTACGGCGGAAAAGTTTACGTAACTCACGTCGTTCCTCCTGAAGCGTATTTGTTCGCGCCTCCGGGGACGATACCCGACGTTGAGGAAGGCCTCAAGCGTTGGACGGAGCAACAGATGAAGGCGCTGCTAACCTCGCAACTTCTTCATGCGGTGCCGCATGAAGGGCTACTGAAATATGGAGAGATATGGGGTGCTCTAGCTGAAGTTGTCGAACAACAGCATATTCATCTAATCGTGGCGGGCACTCGGGGAAGACGAGGACTGAAAAAGCTCATCATGGGATCAGTAGCCGAGGAAATTTTCCGTTTGTCGACCGTCCCTGTGTTGACTGTTCGGCCCGATGCCGCCCAGACTAGCCCTCATCAGTTTCGGACCCTGTTGTACCCGACGGATTTTTCTGCCGCCTCAATCGGCGCTTTGCCCTATGCTCTGTCCTTCGGACAGGAATTCCAATCAAGAGTCATCTTTCTACACGTTGCGCCATCTTCAATTTCTGAGGGCCGCAGCCGAATGACAGAGTCCTTTATTGAGCAATTCAGGCAAATCATCCCTCCAGAAACTTCGGCGTGGTGCGACCAGAAGTCATTGGTTGAATTTGGGGATCCTGCGGAAGTCATATTGGAAGTCGCGAACGAGCAAAAGGTCGACCTCATCGTCATGGGTGTACGTGGTACGGGCTCTCTGACTCGAGCGTCTACTCATATCGGCAGTACAGCCTATCGCGTCGTAAGCGACGCTCGAGCTCCCGTGATGAGCGTTCGACAGACCGCATGAGAACTTCTGCAGGTGGACGGCGCTTGACAGCTCATCGCAGTCGAATCCGTCGCAGTATGGGAGGAAGGATCGGCATTCTACGTCCCTTCGCACCGACAACCTGCGATAATCTGACGCGCGAACTCTAGATTGGTGCGGTTTTGGTGAAAATGCAATGGCCACGAAACAAGCGACAACATGGTTCCTGATAGGCGTGGCGGGGCTGGCACTTTACCTCTGTTACCGCATAGCCGAACCATTTCTCAGTCCGATATTTGCTGCTGTTGCACTGGCCATCGTCTTTTATCCGCTCCACGCTAGGATCGAATCCGTGATTCGCCGACCGAATGTGGCAGCGACGCTCTCGACAACCCTGGTGATGCTCGTCGTCGCTATTCCTGCCGTGTTCCTTGGGATGGCAGTTACTCGGGAACTGGGTGGGCTCTATCAATCGCTTAGCGAGAAGAGTGCGGCTCAAGGGGGCTTAAGTCCCTTTCTGATGCATCTGATGCAAGCGCCTTTCAGACTTGTCGGCCGCTACATTGACCTTTCGCAAATCGATGTACGTTCGACGCTCCTACAGTGGTTGGACCAGATCAGCAGATATCTAGTTTCATTCGGAGCGAGAGCTGTTAGCAACATCCTTTCTCTAATCCTCGCAAGCGTGGTCGTTTTTTTCACGCTCTTCTTCCTGTTTCGCGACGGCCCAAGGATTCAGCAGCGTACTGCCGCAATGCTGCCGCTGAGTCAACGACACGCCACGAAATTTGTAACCGGCATCAGCGAAACGATTATGGCCAGCGTATACGGTGGCATCGCGGTGGGTTTCGCACAAGGTTCGCTAACCGGGCTTGGCTTTTGGGTTCTGGGCTTATCTTCGCCGGTCGTGTGGGGGTTGGCTGCGGCGCTCGCATCGCTGGTCCCGGTTGTTGGGACCGGCATGGTTTGGGCACCGGCTGTGGTCGTGCTCCTCATTGGTGGACATTGGGTCAAAGCGCTCATTCTTGCCGCGTGGGGAGCGGCGGTCGTGGCACAAATCGATGCCGTTGTCAGACCTTACGTGGTGAGTGGACGCGCGAAGATGCATAATCTTCTAATTTTCTTTGCCTTGCTCGGCGGCGTTCAGGCTTTCGGAATTATGGGGATTTTCATCGGGCCGGTTGTGGTCTCGGTGACGATCGCAGTGCTCGACATGTTGCAAGAGATGAATGTTTCATCGCAGGAGAGCGCGCAGAGCGAGCATGCGTCGACAAAGTCGCGGATTTAACCATCGCCGAATCCGATGATTAAACCAAGATCGAACGCGGGCAGGGCTGTCCTTCTCTCATGTTGGATCGTCTGCCTCGTGGCGCCGCTCGTGAAAGCGGCGGAACTCAAGAAGGAAACCTGTGCTGCGTTTGACCACTATATCAGCGCGTCGGAAGGGCGGATCAATTCTGAACTTCACGACGGACCATTCCTTTTCATCGACGCGTTGCCAGAGACGCGTCGGGCGGAAGCCTATAGACAGCTTCGCGACGGGAAAATTCTGGTTAAGCAAATGAACGCGAACGAAGAGGGTCATCCCATCGAAGTCACGCACGGATTGGTTCACGATTGGATTGGTGTCCTGTTCATCCCGAACGCGTCGCTGTCGGAAACCCTTGCGGTCGTCCAGGATTACGACAATCATCAGATTATCTACAAACCTGAGGTGCGCCGATCCACGCTCCTCAACCGCGATGGTGACCATTTCAAGGTGTTTTTCCAGCTCTACAAGAAATCCATGGCTACGGTCGTGATCAACGCCAACTTTGACATCAACTTCGAGCGGCTCGGAACCCATCGTGCTACGAGCCGTTCTTACTCGACACGGCTGGCCGAAGTAGAAAAGCTCGGGCAGGCGGACGAACGCGAGTTGCCTGTGGATGACGGGCACGGCTATCTCTGGCGGCTCTATAGCTACTGGAGATTCGAAGAAAAAGATGGCGGTGTTTTCCTTCAGTTCGAATCGATTGGGCTGAGTCGTGCCGTCCCCGCGGTTATAGGTTGGCTGGTGAATCCACTTCTGAAAAGCATCCCGCGTGGAACACTTTCGAGCCTGCTCGGTGCTACCCGTGCCGCCGTGATCAGCCTGAGAACCAAACCCAACTCCGGCACAGTTCACCCGGTCCGATATATCCGGCGGTAGATCGGGCTTATTACTCATTCCTTGGGCCGCGGCGTTTGAGTTCTGCCGTAATCTGGGTCGAACAACCAAGAGCGGTGCGGGAGAGGCAAATTTTGTGCTGCGGCTTCTCTAATTCTCGTTGTGCTTCGCCAAAATTCTGTCGGGTCTTGAAATCAACAGTTTGCCACCCATTCGCGCTGAGCGCTAAGCTCGCAGCCGTGTGACGTAGATCGTAGAGTCGCATCGTCGCGAGGCCAGCCGCCAAAAGCACCTGCTTGAAACATCGCGCTAGGTAATCACTGTTGACTGGACCGCCGCCAGCCGTTCGGAAGATCTGTGCGCTCGCGGGTAGATCGGACTTCTCCTGCTCCTTATGCCTCAGTAGCAGCAGGTCGATGATCCAGGATTGCAGTTTGATCACCCGCCGGCTGCGGACGCGCTTGGTGTCATTGAAGTTCCAACCGGCCCCTCCCTTCGCGAGCGTCCTGGAAACAGCGAGGGTCTGCTGCACCCAGTCGATATCCGACCAGCGCAGCGCCAAATATTCGCTGGGGCGCATGCCAGTGGTAAGTGCCACTGCGAATGCGAGACCATAGCGGTGCCCGAGCGTGTACCGGAGAATGCAACGTGCCTCCTCAGGGTTCAACACCCGGATTTCGTGCCGTCGTCTCTGGGGCGGAAGGCTTACGCCGGCAGAGGGATTGGTGGCTAGTTGTCGCCAGCGTACCGCCTGCTCGAGCGCCGAGTGCACGACCGCATGGGTATAGCGAATCGTGCGGGATGATAGCCCACGCGCTTCCATCGCTTGATAGAGACTTTGGATATCGAGCGGGACGATGCCGCGCAGTCGCCGCTCACCCAACGACGGTCGGACATAGCGGAGCAGCAGGGATTGATAGTCGCGGTAACTTTTCGGACGCAGCTTCGGTCGCGCCCCCAGCTCAAGCCAGCGGTCGAAATATTCATCACAAGTCATTTCGGTGCCTTCGAGATCGCGGTCGCGATCAAGTGCTTCGAGCCGACGATTGAGGTACGCTTGCGCCGCTCGCAGGCCGCCGCGGAGGGTGCGGCTGTGATAACGCCGGCGACCGTTGTGGCGGTCGCGGCCAAGCGAGACTCGCACCAGGAAGTGACCGCCACCGCGAGCGATGATTTGTCCAAGCTTTCTCGGCAAGCGCTTCCCTTTCTTTAGGCACAGTTCGATCGAAAAGCTCGGAAGCACGGCACACAATCTGCACACCGAACTTCTGTTTGGACTGCAGTTGCTGGTGGTTAGCTAGAATCCTTCTGAGAAGCAATCAGTCAGACCCCCGGGACAGCCAGATGCGTTCTCAGATCTTCTGCCGCCTGCGAAGGATCGCCTCCAGATCGTCTTCCATCGCCGCTGCGTAGTCGTGGTAGACCACCTCAAGCCATTCCTGGTGGAGAAGATTATGAAAGCGGCAAACGAGAAACTCTCCCCCGATCGCTCGCAGCACTCTTCGACACGCTAGCAATGCCGGGCGCCACTGGCCAGAGAACTCAAATACCAGCACGTCTCCGCGACCACGCATGCGTATGAAGCCATCCGCCATGACTGCCCGAAGGATCACCTCACGTCGAGGTCCAGAGTAGTCATTTGAGATGGAAGCGATAGACTCATACACTGTGTCCGTAAGGCCGACCTTGCGAGCATTTTCGGGGCGCTTCATCCAGTCGGCATGCTCATCGATCCACCAAAATTCTCCGTCCAGAATCCGAACCCAAGCCCCGTCCCGCATTGAGAGCCCTAACAGCCCGTGGTGCAAGTTCGGATTCGTGAGCAGAACGTGTTGAGGTATCCACAGGCTTGGTTTGTAGAATCGGCGGCTGGCGATGGG
>PLWX01000103.1 GCA_003151155.1 Acidobacteriaceae bacterium
CTGATCCAAACAGCCTTTACCACTGACAATCCTGACACACCGGGATTACTTGCGGTATCGCGATCTATCGCCAGTTACGACGGGAGACGGATTTCCCGAAGCGCTTCCACTGTCAGACGCATCCGCTCTACAGTCGCCCCCCCAATCCCCATCCTGTCAACCACGATTGCGAGGAGATGCGCGGCGATTGCGTCGTCTGAAACACCGTTGACCAATAACTCAAACACCCCATTTACATAAGAGCTGTACTCATCACGAGCGTTCGGATCTTCGTTTACTCCGATTGGGTCCCACACTCCCCAAAGGATTCGGTCGATCTCGTGTTTTACCTCTCGGGCAGCATACTTCTCCATGCCTCAATGCCTCTTTGCAAGTATGCTGAACACGATAGCTGTTGTGAACGCCCTTACCACTCACAATCCTGCCATACCGCGATTGCTTGCGATATCGCGATTTTCCAACAGTAATGGACGGAAACGAACATGGGGTCTTTCGCTCGCTCGGGCTTGGATTGAGTCATCAACAGCCTTGGTTAGCTGGAATGCAAGCGGGCTTATTGGGGCTCGCGGTCGAGTTCCTCGCGCAGATCCTGCAACACCTGCCCGCTCTCGCTGCCATCCAGCCTCTGTTGCAACTCGCGTAGAGCCACCGCAACCACGTGGGAATGGTGCAATCCGCTGTACTGCGGATCGCGCGTGACCTGCAGCCAGATGTCGTGCATCAGCTTGATGTCCTGCGACCGCAACCGCGGAGTATGCGGGCCAAGTTCGAACTCCCACTTGCGGCCTTCGGGCGAGGCCACGATCAGGTTCATGCGGGGCTTAGGATCCGGCAGTCGCTCCCAGGCGTCCCCGGTAAGTTTGCCTTGCTCCTCGGGAGTGCGTTTGTTCGATAAGCCACAGACAATTGTCGCGGAGTTCAGCCGCTGGCCGGTGACGACAATGCTTTCGAAAACATCGTTGGTCGGCGCCACCAGCAAGGCGACGTGACGGCCCTCTTTCTCGGCCTCATTCACGACAGCACTGAAAAGTTGCTGCTCGTACTCTTCGAATACTTCGGACGAATCGAGCCGCAGATTGCCGCTGAAGGAATGCTCGCGATGATAGACCCGCGAGGTCATGACGACGACGTCCTGCTTCGAAGTGTCCGTATGCTTGAGGACGTCCCGCAGATACGCAAGGTTTCGCGGATCACGCACCGCGACCAGCACATTCCCGGGACGCACTTCCATCGCTTCGGCCGAGATGTCTTCCTGGGCATTCACCCGGAACTGTTCGAGGTCGTGCTGCTTCCCTGCCAGCGACTTTCGGCTTATGCGCTCGGAGACGGTAAAAACTCCGAATAAGAAAAGGCTGAACGCGATGCCAGAGATCGTCGCCAGTTGCTTGGTGAAAAGATTCACGATCGCGGTGGCGAACAGCAAGATCGAGATCAGTCCGAGACCGATGGGCAGCTCTATCTTGCCAATGTGGAGGTTGCCGGGTACCTTCCACTGTCGGTTTTCCGGCTCTGTAAAGCGCAGAACGAGTACCGCCAGCGACTTAAATGCAAAACTCCAGATCACGCCGAAGGCGTAGAGCGATGCCAGCAGATAAACGTTGCCGCGGCTGAGCACGATGGTGAGGATCTGCAGGATCGCAATCAGGTTGATGATGCGATGCGTGGTGCCATATTTCGTCTGCGGGTGCCGGAACCACGGCGTCAGCACGCCGTCTTCGCTGATGCGGTTCAAGACGCCGTTTGCGCCGACGATTGCGGTATTCACCGCACCGGAAAGGATCAACACGCCGACCAGCACCACGAAACCTTGGAAGAAAAGTTTGAGTGTGAACGGTCCGACGACATTCATCGCCAATCCGCCGATCAGGTTCCCGAAGTAATTCGGACGCACGCCGTCGGGAATAATCATCACCGCGAAAAACGACACCAGCGAGGTGAAGAAAAGGCTGTAAAGGAAGATCACCAACCCGGTGCGCTCGAGATTCTTCAGCTTTGGGTGTTCGATCTCGCGGTTCACCTGCGCCAGGGATTCTTCACCGCTCATGGCGAGCACGGAGTGTCCGAAACCGACGAGCAGCAGCACCCAGGTCAGATTCGCGGCCCAGGTGTGATAGAGCCAGCCGAGGGACTCATGGTCCATCTTGAGCGCGCTCCGCGAAGGCAAAGGCGGCAGGTGGGCAGGATGCGCGACAAGCGTGGTCACGCACCAGGCGATCAGCAGCACCACCATTACCGTGGTGATCTGCATGATCCGAAGAGCCTTCTCGCTGCTTTCGTGAATGCCCTGGATATTCTTCCACCAGAAGTAGGCGGTCACCACCACACCGAATGCCGCCGCGAAATAATTCTCCTGCGCATCACTCATGTTGATGGTGTGGTGCATGCGCACGGAGAGGTCCTGCACGAAGCCAGCCAGGTATTGTCCAGCCGACACCGCGCTGATCGGCCCGGTTAAAACGTAATCGAAAAGCAACGCGGAAACCGAGAGCTTGGCCAACTGCCCGCCCATCGCTTCCTTGACCACCCTGTACACGCCGCCGCGAACAAACATCGAGCTTGACTCGATGTAGATGGAACGCACCGCGTAACTGAACAGCATCACGGCAAGCACGAACCACGGCGCGCTTTTCCCGATTACCTTTTCGGCGTCACCGCCGACGTAATACGCGGAAGAAGCAAGGTCGGAGAGGACGATGGCGGCAGCCCGCCAAAACGAAATGAAGGTCAGCATCACCGTGGTGGCAACGAAGACCTTTACGGCTGGTTTTCCAACACTCGGCATGAACGGTCGCGATCTCGCTCTCGCGAGCGGAGCCTTCAGTCTAGCAATCGCAAAGCCGCAGAGTTGAAATCCTTATGAAGTATTTATGGACTTTTTTCGCGAAATGCATGGGCTTTTCGGAGACGATCAGAAAGTTCCGATTCTCTCAGGCGCTCGCAATGATGATTGTCGCAGTCTTTACCTCGATTAGTACGCTAGCCATCGCGTTCCTGCTGCGTTTCCTGTTTGCCCTTCTCAGCGATATCGAATCGGCTTCCGTCGCCCCACACCTTCGTGTCGAAATTCACGACGAAGCTCCTCCTCAAGTTTCGGAAACGGCGATCATCGCCGGTTAGTCCGAACTCTGGCGCCGCTACAATCTGCAAAGCGCAGAAGCAGCACGGCCCCCAATCCACCTTCACATCCTTGTCAGTATTGAGGAGCGGGAGAGAGAGAATGTGATTGTCCCACCTTTCCCTTAGCCGATCACGAAAGAAGGAGGTAAGTATGAACGCCGTGGGATCGCCTGGCTGCGATACAGAGCCTTGATGCGATTCATCACCCGAGTCGCGTCCTGGGTAAGGGTCAGATAGTTGCGCGCCAGCTCCTTCAACGTTCGCACTCCTGCTCCGCCGTGGTACACCGAAGAGAGATGTCCGCCGCGCAACAACTCTGCTAGTTTGCAGGCATCGATGCGATCGCTCTTACT
Source organism: Acidobacteriaceae bacterium (assembly GCA_003151155.1). Classification (GTDB taxonomy): domain Bacteria; phylum Acidobacteriota; class Terriglobia; order Terriglobales; family Acidobacteriaceae; genus Korobacter. The sequence continues at coordinate 3,471 of PLWX01000103.1, forward strand.
TCCTACCTTCAGCAGAGCGTTCTTGCGCGGGTCGCACACGATCAACTTGCTGACATGCGGCTTCAAGAGATCATGCAGCCATGCCGCCGAGGTGCCTTCCTCGAAGGTTACAACCAGCTCTCCGCGCAGTCCCCGCAGAAACTCGACGATGGTCGAGCCCCGAGTTTCCACCACCGACTCCATCAGCAGCTTGCCGTTGGCATCCAACACTGCCGCTGAGATCGTTGCTTGATGAATATCCAGACCGATATACTTCACACTT